>NZ_JBHXLL010000004.1:333647-361328 GCF_042721415.1 Kitasatospora sp. NPDC058444 | reverse complement strand
CTTCGTTCTTTCGTGTTTCCAGCTTATCAGATGTTTTCCGCTCCGTTTTCCGGAGTTTCATTCATCGGATTCGCTTTCCGCTTTGCCGCCCCGGTCTCCCGCGGCGACTCCGGAACTGTACGGGGACCTGCCCGCCACATGCAAATCGTCCCGCCCCGCTGATGCGGGACGGGACGATTCGTTGTCCGAGCGCCGTCAGGCGCGGCCCATCTCCTCGGCGATGGCCGCCGCGAAGGCGTCGATGTCGGTCTCCGTGGTGTCGAAGGCGCACATCCAGCGGACCTCGCCGGTGTGCTCGTTCCAGAAGTAGAAGCGGTAGCGCTTCTGGAGCCGCTCGCTCACCTCGCGCGGGAGGATCGCGAACACCGCGTTCGCCTGGACCGGGCGGACCACCTCGACGCCGTCGATCTTCCGGACCGCGGCCTCCAGGCGGCTGGCCATCGCGTTGGCGTGGCCGGCGTTGCGGAGGTAGAGGTCGCCCGAGAGCAGCGCCTCGAACTGGACCGACACGAAGCGCATCTTCGAGGCGAGCTGCATCGAGGTCTTGCGCAGGTACTTGATGTTGCGCACGCGCTCCGGGTTGAGCACCACCACGACCTCGCCGAACAGCAGGCCGTTCTTCGTCCCGCCGAAGGAGAGCACGTCGACGCCCACGTCGGTGGTGAAGGCGCGCAGCGGCAGGCCGAGCGAGGCGGCGGCGTTGGCCAGGCGGGAGCCGTCCACGTGGACGAGCATGCCCAGCTGGTGGGCGTGCTCGGTGATCGCGCGGATCTCGTCGGCGGTGTAGAGGGTGCCGAGCTCGGTGCTCTGGGTGATGGAGACCGCGAGCGGCTGCGCGCGGTGCTCGTCGCCGAAGCCCCAGGCCTGCTGGTCGAGCAGCTCGGGGGTGAGCTTGCCGTCCGGGGTGGGGACGGTGAGCAGCTTGATGCCGCCCATCTTCTCCGGGGCGCCGCCCTCGTCCACGTGGATGTGGGCCGACTCGGCGCAGACCACCGCGCCCCAGCGCGGGAGCAGCGACTGGAGGGCGACCACGTTGGCGCCGGTGCCGTTGAAGACGGGGTAGGCCTCGGCCTTCTCGCCGAAGTGGCGGCGGAAGACGTCCTGGAGGTGGGCCGTGTAGTCGTCCTCGCCGTAGGCGATCTGGTGACCGCCGTTGGCGAGGGCTATCGCGGCGAGGACCTCCGGGTGCACGCCGGCGTAGTTGTCGCTGGCGAAGCCGCGGACGGCGGGGTCGTGCCGCCGTACCGCGTCCGTACGGGTGAGGTCGGTCATCGGGCTGTCAGCCACAGGTGCTGTCCGTTCAGTTCTGCTGCGGGGCGGTCCCAGAGGCCCGCCAGGTGTCCGGCGAGGTCGGCGGTGTCCGTGAAGCCGGCGAACTTCGCCTCCGGCTTCTCGGCCCGCATTTCGGGGCTGACCAGCGCCTTGATGACCAGGATCGCAGCTGCCGCGGTGGGCTCGCCCTCGGGGTCGGTGGTCTCCTTCTTGAAGGAGTCCGCCATGGCGAGGGTCCACGCCTCGGTGGCGGCCTTGGCGGCCGCGTAGGCGGCGCCGCCGGCGGTGGGCTTGTGGGCGGCCGCGGCGGAGATCATCGCGTAGCGGCCGGCGGGGCTGCGGACCAGCGCGGGCTGGAAGGCCAGCGAGGTGTGCTGGAGGGTGCGCACGACGGTGTCGTGCAGGAAGTCCCAGTCGTCCAGCCGGGTGTCGAAGAAGGTCTTGCTGCCGCGCCAGCCGCCGACCAGGTGGAACAGGCCGTCGACGTGGCCGTGCTCCGACTCCAGGTGGTCGGCCCAGTCGTGGACCTCCTGCGGGTCGAGCAGGTCGATCACCTGGCCGCTGACCTTGGCGCCGCGGACGGCCACCCGGGTGGCGTCCAGGGCGGACTCCAGGCGCTGGGCGTCGATGTCGGCGCCGATCACGGTGGCGCCGTCGGTGGTGAGGCGACGCAGCACGGCGCGGCCGGCCGGGCCGCTGGCTCCGGCGACGGCGATGACCTTGCCGGCCAGCGGGGCGTTGGTGGAGGTGGTCACGCGGCGGCTCCCTGGATCCCGGCGCCGGTGATGCCGGCGGTGGCGGCGATGACGCCGCTCAGCTTCTTGTTGAGGGCCTCGTAGAACATGCTCAGCGGGAACTCGTCCGGGAGCACGGCGTCGCACAGGGCCTTGTTGAGGGCCTTGCCGTCGGTGATGTCGAGCGGCAGCGCCTCGGAGCCCTTCGCCCAGGTGGAGGCCGGGTGCGGGGTGAGGTAGCGGGAGACCAGCTCGTAGGCGGCGATCCAGTGGGCCGGCTTCGGCCGGTCGATGCCGTCGCGGTAGAGGGTCTCGATCTCGGCGCAGAGCGCGTTGGTGACCTGCGGGGCGCGCTCCCAGTCGATGCTGAGGCGGTTGTCGCGCCAGCGCAGCGCGTCGTGCTTGTGCAGGTAGGCGAAGAGCAGCTGGCCGCCGAGGCCGTCGTAGTTGCGCACCCGGTCGCCGGAGACCGGGAAGCGGAACAGGCGGTCGAAGAGGACCGCGTACTGGACGTCGCGGGCGTGCGGGTTGCCCTCGGTCTCCAGCTTCACCGCCTCCTTGAAGGTGGTGAGGTCGCAGCGGAGCTCCTCCAGGCCGTACATCCAGAACGGGCTGCGCTGCTTGATCATGAAGGGGTCGAACGGCAGGTCGCCGTGGCTGTGGGTGCGGTCGTGGACCAGGTCCCACAGGACGAAGGTCTCCTGCGCGCGCTGCTGGTCCTGGAGCAGGCCCTCGGCGTCGGCGGGGATCTCCAGGCCGAGCTGCTGGACGGCGCTGGTGGAGACGGCGCGGAAGCGGGCGGCCTCGCGGTCGCAGAAGATGCCGCCCCAGGTGAAACGTTCCGGCGCCTTGCGCACGGCGACCGTCTCGGGGAAGAGCACGGCGGAGTTGGTGTCGTAGCCGGCGGTGAAGTCCGTGAAGGTGATCGGCACGAACATCGGGTTGTCGAAGCGGGTGCGCTCCAGCTCGGCCAGCCAGTCGGGCCACACGACGCGCAGCAGGACGGCTTCCAGGTTGCGGTCCGGGTTGCCGTTCTGGGTGTACATCGGGAAGACGACCAGGTGCTCCAGCCCGTCCTCGCGCTGGTCGGCGGGGTGGAAGGCGAGCAGCGAGTCCAGGAAGTCGGGCTCGCGGTAGCCGGTGTCGGCCCACTTGGCGAGGTCCGCGTCGACGGCGGCCAGGTAGGCGGCGTCGTGCGGGAAGTTCGGAGCGAGCTCCTCGACGGCGGCGCGGACGGTGGCGACCAGCGGGTCGACCGAGTGCCGCTGGACGGCGGCCAGGTCGATCGAGCCGTCCTTGGACTGGAGCGGGCGCAGCGTCTCGACGGCCTCCTTCAGGCGCAGCCAGGCCGGGTGGCCGGCGAGGGTCGAGACCGGGGCGTCGGCCGCCACAGCGAGCCTTGGCGAAAGATTCTGCATCGTGGACTCACTTCGACAGGAGTTATTTCAACGGGAACACCATAAGTACGAAAGGTTCTCCTGTTCAAGAGGGCCAGGACCGACAAAGCTCCGGCGTGCCGCCGCTTCGGCGCCCAAACCTTCGGCGGGAAGCGGATTGTCCGGCATGTGGACAGTGATCTGGATGTTCTGGACAGATGCCCTGTTCTGATGCGAACCTCCCCGCATGTTCCCGGCGGTGATCACGGTGGCCGAACGCCACGACGGCCCCTCCCGGGCGCCCTCCCGTCGGTACGTCTGCCGTCGCCGTCGCGCGCCCGGCCTCCGCTGCCGCTGTCGCCGCTGCTGTTGACCGGCCCGCCGCCGGCCCGGCTGCTGCCGGTCCGGCCCAGGGGGCGCCGCGGACGCGAACCCGTACGCCGACCATGCCGTGTGTGTTCCGGCGCCGCCACCGGGGGGAAGTGACCCGCCGGGATGCGGGCCGCCCGTCGCGCCATCCCGTGCCCCTCCTTGTTCTCCCCGTCCCCCGCCGGTCCTTCCCTGGAGCCCCGTCATGACCCTCCGCAAGCCGTCCGCCGTACTGCCCCTCGCCGCGCTGGTCGCCGCCGCGGCCGTGCTGACCGCCTGCGCGCCGCAGGACTCGAAGTCCGACGCCGCCTCCGGCGCCTCGGGCGCGGCCGGGTCGGCTGCGGGCTGCGCGCCGGGGGCGCTGGCCACGCGCACCAGCGGGACGCTGACCGTCGGCACCGACAAGCCCGCGTACGACCCGTGGTTCTCCGAGGACAAGCCGGAGAACGGCAAGGGCTTCGAGTCCGCGGTGGCCTACGCGGTCGCCGAGAAGCTCGGCTACCCGAAGGAGAAGGTCAACTGGGTGGTCGCGCCGTTCAACAAGGCGACCTCTCCGGGCGCCAAGGACTTCGACTTCGACATCAACCAGGTGTCCGTCAGCGACGAGCGCAAGCAGGCGGTGGACTTCTCCTCCGGCTACTACGGCGTGCGCCAGACCGTCATCGCGCTGAAGAACTCCAAGGCGGCGGGCGCCAAGAGCATCGCCGACCTCAAGGGCACCAAGCTCGGCGCGCAGGTCGGCACCACGAGCCTGGACACCATCACCAACACCATCAAGCCGAGCGCCCAGCCGGCCGTCTTCGACTCCAACGACCTGGCCAAGGCCGCGTTGAAGAACGGCCAGATCGAGGCCCTGGTGGTGGACCTGCCGACCGCCTTCTACATCACCGGCGCCGAGGTGCCGGAGGCCCAGGTGGTCGGCCAGTTCGAGGTGGCCGCGCAGGCCGAGCAGTTCGGCCTGGTACTGGACAAGGGCTCCAAGCTGACCGGCTGCGTCTCCCAGGCCGTGGACGCGCTGCGGGCTGACGGGACGCTGGCGAAGCTGGAGAAGCAGTGGCTGTCCGACGCCGTCTCGGCACCGGTGCTGAAGTGAGCGCTGACCTGAGCCCCGAAGCGGGCGGGGAGGCCTCGGGCACCGCGGGTTCGGCGGCGGGCTCGACTGTGGGCTCGACTGTGAGCATCGAGGGCTCGGCTGCGGGCTCGGCTGAGCTCACCAAGGCGCCGGCGGCGCGCACCGAATCACCGGTCGGGGAGCCGGCGGTGAAGCCCACCGTGAAGCCGACGGCGGAGGACGACTACCGTCCGTCCGAGCGGCGGCTGGCACACGAGGCGTACCGGCGCTCCCGGGCCCGCCGCTCGGCGCTGATCGCCACCGCGTCGACCCTGGCCACGGCCGTCGTGCTCTACCTGCTGGTCGTCAACTCCCCCGGGTGGGAGGTGACTCGGCGGACCTTCTTCAACCTCGACTACGCCCGTCAGGCGCTGCCCGAGGTACTGAGGGGACTGCGGCTGAACCTGGAGCTGATGCTCGGCTGCGGGGCGCTGATCCTGCTGTTCGGGCTGCTGCTGGCGGTGCTGCGGACGCTGCGCGGGCCGGTCTTCCTGCCGGTGCGGCTGTTGGCCACCGCGTACGTGGACTTCTTCCTCGGGCTGCCGATGATCATCTGCCTGCTGGTGATGATCACCGGAGTGCCGGCGCTGCGGCTGACCGGGGTGACCACCGATCCGCTGCTGCTGGGCGGGGCCGCGCTGGTGCTGACGTACTCGGCGTACGTGTCGGAGGTGTTCCGCTCCGGCATCGAGTCGGTGCACCCGAGCCAGCGGGCCGCGGCGCGGTCGCTGGGACTGACCAACGCGCAGGCGATGCGGTACGTGGTGCTGCCGCAGGCCGTCCGCCGGGTGGTGCCACCGCTGCTCAACAACCTGGTGAGCCTCCAGAAGGACACCGGTCTGGTCTCGATCGGCGGCGCGATCGACGCGGTGTACGCGGCGAAGATCATCGCGGCCCGGTCCTTCAACTTCACGCCGTACCTGGTGGCGGGGCTGGTGTTCATCGTGCTGACCATTCCGCTGACCCGGTTCGCCGACTGGCTGACCACCCGGACGAACCGTCGCGAGCTCCAGGGAGGTGCGGTGTGACGTCGAACGACGTGCTCAGGCTGGAGTCGGTGCGCAAGGCCTTCGGCGGCCAGGTGGTGCTGCGCGACGTGGACCTCGCCGTGGCCGAGCACTCGGTGACGGCACTGATCGGGGCGTCCGGCTCCGGCAAGTCGACGCTGATGCGCTGCGTCAACCTGCTGGAGGGGATCGACGACGGGGCGATCTTCCTGGACGGCGAGGAGATCACCGATCCGCGCGCGGACGAGGACGCCGTGCGACGCCGGATCGGCGTGGTGTTCCAGTCGTACAACCTGTTCCCGCATCTGACGGTGCTGGAGAACATCACGCTGGCCCCGCGCCGGGTGCACCGGGTCGCCCGGGCCGAGGCCCAGGACCGGGCCCTGGAGCTGCTCGACCGGCTCGGGCTGGCGGCCAAGGCGAAGGAGTACCCGGACCGGCTCTCCGGTGGGCAGCAGCAGCGGGTCGCCATCGTGCGCGCGCTGGCCACCGGGCCGCGGCTGCTGCTCCTGGACGAGATCACCGCGGCGCTCGATCCGGTGCTGGTCGGCGAGGTGCTGTCGGTGGTGCGGGACCTCAAGGGGCAGGGGATGACGATGGTCCTCTCCACCCACGAGATGGGGTTCGCCCGGGAGGTCGCCGACCAGGTCTGCTTCCTGGACGGCGGGGTGGTGCTCGAACAGGGGCCGCCGGAGCAGGTGTTCGGCGATCCGCAGGAGGAGCGGACGCGGCAGTTCCTCAGCCGGGTCGTCGCCTCGGGGCGGCTGCAGGGCTGAGTGCCCCTCGCCGGCGGAGGGCCGGGGCAGGTGGCCGAGGCGGGTGGCCGCCCCCGGCCGGGGGTGCAACCGGGCGTGCGACGGGTGTGTGGCCAGGTCTTTCGCAACGACGGGCACCACCGTGCGCCCCCGTACGCGCCCTGGCCTCGGTCGGCCGGGTGCGGTGATCGTGGACCGGACGTCCGTCGCCGCGCACGGGGGTCGGCGAGCAGGCGAACAGAGGACAGCTGACGGACGACGGATGACAGCCGACAGATTTCATCATCTGTTCGCTGTCATCTGTTCGCCGACCGCTGTTCGCTGTCGCCTGTTCACCGCCCCGGCGCCCACCGCCCCGGGAGGCCGCCGTTGCACGGACCCGCCCTGGTCAACTGGCTCCTCGCCCTCCTCGCCGCCGGCGCCGGAACCTCCTGCCTGGTCCGGCTGCGCCACTCCCCCTGCGCCCCGGGCGGCGCGCACCGGCCGCTCGCCCGCGAGTCCGACGCCGCCGAGGCCCTGATGGGACTGGGCATGGCCGCGATGGCCGTCACCGGCGCCACCGTCCCGCCCGCCGTCTGGGCCGGACTCTTCGGCCTCCCCGCCGCCGCCTTCCTGCTCGCCGCCGCCCACGTCCCGAACGGCCGGGCGCACCGGCTGCACCACGCGGTCGGTGCGCTCGCCATGACGTACATGGCCCTCACGATGACGGCCCCCTCCGGCCACGCGCACCACCGAGCCGCCGCCCTGGGCCTTCCGCTGCTGACCGGGGCGCTCCTCCTCTACTTCGCCGCGTACGCCGTCTGGACCGGCAGCCGGCTGCTGCGCACCCCGACAGGCACCCTCGCGCTCGGCACCACCGGACTGCCGCAGGCCTGCCGACTGACCATGGGCATCGGCATGTTCGCCATGCTCCTGACCATGTGACCACCCGCGGGGCGCCCGCCCGGCACCCCAAAGCGCCCGTCCGAGCGTGGCGTTGGTCACTGGCCGGCCGAAAGCCGTTCCACCGCGCGTCGCCAGCGCATAGGTTGGCGGGGAGCGCGTTGTCGCGTTCCGTTCGTACTCGGGGAGCCCATCGATGCCTGCCCTGATCGGCCTGCTGCTGCTCGGACTGCTGCTCTCGACCGTCGCGCCCCGGCTGCTGGCCCGGGCCCGCTGGGCGGAGCGCGAACCGGTGCTGGCGCTGCTGGTGTGGCAGTGCCTGGTGGTGGCCGTCCTGCTCTGCTGCGCGCTGGGCCTCCTCCTCGCCGCCTCCGCCGCCCTGCCGGAGCTGCGCTCGCTGGTGTTCGCCGGCGCGCCGCACGGCGTGGAAGCCGCGTACGGCCTCCAGAACGCCGAGGGCTGGGGCCGGCTGTGCGCCGCGGTGCTGGCCGCGGGCGGGGTGCAGACGGTGCTGGCGCTGACCCGTGAGGTCCGCACGGCGAAGGCGGTGCGCAATCGCCGGCACGCCCAACTGGCTGACCGTGCCCCGGAGTTGCCGGACAGCATCGAGACCGCCCGGAGCCGCAGGGAGCGGCTGGTGGTACTGGAGAACGTCCGCCCGCAGGCGTGGTCGCTGCCCGGCCCGGACTCCCGGCTGGTGGTCACCACCGGCGCCCTCCAGCAGCTGACCGACCGGGAGCTGGCGGCCGTGCTGAGCCACGAGCGCGGTCACGTCCGGGCCCGGCACCACTGGCTCCAGCAGTTCGCCCAGGCGCTCGCCTCGGGCTTCCCCGGAGTCGGTGTGTTCAGCGCCTTCCGGGACCAGGTGGCGGAACTCGTCGAGCTGGCCGCCGACGACCGTGCCGCCCGTCGGCACGGCCGGCACACCACCGCTCTCGCACTGGCCGAACTCAACCTGGACCGCGGGGTGTTCGGCTCCTGTCCGCCCGGCCTGGCGCAGTCCCCGAAGCGGGTGGACCGGCTGCTCGCGGGCCGTCCGCGACTCTCCGTCCCGCACCGGCTGCGGCTCACCGTCGCGGCGCTCGCCACGCCCGCCGCGGTCGTCCTGCTGGCCGCCGCCCCGGGTTTGCACTCGCTGCTCTGAGGCCAACCACGCCCCGGCAAAGCCCCCCTGACGGCACGTCAGCCGGAGCCTGATCCACAGGCCGGGCCGAGCCCGTCGCCGAGGGTCAGCTCCAGCACCTGGCGGTGCAGCGGCCTGGCCTGCTCGTAGCGCTCCCGGCCGGCCTCGGTGAGGGTGAGCAGGACGCCCCGGCGGTCGCTCTCGCACATCGCCCGGGTGACCAGTCCGGCCTTCTCCAGGCGGGCGATCAGCCGGGAGAGCGCGCTCTGGCTCAGATGGACGGTGTGGGCCAGCCCACTCACCCGCACCGCCCGGCCCCCGCCGCCTCCGCAGTCCTCGACGAGACGCTCCAGCACCTCGAACTCGCTCATGCCCAGCCCGTACCGCTCGCCCAGCTCGCGGTCGAGCATGCAGGCCGCAGCGGCATGCCGGGCCAACAGCTCGCGCCACTGCGCGACGAGACCGGCCTCCGCCGGGGAGTCGAGTTCAGCCACGCCGCCACCCTAGCACATGCATCGGCAATTATTGCATTCACATTTAATTCCCCTGCATTGAATGCATGTGCATGTACTGTCCTTCCCATGACCACCGTGACCGTCACGCCACCCGACGCCCCGTCAACCAGCGGGCCGCACTGGACTCCCCGCCTCTGGGGCACCCTGATCGTGCTCTGCGCCGCCATGTTCCTGGACGCCCTGGACGTCTCCATGGTGGGCGTCGCCCTTCCGTCCATCGGCTCCGACCTGCACCTGTCCACCTCCACCCTGCAGTGGGTGGTCTCCGGCTACGTCCTCGGCTACGGCGGCCTGCTGCTGCTCGGCGGGCGCGCCGCCGACCTCCTCGGCCGCCGCCGGGTGTTCCTGGTGGCGCTGGGCGCCTTCGCCGCCGCCTCCCTGGTCGGCGGCCTGGTCGACGACGGCGCCCTGCTGATCGCGGCCCGCTTCCTGAAGGGCGTCAGCGCCGCCTTCACCGCCCCGGCCGGGCTGTCGATCATCACCACGACCTTCGCGGAGGGCCCCGCCCGCAACCGCGCGCTGTCGATCTACACCACCTGCGCCGCCAGCGGCTTCTCGCTCGGCCTGGTGCTCAGCGGACTGCTCACCTCGGTCGGCTGGCGCTGGACCTTCCTGATGCCCGTGCCGGTCGCGCTGCTCGCCCTGGTCTTCGCCGTCCGCCTGCTCCCCCGCCCCGTCGAGGAGCGCGCCCAGGGCGGCTACGACGCCCTGGGCGCGATCACCGGCACGGCGACCGTCCTGCTGCTGGTCTTCACCGCCACCGAGGCCCAGGGCGCCGGCTGGCTGAGCCCGCGCACCCTCGGATCGCTGCTGGTCGTCGCCGTGCTGGCCGCCGCCTTCGTGCGGGTGGAGAGTCGCACCGCGCACCCGCTGGTCCGGCTCGGCATCTTCCGCAACGGCTCGGTCGCCCGGGCCAACCTGGTCGCCTTCGCGATGGCCGGCGCCTACGGCGGGTTCCAGTTCGTGGTCACCCTCTACCTCCAGCACCTGCTCGGCTGGTCGGCCCTGGAGATGGCCCTCGGGCTGCTCCCCGCCGCGGCCCTCATCGCGCTCTCGGCACCGTTCATGGGCCCGATCGTGGACCGCTTCGGCACCGGGCGGCTGCTGCCGATCGGCCTGGTCTCGCTGGTCGCCGCCTTCGCGCTGTTCCTGCGGCTGGACGAGCACAGCTCGTACCCGGGCCTGGTGCTGCCCTCGATGCTGCTGCTCGGCGTGGGCTTCGCGTTCGCCTTCCCCTCGGTGAACATCGCCGCCACGGACGGCGTGGCCGACGAGGAGCAGGGTCTGGCCTCGGGCCTGGTGAACACCGCCATCCAGGTCGGCACGGCCGTGGTCCTCGCCGGAGCGACCGCGATGATCACGGCCGGCAGCGCGGGCGGCGACAGCCCGCAGGCCCAGCTGGACGGCTACCGGCCGGCGCTGGTGTTCGTCACGGTGGTCGCGCTGGTCGGCCTGGTGGTCGCGGCGACGGGTGCCCTGGTGGACCGGCGCCGCAAGGAGGCTCCCACATCGGTGCCGGATTATGATTATCCGTCAGTCGGGTCGACCGCAGCCCAGGCCGAAGTCCTCACCGAGCACTGACCGAGCGCTGACCCCAAACCCCGCCCGCGACCGACCTCCGGGCCGTCGGGCCATGGCGCCGGCTCCACCAAACCCCCGTGTCGGTGGAGCCGGCCGTCTTCGTGGCGGCCGCCCGGGCAGCGCCCGTCGGGGCACGGTACCCCGGTGCGACTGTCGGCTCCAGAAGTATATTGGCCCGCAGCCAACGAACGTTCGGAGCAGACACGATGACACCTCGCGGGGATTCGGTCAATGAGGAGATGCGGCAGCGCTCCCGCCGGCGGATCATGCGGGCCACCGTCGAGCTGGTTGACCAGCGCGGTTACGCGGGCACCACGCTGACGGACATCGCCGAGCGGGCCGGCCTCGCCCGCGGGCTGCTCTCGTACTACTTCGACGGCAAACGGCTGCTGATGCAGTCCGCGACACACCGGATGATGCACCAGTCACTGGCCGACGCGCTGGCGGAACTGGCACCCGGATCCTCCCCCGACGCCCGGCTGGCCGGGGCGATCGACACCGTGCTCGGCCTGGCCATGGACCACCCCCGGGTGATGCGCTCGCACCTGGCGCTGATCCTCGACCCGGACACCGGCGCCTTCATCCAGGACCCCGAGCAGCAGCAGCTCGGCGCCCTCCTCCAGGGGCTGCTGCGGGACTGGGGCGCGCCCGACCCGGTCGCCGAGCACGCGGTGCTGCGCAGTGCGCTGATGGGCGGCTGCATCGGGGTGCTGCTGCCGGGCGCCGAGAGCCCACTGGCCCCGATCCGGGCCGACCTCTTCCGCCGCTACGACCTCGCCTGGGACCTGGGCCGCCCGCCGCAGCCGTTCCCGCCGGAACGCGAACGGCCGCCGGCCCGCGACTGACGACGGGTGGGCGGCCTGGCGACCGGCCGGACGGGGCCTCACGAGGGAGGGAGCTCACAGGCCCCGGACGGCAGCGGCTCAGCGTTCCTTCAGGATCGAGGCGAGCAGGTCGATCGTGCGTTCCGGCGTGAGACTGTCCACGCAGAGCCGCTCCATGACCTGGATGTAGGCGTCGACGTCGTCGCGCTTGTCCAGGTAGAGCGCGCTGGTGAGCTGCTCCAGGTACACCACGTCCGCGAGGTCCTGCTCCGGGAAGCGCAGGATCGTGAACGCCCCGGACTCGCCCGCGTGCGCGCCGAACCGGAACGGCATGACCTGGATCACCACGTTGGCCTGCTCGGCGACGTCGATCAGGTACTGCACCTGGCCGCGCATCACCTTGGGCCCGCCGACCGGCCGGCGCAGCGCGGCCTCGTCGATGACCGCCCACAGGCGCGGGCTGCCGCCCTCGGTCAGCAGCTTCTGGCGCCGCAGCCGGAGGCTGACCCGCCGCTCGACCTCCTCCTCGCTGATGACCGGCCGACTTTGGCCGAAAACCGCCCGTGCGTACTCCTCGGACTGGAGTAGCCCGGGGATGAACTGCACCTCGTAGGTGCGGATCAGCTGGGCGGCCTCCTCCAGCCCGACGTAGGTCTGGAACCAGCCCGGCAGCACGTCGTTGAAGCTGTGCCACCAGCCGGACTTGTTGGCCTCGCGGACCAGGCCGAGCAGGGCTTCCCGCTCGATGCCGTCGTCCACGCCGTACAGGCTGAGCAGGTCGGCGACGTCGCGCTCCTTGAAGCTGACGCGGCCGAGTTCCATGCGGCTGATCTTGGACTCGGAGGCCCGGATCGCGTAGCCCGCGTCCTCGCGGGTGATGCCGCGCGCCTCGCGCAGGCGGCGCAACTGCGAGCCGAGGAGGATCCGGCGGACCATCGAGCCGCCGCCCGGCTGAACTGTGGTCATGCGGTCGAAACCTCCACCTAGGGCAAACAGCGCACAGTCTGCCATCAGTTGAGCGCTCACGGTGCCGATACTGACGGATGTTCCTATCAGTTCCGCACTCTACGCACCAGGATGCACGTGCATTCGGCGCTTGCATATGCCAATAGTGCGACTGCACGTGAATCGACTCTTGCATCTGCAGTGAGCGCACACCACCATGGTGCACGTGCACCTGCACATCCCTGGCAATCCCGCGGGCTCCGCGTCGACCCCACGCGCGACTCCGTGCACCGACCCGACGACGTCCCCCGCGTCATCGGGCGTTCGAGTGCGCGCGCGCCTGGTCGAGGGGGCGGCCGAGCGGCCGAGCGAGTCGGAGGTGACCGGCATGACCCCGGCGGGTCCAGCCGTGTCCGCCCCCTTATGGGAGGAGCTCTTCATGAGCACCGGTACGGCTTTGGCGGTTGACCCCCATGTGGTCACCTGTACGCTCGCTCCCCGCTTCGAAGCCGTGAGAACCGCGCGCGACTTCGCTCGGACCACGCTCCAGCACTGGGGCCTGACGGAGCTGTTCGACGACGTCGCACTGGTGGCCTCGGAACTCGTGACCAACGCGCTCCGGCATGCGATCGGCGCACGGCCCGGCCCCTCGGGCGGCGCCCTGGGCGAGTACGAGTTTCCCGTGCAGCCGACCGCGGACGGCCGGCTTCCGATCCGAATAAGCCTGGTACACCGCGCGCCCCAGGTGGTCTGCGCGGTGAGCGATCCGAGCAGCACCGGCCCGGTCGCCCGGGAGGCCGACTTCGTCGCCGAATCGGGCCGCGGGCTGCACCTGGTGGAGTCGTTCAGCCGCTCCTGGGGCTGGCACCCGCTGGGCAGCGGCAAGGTGGTCTGGGCGATGTTCGAGGCGGAGACGGTCAGCGGCTCCCCGCTGGACGGGTGCCCCGGATTCGGCGGCCGCTCACCGCTCGACGGCCCCGTCGACATCGGCGGACGGCATCGGCGCTCGGCCTAGGACGGGCCCCGCGCCCGACAGGATCCCCACGTCCCGGACGGAACCGGGGCCGGAACCTGCGCCGGACGGTGCGCGGCCGGTCGACGGAAGCCCCGGGAGGACCACACCCCGAGCCCTTCCTGCTGGCCCCGCCGAGGTCCGGCGCCGCGGAACCGCGGCCGGCCCACGGCGGCCCGGCGGCCGGACGGATCAGGACGGGACGTCCCGAGAGCCCGCCCGCGGGGCGGAGGACTCCGGAGCCCACTCTTTCCGAAGGCGCGGCCTCCGGACGAGGGAAAGACAAAGGCCGTCGTGGTGTCGGCACCCACGACGGCCCCCCGATGATGGAGCACGGCGATCGGTCAGACCGCCAGGTGGTCGAACTCCCCGTCCTTGGCCCCCAGCAGCAGGGCGGCGATCTCGGCCCGGGTGTAGATGAGGGCCGGACCGTCCGGGAACCGCGAGTTGCGCATCGCCACATCACCGCCCGGCAGGGCCGCGAACTCGACGCAGTTGCCCTGGGAGTTGCTGTGCCGGCTCTTCTGCCAGACCACCCCCTGGAGATCGGCGGCGGCCATCCCGTTGTAGGTGTCGTACGAGCCGTGCGTGTCCTGCGAGTCGTGCATAGAAATCTCCCGAAGAGCTTCCGGAGTTGTCGTCCAGCGCGGCGCCCCCGGCACCGCCCAACGAACGGACCGGCCCCGTACCGGTCCGGCACAACGCCTCACTTGACGCGATGATAGCCGCAGTGCACGTGCATCAGCACGGGACGTTGCAGGTGCAGGACGCCTTTTGCGCGCAACCGCGAACTCTTCACGGACCCTTCTCCTGACGGTACGTAAACGGACATAGCCGATGAATCGTCGGACGCGCGATAACCGGCCGTGAGCACCTCCCCGCTGAATGTCGATCTTCGAATGCCGGGAGTCGCATCCCCGTGACCCTCCGTCAAACCACCTTCATGCTGTGAGACATCTCACGCGCCCCAGGTGCAACGTCAGCCTCCTCGGATCACGTCGTGGCAACCGTCGGCGGTCCCGCGGGGGCTGGGAGCGGAATGTCCGGATTATGGGCAAAGCACCCGGACCGGCACCGGAGACGCACCCTCTTCGCACCGGCTCCGCACGGTCTCCGCACCGGCTCCACGCCGCAACCGCGCCGAAGCCGTACGGCAGCCGACTGCAAGCCGGACCGGCAGATGTCCTACGATCTCCGGCATGAGCACCGCAGCCATCCCGGGCGCGCCACTGCCCGTCCGCACTCCAGGCTCCCGTGCGCGGGGGCGCCACCGTCGTCCCGAGCGCCCCGAGATCCCGTCCGGCGCCCCGGCCCTGGTGCTCGCCGTACCCGCGACCGCCGGGCCCGAGTCCCGCTCGGTCGTCGAGGAACTGCTCTCGATCGTCCGCACCGAGCAGAACGGCGTCCGGACCGCGGTCGGCTACCTGCCCGGCGGCGAGGGCGCGGGCGACGAGGACCGCACCGTGGCCGAGTTGCTGGCCGCGGCCGCCGAGGCCGGGCTGCCGATGCCCGTCCTGGTGCCGCTGGTGCCCGGTCCGCACACCTTCCTGACCGAGCTTCACGCGCTCGCCGCCGAGTACGGCGCGCCCGTCACCGACCCGCTGGGCCCGCACCCGCTGCTGGCCGAGGCCGTGCACGTCCGGCTGTCCGAGGCCGGGCTGGCCCGGGCCGACCGCGCCCGGCTGTTCGCCATCGCGACCGCCGCGGACGGCGTGGTGCTGACCACCGTCGGCGGCGAGGACGCGGCCGCCGCGGCCGGCATCACCGGGGTGCTGCTGGCCGCCCGACTGGCCGTGCCGGTCGTCGCCGCCGCGCTCGACGTGCCCGGCTCGGTGGCCGCGGCCGTCAACCACCTCAAGGAAACCGGCTCGCAGCGTCCGGCGCTGGCCCCGCTGGTGATCGGTCCGGAGGCGGACTCCGAGCTGCTCGCCACCGCCGCCGAGGAGACCGGCTGCCCGTCGGCCGCGCCGCTGGGCTCGTACCCGTCGGTCGGCCAGCTGATCGCCTCCACCTACCTGGCGGCGCTGCCCGCGCCCTCCCCGGAGGACCTGGCACGGGCCGAGGCGGAGGCGGCGGCCGCCGCCGAGGCCGAGGGTGCCCCGGAGGGCGTTCGCGGCGCCCACGCGGCCTCCGAGGGGCCCTCGGGGCAGTAGTCGACACCGCGCGCCGGTCGCGCGCACCGAAGGGCCCGGAACGGTTTTTCCGTTCCGGGCCCTTCGACTTTGTTCCGCCCACCCGTGACCGGCCCGCACGGAAGTCGGACGCCAATGAAGCGGAATGTCCGTTCTGGCCCCTTTGAAAGGAAATAGGAAACGCGGCCGCGGATGCTCGAATCGGGGCCGCCGCCTCCCCTGCCGGGATGCCCCACCGCGCGATTCGATGCGCCGTCACGCCGCTCCTGAAGCGATGCCAGTTGTGGGCTTCCGCAGCGCCGTTGCTTGAAAACGATCATTTACGATCATGAAGAGCTGCAATTTTGGCAGCTTCCTCCAAACCGTGATGCGCATCACAGTGGTTTGCAGTTTGAACTTAAGTCTGATTAACGTGCTCCCCGTTCGTGACCACACGAACCCGGTTCATCCGCAACGCCGAGTCCTGCCGTCGGATGTCCTGGCAGCGCGAAATCGCACCACGGCAGGAGCGGGGGACCCACAGGTAAGTCGCCCCGGACCGGTCTTCGGAACGGTCCAGGGCTAGGGGTGAAGCCGCGCCCACAGCGCGGCCGGGCAACTCCAGCCCGAATCCGACAGCTCACCTCGCAGGCGTGGGAGAGGACCGCGTCTTCATGCTGCCCACCAACGGCACCCGCCTGTCCAGCCGCACCCGTCGTGTGATCGCCGCCCTCGGCGTCGCCGGCATCGGCCTCACCGTTCCCTGCATCGCCTCCGGCACCGCCTCCGCCGCCTCCGTCGCCACCTGGGACAAGGTCGCCCAGTGCGAGAGCGGCGGCAACTGGAGCATCAACACCGGCAACGGCTTCTACGGCGGCCTCCAGTTCACCTCCAGCACCTGGTCCGCCTTCGGCGGCACCGCCTTCGCGGCGCGCGCCGACCTGGCCACCAAGGACCAGCAGATCGCCGTCGCCGAGAAGGTCCTCGCCTCGCAGGGCCCCGGCGCCTGGCCGGTGTGCTCGGTCCAGGCCGGCCTCACCAAGGGCGGCCCGGCGGCCACCGTCGACACCTCGGCGGGCTCCACCTCCGCCTCCACCGCGGGCTCGACCGCCGCCAAGCCCGCCGCGCCCGCCCAGAGCGCCAAGCCGGCCGCTCCGGCCGCCAAGCCCGCACAGCCCGCGCCGTCCCAGGCCCCGGCCGCCAAGCCCGCGGCGCCCGCCCAGGACGGTGCGCAGGCCACCACCGACTCCGCCACCTCCGGCAACCGCGGCGACTGGGTCCAGAAGCGCCAGCAGCAGGCCCAGGGCGGCGACTACACGGTCGTCGAGGGCGACTGGCTGTCCGCGATCGCCGACCAGCACCAGGTGCAGGGCGGCTGGCAGCGGCTGTACGAGCTCAACCGCGGCACCCTGACCGACGGCCCGGACACCATCTACCCGGGCCAGCACCTGTCCTTCGGCGGCAACGGCCAGGCCCAGGCCGGCCAGTCCTCCACCGGCAAGTCCGGCTCGGACTTCACCTGGTTCGACCGCTCGCAGAAGTCCGGCCAGTCCGCGAACGGCGGTGCCGTGAACACCCAGCCGACCGCGCCGGCCCAGACCCCGGCCGCCAAGCCGTCCACCAAGCCGGCCGCCAAGCCCGCCCCGCAGACCGACACCCAGACCCAGACCCAGGCTCCGGCCGCCACCGGCAGCATGGCCGCCGCGGTCTCCTTCGCCGAGTCGAAGGTCGGTCAGGCGTACGTCTACGGCGGCACCGGCAACGGCGGCTGGGACTGCTCCGGACTGACCCAGGCCGCGCTGCGCGCCGCGGGCATCTCCATCCCGCGCGTCGCCGCCGACCAGGCCGCCGCCAGCACCCACGTCTCGCTGGACAGCCTCCAGCCGGGCGACCTGCTGTTCTGGTCCAACAACGGCAAGGACTCCGGCGTGTTCCACGTCGCGATCTACGTCGGCAACGGCAAGTACGTCGAGGCCGCCAACCCGAGCTCGGGCGTCCGCGAGCAGAGCATCGCCAACTGGGCCCCGGACTTCGCCGGCCGGGTCTGAGGACGGCGAACAGCCGACAGTCGACGGACGACAGATAACAGATAACAGATAACAGATAACAGATAACAGATAACAGATTTCATCATCTGTCAGCTGTCGCTCGAACGCTGACCCCCCACGGCCCCCGGGGAGAGTCTGGTCGCTCTCCCCGGGGGTTCCGGCATGCCTCCGGCCGTGCCTCCGTGGTGAATCCCCGTGGTGAATCCCCGCCCCAACGGGCATGCTGCTGCTCTGCACCCGAGGAGGAGTCACATGGCCCAGGTCACCGTCACCCTCGACGCGAACCTCGCGATCGACGCGATGATGCTCTCCGGCACCAAGAACCCGCAGGACGCCGTCGAACTGGTCCTGCGCGACTACCTGGCCCGCGGCCGCCGTACCGAGACCCGCACCGGCGAGGCCGCCGACGGGCACCGACTGACCGTCGACCGCCCGACCACCCAGGAGGGCTGACCCCGACGGCCCGCGGCGGCCCTCGACAGCCCGCGACGGCCGGCCGCGCGCACGCCGAAGGCCCCGGAGGGCAACCGCCCTCCGGGGCCCGTCCGTCGGCCGCGCCGGCCGGGGCTCAGCGCGCGCAGGCCCCGGTGGACCCGCGCATCACCAGCTCCGGCTGGAACATGAACTCGCCGCGCTGGGCGGCGTTTCCGCCGACCTCCTCCAGCAGCGCGTCCACCGCCGCCGTGGCCATCGCCTCGACCGGCTGGCGGATCGTGGTCAACGGCGGCTCGGTGAAGGCGATCAGCGGCGAGTCGTCGAAGCCGACCACCGACACGTCCTGCGGCACCGACAGCCCGCGCTGCCGCACCGCCCGGATCGCCCCGAGCGCCATCATGTCGCTCCCGCAGACGATCGCCGTGCAGCCCTTGTCGAGCAGCGCGCCGGCCGCCGCGTGCCCGCCCTCCACGCTGAACAGCGTGTGGTGAACGAGGTTCCCGGCCTCCGCCTCGGAGAGTCCCAGCACCTCGCGCAGCGCGGCCGTGAAGCCCTCGATCTTGCGCAGCACCGGCACGTACCGGCGCTGACCGACGGCCAGCCCGATCCGCTCGTGCCCGAGTTCGGCCAGGTGCTGGACGGCCATCCACATCGCGGCCCGGTCGTCCGGCGAGATGAACGGCGCGTCGATCTTCTCGCTGTAGCCGTTGATCAGCACGAACGGCACTCCGCGCCCGGTCAGCCGGGCGTAGCGGTCGTGGTCGGCCGTGGTGTCGGCGTGCAGCCCGGAGACGAAGACGATGCCCGCCACGCCCCGGTCCACCAGCATCTCCACCAGTTCGTCCTCGGTGGACCCGCCCGGAGTCTGGGTGCACAGCACCGGCGTGTAGCCGTGCCGGCTGAGCACCTGCTCGATCACCTGCGCCAGCGCGGGGAAGATCGGGTTGCTCAGCTCCGGCGTGATCAGACCGATCAGCCCGGCGCTGCGCTGGCGAAGGCGGGTCGGCCGCTCGTACCCGAGCACGTCGAGCGCCGCCAGGACGGTCTGCCGGGTGGCGGCGGAGACGTTCGCCTTGCCGTTGAGCACGCGGGAGACGGTGGCTTCGCTGACCCCCGCCTGCGCCGCGATGTCTGAGAGTCGCGCCGTAGTCACGGTCCCAGAGCCTATGCCAACCACGTCAGACCGCCCACCAGCCGGTGCTGTCCGGAGCGAGCACCGTCTCGCCACCGTCCACCACGAGGTCGGCCGAGCCCAGCAGCAGCGTGCCGGGAGCGGCGATCCGCACCGGCAGGCCGGTGGTGTTCACGGTGCAGACGAAGGCGCCGCGACGGAACATCAGGGTGCCCTCGGGGCTCTCCAGCCACTCGACCCCGGTGCCGGCGCCGAGGTCGGGCTGCGCCCGGCGGACGGCCAGCGCGCTGCGGTAGAGCTCCAGGGTGGAGGTCGGGTCGCCGGTCTGCGCCTCGACGCTCAGCCCCGCCCACTCGGCCGGCTGCGGCAGCCAGGACGGCCCGCCGGCCACCGGTCCGAAGCCGTACGGGGCCTCGGTGCCGGACCACGGGATCGGGACGCGGCAGCCGTCGCGGTAGCCGTCCTGGCCGGCCTGGCGGAAGAAGGACGGGTCCTGGCGGACCTCGTCGGGCAGGTCGGTGACGTCCGGCAGGCCGAGCTCCTCGCCCTGGTAGACGTACGCCGAGCCGGGCAGGGCGAGCATCAGCAGGGTGGCGGCGCGGGCGCGGCGCAGGCCGAGTTCGCGGTCGCCGGGGGTGCGGATCTGGGTGCCGAGGCCGGGCTCGTTGGCGAACCGGGTGGCGTGCCGGGTGACGTCGTGGTTGGAGAGCACCCAGGTGGTGGGGGCGTCGACCGGGCGCATCGAGTCCAGCGAGAGGTCGATCACCTCGCGCAGCGCGGCGGCGTCCCAGTCGGTGCCCAGGTACTGGAAGTTGAAGGCCTGGTGCAGCTCGTCGGGGCGGACGTAGTTGGCGGTGCGCTGGACGGTCGGGGTCCAGGCCTCGGCGACGCCGATCCGCTGTCCCGGGTACTCGTCGAGGATCTTGCGCCAGCTGCGGTAGATCTCGTGCACGCCGTCCTGGTCGAAGAACGGCATGACGTCGTTGCCGAGCAGCTTGAGCTGGTCGGCGCCGCCGAGGTCGGGCAGGCCGGGGGCCTTGACCAGGCCGTGGGCGACGTCGATGCGGAAGCCGTCCACGCCCATGTCGAGCCAGAACCGCAGGATCGAGCGGAACTCGTCGGCGACGGCCGGGTTCTCCCAGTTGAAGTCGGGCTGCTCCGGGGCGAACAGGTGCAGGTACCAGTCGCCGGGGGTGCCGTCCGGGTTCTCGCTGCGGGTCCAGGCCGGGCCGCCGAAGATGGACTCCCAGTCGTTGGGCGGAAGTTCGCCCTGCTCGCCCTTGCCGGGGCGGAAGTGGTAGCGCTCGCGCAGCGGGGAGCCGGGGCCCTCGCGCAGCGCGCGCTGGAACCACTCGTGCTGGTCCGAGGAGTGGTTGGGGACGAGGTCGACGATGATCCGCAGACCCAGGTCGTGGGCGTCGCGGATCAGGGCGTCGGCGTCCAGCAGGGTGCCGAACATCGGGTCCACGGCGCGGTAGTCGGCCACGTCGTAGCCGGCGTCCGCCTGCGGCGAGGCGTAGAACGGCGAGAGCCAGACCGCGTCCACACCGAGGTCGCGCAGGTAGGGCAGGCGGCTGCGGATGCCGGGCAGGTCACCCATGCCGTCGCCGTTGGAGTCGGCGAAGCTGCGCGGGTACACCTGGTAGATGACCGCGTCCCGCCACCAGCCTCTGGACGCGCTGACGTTCGCCTCGTGAGCGGTGTCGGCGGCAGGCCGGGAGGTGTCGGCCAGGTTCTGGGTCATGGACGGTATCCCTTGGGGACTAGAGGAGCGGAAGGCGCTGGGACGTGGAGCGCGCGGCGGCGTGCGGGTGGTTGACGACGCGGCGGCGCTTGACGACGCGGCGGCGCGTTACGACTTGGAGGCACCGGCGGTCAGGCCGGTGACCAGGTGGCGCTGCACCAGGTAGAAGAAGGCCGCGGACGGGATCGCGATCAGCACGGCGGTCGCGGCCATCAGGTTCCACTGGGCGTCGTGCTCGCTGACGAAGGTCTGGAGGCCCACGGCCAGCGTGTACTTGTCGGAGCTGAGCATGAACGTGGAGGCGAACGGCACCTCGGCCCAGTAGGTGAGGAAGGAGTAGAAGGCCGCCACCGCCAGGCCCGGGCGGGCGAGCGGCAGCACCAGCCGCCAGAAGGTGCCGAACGGGCTGAGCCCGTCGACCCGGCCGGCCTCGTCGATCTCCACCGGGATGGTGTCGAAGTAGCCCTTCAGCAGCCAGGCGCAATACGGCACGGTGGTGGTCGAGTAGACCAGGATCAGGCCGGTGTAGCTGTCCAGCAGGCCGAGTTCGGAGAGCATCGTGTACATCGGCACGATCAGCACCGCGATCGGGAACATCTGGGTGACCAGCAGCGACCACATCAGCGGCTTGTGCCCGGGGAACTTCATCCGGGAGACGGCGTAGCCGGTGGTGGCGGCGACCATCACGCCGAACACGGTGGTGATGCCGGAGACCAGCAGGGCGTTGCCGAACCAGGTGAAGAAGTCGGTGTCGGACAGCACGTGCTGGTAGTTCGACAGCGTCAGCTTGTCGAAGATCTGGCCGGGGTGGAGGTAGTCGGTCTTGTCCGGGCCGAGCGAGACGAACAGGATCCACGCGACCGGGGCGAGCGCGATCAGGCCGGCCAGGATCAGGGTGCCGTGGGACAGCGCCCGGGCCAGCGGGCTGCGCTCGCCGCGGCGGCGGACCTTGGCGGGCCGGGCGGCCGGGGCCGGCGCCGCCGCGCGGGCCGGGAGTTCGGTGGTGGTGCTCATCGGGGTTACCTGCCTTCGTGGGTCAACTGGGTCCGAGGCCTCAGCCGTTGGCCTGCTCGTTGCGGGCGAGCCAGCGCCGGTAGAAGGCGGTGAAGACGATCAGGATGGACAGCAGGATCACGCCGTAGGCGGCGGACTGCGCGTAGTCCCGGGGGATCTGGCCGAAGCCGAGCCGGTACGCCCAGGTGACCAGCAGCTGGGCGTCGGGGGCGCCGGTGCCGAACAGCAGGAAGATCACGTTGAACTGGTTGAACGTCCAGATCACGCCGAGCAGCACGACCGTGGAGGAGACGGAGCGCAGCCCGGGCAGGGTGACGTAGCGGAAGCGCTGCCAGGCGGTGGCGCCGTCCATCTCAGCGGCCTCGTACAGCTCGGCCGGGATGGACTGGAGGCCGCCGAGCAGCGAGATCATCATGAACGGCACACCGGCCCAGGTGTTCACCATGATCGCGGCCGCCTTCTGCGCCCACGGGTCGGTGAGCCAGCCCGGCTCGGGCAGGTGCAGGAAGGAGAGGACGCTGTTGACGACGCCGCCGTCGGCGAGCATCAGGCGCCAGGAGAAGACGGTGACGAAGGTCGGTACGGCCCAGGGCAGGATGAGCAGCATCCGGTAGGCGGCGCGGCCGCGCAGCTTCTGGTTGAGCAGCAGGGCGAGGCCGAGGCCGAGGGTGTAGTGCAGGAAGACGCAGATGCCCGTCCAGGCGATGGTCCAGACGAAGTGCGACCAGAAGCGGTCGTACGAGCCGGGGCCCCAGAGGATGTCGGCGTAGTTGTGGAAGCCGACGAACTCGTAGCTCGCCGGGATCTCGTTGACGCCGATCTTGCGGGCGACGTTGAGGCTGTTGGCGTCGGTGAGGGTGAGCCAGATGCCCTCGACGAGCGGGTAGATCACCAGCACGCCGAGCACCAGCACGACCGGGGCGATCATCGCGTAGGCGTACCAGTGCTTGGCGTAGGACCGCTTGACGCGTTCCAGCAGGCCCGGACGCTGCTCGCGCTCCCGGCTGCCCTTGCCGGTGGCGCCCTGCACGGCGACTGACATCGTTTGCACCTTCTCGGGGGATCTCGGGGGAGGCCGACGGCCCGGCCTGCCGGGGGGCGACGGATGACGGCGGACAACTGACAGATGATGAAATCTGTCCTCTGTTATCCGTTCGCCGTCATCCGTCGGCCGTCAGCCGGCGGGCCGGGCACAGGGACTACTTGGCGAAGCCCGGCAGGAGCTTGGCGTAGTCGGTGGAGACGGTGTTCAGCGCGTCCTGGGTGCTCGTGCCCTGGACGGCCTTGCCCAGGTTGGTGCCCAGCGAGGCGAACAGCGAGCTGTACTCGGGCAGTTCGGGGCGCGGCTTGGCGCTGCTCAGCACTGCCTGGAAGCCGGCGATGCCCGGGTCGGCCTTGACGTCGGCGGTGAAGGCGTCGGAGCGGGTGGGCAGGGTGGAGTTCTTCTGCGCGATGAAGGCCTGGCTCTCGGCCGAGGTCATGAAGGCGGCGAACTTCTCCGCGGCGGCCTTGTGGGCCTTGTCGGCGCCGGCGTAGACGGAGATGTTGTGGCCGCCGGTGGGGGCGCCGCCCTTGCCGCTGGTACCGCCCGGAACGGCGGCGATGCCCAGGTTCTTCTTGTCGGCGAAGGCCGAGCCCTTGTAGATGTTGGTGATCTCCCAGGGCCCCTGGATGATCGCCGCGACCTTGCCGCTGTTGAAGGCGTCCATCATGTGCGCGTAGGCGTCGGTGGTGACGTCGGCCTTGGCGGTGCCCGGCGCGGTGAACATCGACTTGTAGGTCTCGACGGCCTTGACGGCCTCCGGCGAGGCGACGGTGATCTTCTTGCCGGCGGCGTCGACGGTGTCGGTGCCCTCGCCGAACAGGAACGGCATCGCGTAGTAGCCGTCGGCGGCCTTCAGCCAGAAGCCGTCCACGCCGGCCTTCTCCTTGACGGCGGCGGCGTCGGTCTTCAGCTCGTCCCAGGTCTTCGGCGCCTCGGTGATGCCGGCCTTGGTGAACAGCTCCTTGTTGTAGAGCAGGCCCAGGGTGTCGGTCACCAGCGGCACGCCGTACAGCTTGCCCTCGTACTTGGCCTGCTGGATCAGGCTCGGCTGGAAGGTGGAGGTGTCGGCGGCGGCCGGGGTGCCGTCCAGCGGCTCCAGGTAGCCGGCCTTGGCGAAGGCGGCGGTCCAGCCCACCTCGGAGCGGAAGACGTCCGGAGCGCCCTTGGCCCCCATCGCGGTCTGGAGCTTGTTCTGCGCCTGGTCGAACGGCACGTTGACGAAGTCGACCTTGACGTTCGGGTTGGCGGCCTCGAACTTCTTGACGAGCTCCTGGTAGTTCGGCGCCTCGTTGGTGGCGTTCGACGTGTCCCAGTAGGTGAGGGTGACCGGCCCGTCGGCCTTGCCGTCGGAGCTGGAGCCGCTGCTGCTACAGGCAGCCATCGAGACCGCGAGGGCCACAACGAGGGCAGAGGCCGCGATGCCACGCCGCATGAGAACTCCTTGGGAGGGTGGGGGTGCCCGAGATGTTCGGAGACAGGCGCATAATGGCTGCCTCGTACCGACCGCACCGTTGCTGCCGTCGGGCTCGGGAAGGAAGTTAACAGCGGCGCAAGATCGACGGAAAGTCCTTGCAGAAAGTTTCTGCAAGAAACTGCGATCGTTACGCCCGCGTGTCCTGGACGTTGCCGCTCGGTAGTCGACAGCCGCACCGATTGCCCGATTTCGCCCGACTCATCCGTTCATGGGCTGGCCGACGAGACCACCGTGCGTGGCCGAAAGCGGTCTGCAGCAGACTGGACGCATGCGAATCAGAGCCGTCACCAGGGACGAACTTCCGCTGCTCACCGAGTTGGAGCGGGCCGCCGGCGCACCCTTCGCCGCGATCGGCATGTTGGAGATCGCCGAGGACGAACCCCCGGCACCGGAGGAGCTGGCGCACTACCTGGAGCAGGGCGTCGCCCTGGTCGCCGAGGCGCCCGACGGAACCGTCGCCGGCTACCTGCTGGCCGAGCCGGTGGACGGCGCGCTGCACATCGAACAGGTCTCCGTGCACCCGGACCACGCCCGCCGCGGCATCGGCCGGGCGCTGATCGATCACCTCGCCGACACCACCGACGCCCCCGCGCTCACCCTCACCACCTTCGCCGAGGTCCCCTGGAACGCCCCCTACTACGCCCGCTGCGGCTTCCGCCCGCTGGCCGGGGAGGAGCTCACCCCCGGCCTGCGCGAGATCCGCCGCAAGGAGGCCGAGCACGGCTTGGACCGCTGGCCCCGGCTCTGCATGCGCCGGGACCTGGCCCAGCCGTAGGCCTCGGGGCCACTCCCCGGTCCGGCCTAGTTGGTCCCCAGCCGGAGCACGGTCGTCGAGCGGAACTCCTCCCCCGGCCGCAGCTCCGTGCTGGGGAACGCCGGGTGGTGCGGGGAGTCCGGGAAGTGCTGGGTCTCCAGCGCGATTCCGGCGAACGGCCCGTACGGGACGCCGCGCGCGCCGGTGACCGCGCCCTGGAACTTGTTCGCCGTGTAGACCTGGATGCCCGGCTCGGTGGTCAGCACCTCCAGGGTGCGGCCGCTGACCGGGTCCTCCAGCAGTGCGGCCCGCGCCGGGCTGCCGTCCCCGGGCCGGGCGCGCAGCACCCAGTTGTGGTCGTAGCCGCCGGGCCCGGTCAGCTGGGGGTGCTCGTCGTGCACCGACTTGCCGATCGGCGCGGCCACCGTGAAGTCGAACGGCGTGCCGGCCACCGGCTCCGTCCGGCCGTACGGGATCTGCCGCTCGTCGGCCGGGGTGTACGCGTCGGCGTCCAGGGTGAGCAGATGGCCGAGGATGTCGCCGTTGCCTTCACCCGCGAGGTTGAAGTACGCGTGGTTGGTGAGGTTGACGACGGTCGGCTTGCTGGTGACGGCGCGGTAGTCGATCACCAGCTCGCCGGAGGCGTCCAGGGTGTACGTGACGGTGACGTCCAGCGCGCCCGGGAAGCCCTGGTCCCCGTCCGGGCTGTGCAGCGACAGCCGCACCCCGCCCTCGACCGGCTCGGCCGCCCACATCCGGTGCGCGAAGCCGTCCGGACCGCCGTGGAGGGTCACGCCGCCGCCGGTGGAGGCGAGCTGGTGCTCCTCGCCGTCGACGGTGACCGACGAGCGGTCGATCCGGTTGGCGTACCGGCCCACCACCGTGCCGTGGTGCCGGGCCGGGCCGAGGATCTCGGACAAGCGGTCGGTGGCCAGCAGCACCTGGGCGGAGCGGCCGGAACGGTCCGGCGCGCTCAGGGTGTGCAGGGTCGCGCCGAGGCTGAGCACGCTCGCCTCGTACGGGCCGGCCGTGAGCGTCCAGCGCTCGATCGCGGCGCCCGCGCCCGAGGACTCCAGTGGTTCCTGCCGCACGCTGGTGGCCTCGCTCGCCATTGGCCTGCTCCTCACCGGCGGCCACGTCGCACCGCGGCCGCCCCGTTCCGGGTCTGTCGAGGGGGCGCCGCGGCGGCCCCGTGTCCGTCAGCCTAGCGACGGCGTCGGTCGTGGGGCGCTTCCGGGAACCCACGCGCCGTCCCACGCGCCGCCGTCCACCATCTGGCGCCCCGTAGGACCACCGGGCGCCGTACCGGGCGCCGGTCATGACCGCCGGAAGCCGCGCCCGCACACCGGGCGCCCCCTCCGACTACCGAGCACCACGCCCACCGAACACCACGGCCGCCGGGCGCCACGCGCCCGACCCCGTGGCCCGTTCCTAGTCGTCCAGGTCCTCCAGCAGGCCCGCGTCCCGCCCCTGCTGCTGCGGCAGCCCGAGCGCCGAAGCCAGGCCGTCCGGCCCGCTGCCCGCCTTGCGGTAGACCGCCGCCAGCCGACGGTTGACCAGCCCGATCGGCACCCCGAGCTCGTCGGCGATCCGCTGCGGCGGCACGCCCTGCACGGCCCGCTTGGCGACCTCCCACTCCGCGCTGCTGAGCGTCTCGATGGTGTCCCGGAAGTCGCGCAGCCCCAGCCGGTTGGGCCGCAGGCCGTAGTTGGCCAGTTCCCGCCGGGCCCGGTCGACCAGCCCCTCCGCGGAGCAGTGCTGGGCCAGCTCGATGCCCTGGTACAGGTACTCCTGGGCGTCCTCCAGCCGCCCGACCCGGCGCAGCGCGGCGCCGAGGTCGACCAGCGCGACGGCGTGCTCGTAGCCGGCCGGGGACTGTCCGAGGTACGCCACCGCGTCCTCCAACAGCTCGACCGCCGCCTGGCCGTCCTCGATCCGGGCCTGCAGGCGCAGCGCGCTGCCGATCGCCGAGGCGGTGCCGAACTTGCGTGCGTCCCGGACCGCCTTCTGGGCGTACTCGCGGGCACGCTCGGGCTCGTCGTCCGCGATCGCGATGGCGAGGTGTCCGGCCCAGGGTGCCCAGACGGTGTTGTGCCAGCCGCGGACCTCCAGCTGGGCACCCGCCTCGGTGAGCGCGGCGGCCGCGCCCGCGAACTTCTCCTTGGCGACCAGCAGCTTGCCGTACAGCGAGGCCGCGTCCGGCAGCACCATGGCCGTCGCGTGGTACGGCGGGTGGAAGCCGAAGTCGTTGGCCATCGTCCAGGCCTCGTCGAGCCGGCCGCGGGCGATCAGGGTGTCGACGAGCACGCCGACCGCGTCCCCGGCCAGCGGCAGCCTCTCCCCGATCCGCTCGGAGATGCGGTGCGCCCGGCGCAGGAAGTCCTCGGCCTCGGCGAGCAGGCCGCGGCGGAACCGGGC
>NZ_JBHXLL010000004.1:2754-333550 GCF_042721415.1 Kitasatospora sp. NPDC058444 | reverse complement strand
GCCCTGGCCCAGCTCACCGGCGTGGGCGAGCACCTCGGAGAGCCGGAAGGTGGCGTCCACGCGCAGCGCGGGGCGCAGCGGGACCTCGTCGGGGTCGAGGGCGAGCTTGAGCTGGTTGACGGTGGCGACGGGGTCGGTGAGCAGTGCGGAGCACCCGAGTTCGTAGAGCACCTCGGCCTTGATCTCGTCGGCGGGCGGCTCGTTGAGCGCGCGGTGCAGACAGCGCTGGGCCGCCTCGGGGGCGCCGATCAGCTGGTGTTCGACGGCGGCGCGGCGCAGTTTCTTGACGATCCGGTCGTCGCCCTCGCCGGAGTGGGTCTCGACGAGGTGGCGGGAGGCGGCGAGCAGGCCGAGTCCGGCGTTCTCGATCTCGGCGGCGGCGATGCCGTGCATGCCGAGGCGGGTGGCGTCCGGCATGGTGTTGTAGATGGAGCTGGCGATCAGCGGGTGGACGAACTCCAGGTTCCCGTTGGGGGTCTGGGTCAGCACGCGCTGCTTGCGCAGCTGCTTGATGGAGTCGCGGGCGCCCTCGGTGCTCTGGGTGGAGATCCGGGTGGCGAGGTCGACCCGGATGTCGGTGCCCAGCATCGCGCAAGCCCAGGCGAAGCGCAGGGTGCTGGCACCGAGCCGGTCCAGCCAGCTCTTGAGCGTCATCCCGGCGGCGTCGACGGCGAGTTCGCGCAGCTGCCGGGAGTTCTCCTCGACCGGTTCGAGTTCCTGTTCGCGGACCTGGTCGAGCAGGGCGTTGGCCTCGAACGGGTTGCCGTTGACGACGTTCCAGAACTCGTAGCAGAAGGCGTCCTCGGCCTTGTCGCCGAGTTCGGCGCGGATCATGTCGGTGACGGAGCTGAGGGTGAGCCGGTTGAGCTCGTGCTTGCGGCCCTTGAGCGCGAGGACGTCCTTGAGGAAGTCCTGGGTCTCGATCGGCCAGTCGTTCTCGTCCTCACGGAAGGCGAAGACGAGCAGGACGGGAAGTTCACTCGATCGGATGGCGAACTTGGTCAGCCAGGAGAGTGACTCCCCGTCCGCCCAGTGCAGGTCGTCGACGATCATCACCATCGGTGCGCGGCGCGGTGCGAGCTGGGTGAGGACGTAGTCGAGGCCGTCGCGCACGCCCTGCGGGTCGAGGCGGCGGGCGCCGGCCTTGGGCTGCTTGAGGCCCATGGCCGGTCCGACGACCTCCTCCCAGGTGCCCATGACCTGGCGGAACACCTCGGGCTTCAGGTTGCTGAGCACGGGCTGGAGCAGTTGGCGCAGTACGTGGTACGGCTCCTTGAACTGCCGCTCGCCGCCTCGGGCGAACAGCACCGTGGCGCCGTCGCGGAGCTTGGCGAGCCGCCGGACCTCGTGCAGCAGACTGGTCTTGCCGATGCCGGGGCGGCCGGAGAAGGTGAGCAGGTCACCGATCTCGGTGCCGCCGGCGGCGAAGCCGCGGCAGAGCCGGTCGATGGCGGCCTCCACCGAGCGCAGTTCGGCGTCCCGGTCGCGCAACCGGACCCTGGGCGCGATGCCCTCGCCGTCATGGGCGGAACCAGCACCCGCCCGAAGTGCGTTCTCCTGCTCGGTCACCGTCGTGCCTCCGCCTCACCCGCTGCGTCACAGCTCCATCACTGCGTGGAGCCGAGGTTAGCGCCGCGCGGACCTCCCCGTGGGACATTCGTGCAGGCTGGGGCGGACGGTGAGGGTTTGGGGGACCCACCAGGGGCATTTGCCCTATATCCCTAACGTCCGATCATTGCATCAGATACCCTACGGCCTTCGAGGCAGCGGATGATCTTGCGAAGCCCACCCCCACCGTCCGCGCCCCGTCGCGCCAACTCCCCCCACCATCAGTGCTCGAACATAAAGCGCCCCCACCCTCCGCTGCACCGGGAGTCCGATGTCTGACGACACCTCACTTCAGATTCCGTTCCCGCACCGCCGCAGTCCGCACGGCGTCCGCGCCACCGCACTGCACAGGGACTGGCTGATCCGCCACCCGCTGCTGCCCGACGCCGATCACCCCGGCTACGCCCACTGGGAGGTGGTGGACCTCGCCGCACTCGGCTATCCGGACGCCGGCCCGGACGAACTCGCCCTGGCCGCCGACCTGATGGGCTTCTACTTCCTCTTCGACGACCAGTTCGACGGCCCGCTCGGCCGCCGCCCCGCCGAGGTGGCCCCGATCTGCGAACGGCTGATCGCCGTGCTGCACGGCGCCCGCCCCGACCAGGGCTCCGCGGTCGAAACCGCCTTCGCCGACCTGTGGGACCGCAGCGTGCGGGGCATGCCGGCCCGCTGGCAGGCCCGCGCCGCCTACAACTGGGAGTACTACCTGGCCAGTCACCCCGCCGAGGCGGCCGGCCGGATCTCCACCCGGCCGCCGGACCGGGCCGGCTACCTGGAGCTCCGACGGGGCACCGCGGCGATGGAGACGATCTTCGACATGGTCGAACGCCTGGGCCAGTTCGAGGTCCCGGCCGCCGTGCTGCACCACCCGGTGCTGCGCCAACTCCGCCAGCTGGCCGCCGACATACCGTCCCTCAGCAACGACGTGCACTCCTACCCGCTGGAGGCGCCGCGCGGGGACGTGAACAACCTGGTCATGATCGTCCAGCGGGAGCGGCAGTGCACGGCCGAGGAGGCCTGCGCGGCGGTCATCGCCGAGGCCCAGCTGATGGTCGACCGCTGCGCCGAACTGCACGCCCGACTGCCGGACGTCCACCGCGAGTTGGGGCTCTCCCGGATCGAGCGAACGATCGCCCAGCGGTACGCGGACGGGCTGCTCACCTGGCTGGCCGGCTACCTCCGCTGGGAGGCCCGCACCGGTCGGTACCACGCGGTCTGACCGGCACGCGCCCGGAACCGTCCGACGGGCGTGCGGCGGCGCGCGGCAGCGGGTCGCGGGGGTGCGGCCGAAACGCGCGCCCCCACGGAGATCCGGTTCGGGATGCCCGCGGCGATCCGGCGCCAGGCTCCCGCGGAGATCCGGTTCGGGGGCATCCGGCGGCCGCACCCCGGGGAACGAGGACACACCCTCCGTACCGGACGGGCGTACGGACCGTAGCCGCGCCGGGCGCCCGGCGGTTATCGTGCTCGGCGGCGGGCGCCCCGGCGGGGCGCCGGTCCGATGGCGTGTCCGACCCCTCCCGCCGGACCGACCCGTGACCGGGCGGCCCGGCGCGCCGCCGCCCACGGCCGAGCCGTACCGGACGGCCCCCGACACAGCGAGGAGACACCGAGCATGACGGTCTACCAGCCCCCCGGAACTCCCGGCAGCATCGTCGACTACCGTTCCCGGTACGAGCACTGGATCGGCGGCGAATGGACGCCGCCGGTGCGCGGCGAGTACTTCGGCAACCCGACCCCGGTCACCGGCGAGGTGTTCACCGAGGTCGCCCGCGGCACCGCCGAGGACATCGAGGCCGCCCTGGACGCGGCCCACGCCGCCGCCCCCTCCTGGGGCCGCACCTCGGCCGCCGAGCGGGCGCAGGTCCTGCAGCGGATCGCCGACCGGATCGAGGCCAACCTGGAGCGGCTGGCCGTCGCCGAGAGCTGGGAGAACGGCAAGCCGGTGCGCGAGACGCTGGCCGCCGACCTCCCGCTCGCGGTCGACCACCTGCGCTACTTCGCCGGCGCGCTGCGCGCCCAGGAGGGCAGCCTCTCCCAGCTGGACGAGGACACGGTGGCGTACCACTTCCACGAGCCGCTGGGCGTGGTCGGCCAGATCATCCCGTGGAACTTCCCGATCCTGATGGCGATCTGGAAGCTCGCCCCGGCGCTGGCCGCCGGCAACGCGGTGGTGCTCAAGCCCGCCGAGCAGACGCCGGCCTCGGTGCTGCTGCTCGCCGAGCTGACCGCCGACCTGCTGCCGCCCGGCGTGCTCAACATCGTCACCGGCTTCGGCGAGGAGGCCGGCGCCCCGCTCGCCGCCAGTAACCGGATCCGCAAGCTCGCCTTCACCGGCGAGACCACCACCGGCCGGCTGATCGCCCGTTCGGCGGCCGACAACCTGATCCCGGTCACGCTGGAGCTCGGCGGCAAGAGCCCCAACGTGTTCTTCGCGGACGTCGCCGCCGAATCGGACGCCTTCTACGACAAGGCCGTCGAGGGCTTCGCGATGTTCGCCCTCAACCAGGGCGAGGTCTGCACCTGCCCGAGCCGCGCGCTGATCGACTCCGCGATCTACGAGCGGCTGCTCGCCGACGGCCTGGAGCGGGTGCGGGCGATGCGCCAGGGCAACCCGTTGGACACCGAGACCCAGGTCGGCGCCCAGGCCAGCGTCGAGCAGCTGAAGAAGATCCTCTCCTACTTCGAGATCGGCCGGGACGAGGGCGCCAACGTCCTGGTGGGCGGCGAGCGGGCCGACCTCGGCGGCGCGCTGGCCGGCGGGTACTACGTGACGCCGACCGTCTTCGAGGGCGACAACTCGATGCGGGTCTTCCAGGAGGAGATCTTCGGCCCGGTGGTCTCGGTGACCCGCTTCAACGGCTTCGACCAGGCCGTCGCCCTCGCCAACGACACCCAGTACGGGCTCGGCGCGGGCGTCTGGACCCGCAGCCTCAACACCGCCCACCGGGCCGGGCGCGCCATCCAGGCGGGCCGGGTCTGGACGAACTGCTACCACGCCTACCCGGCCCACGCCGCCTTCGGCGGCTACAAGAACTCGGGCATCGGGCGGGAGAACCACAAGGCGCTGCTGGAGCACTACCAGCAGACCAAGAACCTGCTGGTCAGCTACTCCCCCGACGCGGTCGGCTTCTTCTAGGCCCGGCAGGCCCGGCTGGCTCGAAGAGTCCGGCCCGGCAGGTCCGGCAGGCCGGGTGGATCCGGGAAGAGCCGCTCGGACCGGAAAGCGGAGCGGGAGGCCCATCGGGGCCTCCCGCTCCCTCGCCACTCCCCGTGGCGGGCTCCGCGGCAAATCGCCTGTTCCGGGGATCAAAGCACATGAATGTCGCCAATTCACCGACGCGCCGCCGACATGCCCGGACGACCCGCGCGAAAGCCGTAGACAGGACTCCCCGACCCTCACCCTCATCCGGGAGTCCCGCGTGACCATCGCCCCCACGAAACTCAGCGACCCCGCCGTCCGCGCCTTCGTCACCGCGGTCAACGCGGGCGACCGCGAGGCCTTCTTCGCCCTGCTGGCCCCGGACGCGACCATGTCCGACGACGGCTCGGAACGCGAGCTCGCGGACTGGGTCGACCGGGAGATCTTCGGCCCGAACGGCCGGATGGCCGTCCAGACCGAGTCGAACGGCGGCCATGCGCTGGTCGCCGAGTTCACCAACGAGACCTGGGGCACCATGCGCACCGCCTGGCGCTTCACCGTCGACGGCGGGAAGATCCACCGCTTCGAGACCGGCCAGGCCTGAGGCCCCCGCCGGCCGGGCGCAGGGCCACCGCCGGCCGGGCGTCAGGCGTGCGGCCGCCGCCGGCCGGGGCTACCGGTCCAGCCCCAGGCACCCCCGCACCGCGCGGATCAGGTTCCGCGAGCGGATGTCCCCGGTGACGCCCGGCTGCATGCCGTTGGTGACGTAGCCGAAGCCCAGCCCCAGGTCGGGGTCGGCGAAGCCGAGCGAACCGCCCCGACCCGGGTGGCCGAAGCTCGCCGGGGAGGCCATCGGCGCGGTCGGGCCGTGCCGCCAGAAGCCCAGGCCGAAGGTGGAGTTGACGATCAGCACCCGGTCCGGCCCACTCGCCACCGGCCCGACCGCGCGCTCCAGCACCTCGGGGCCGAGCAGCGGCGGCAGCAGCGCGCCGGAGCCGTCCGGGCGGTCGGCCGCACCGATCAGTGCCGCGTAGAACCGGGCCAGCGACCGGGCGGTGCCGATGCCGCCGGCGCCGGGGATCTCGGCGGCCTGCACCGCCGGGTCGTTGAGGTCCACCCCGGGGCGGACCGAGGCGAAGGAGCGGGCGGTCAGCGAGGCCGGGTCCTGGTAGGCGTCCCGGACGGACTGCTTGGGCCGCACCCGCAGCCCGTTCGGACCGGTCCGGGCCGCCTCCGGGGCCGGGAGGTCGACCAGCTTGCCGACCCGGGGCGCGGCACCGGCCGGCAGCCCGATCCACAGGTCCAGCCCGAGCGGCCGGGCGACCTCCTCCGCGAAGTACTGGCCTATCGTCCGGCCGCTGACCCGGCGCACCACCTCGCCGACCAGCCAGCCGAAGGTGTACGGGTGGTAGCCGTGCGCGGTACCGGGCTCCCAGGCGGGCGCCTGCGCGGCGACGGCGGCGGCCGCGCGCTCCCAGGTGAGCACGTCCTCCAGCCGCAGCGGCACGTCCAGCGCGGGCACTCCCGCCTGGTGCGAGAGCAGCCAGCTCACCGGTGTCCGGCCCTTGCCGGCCGCCGCGAACTCCGGCCAGTACGAGGCCGCCGGGGCGTCCAGGTCGAGCAGGCCGCGTTCGGCCAGGAGCAGCGCGGTGGTCGCGGTCAGGCCCTTGGTGACGGAGCGCAGCACCTGCGCGGTGTCCGCCGTCCACGGCACCGCGGGCGCCGGCCGGCCGCCGATCTCGGGCCGGGCGTCGCCGCCCCACAGGTCGACCACCTTGCGGCCGCGCACGTACAGCGCGAAGGCCGCGCCGAGCTCGCCGTAGTCGGCGAAGTTCCGCGCGAAGGCCGCCCGTACGGGCTCGAACCCCTCGGCCGTCTCGCCCCAGATCTCCACCACTGCGCGCCGCCCTCGACCAGTTCCGTTGCTTCTCGTGCCACTCGCGTTCGCTCTCGATCTCCTTCGATCGAATCCGTTCGAACCGAGCCCCGAAACCCTAACCTGTCCTCCATGACCAACCCTGCCGAGGAACTGCTGGACATCGTCGACGAGCACGACCGCGTGATCGGGACCGCCCTGCGCGGCGAGGTGTACCGGCGCGGGCTCACCCACCGCTGCGTCTTCATCCTGGTCCGCGACCCGGCCGGGCGGATCTTCGTCCACCGCCGCACCGACACCAAGCTGTTCGCCCCCGGCGCGTACGACATGTTCGTCGGCGGCGTGGTCGGCTCCGGCGAGACCTACGCCGAGGCCGCCGTCCGCGAGGCCGAGGAGGAACTCGGCGTCCACGGCATCACCCCGCGGCCCCTGTTCAAGTTCCTCTTCGAGCAGGACCGGCTCTCCTGGTGGTGCGACATGTACGAGGCCGAGTGGGACGGCCCGGTCTCCCCCCAGGAGTCCGAGGTCGCCTGGCACGCCTGGCTCACCCCCGCCGAGCTCGCCGACCGCCTCGCCCACGACTCCTTCGTCCCCGACGGCCGCGACGCCTACCGCCGCTACCTGGACCTCCGGTCCGCGTAGCGCCGCCACGGCCTCGGCTCCGGGGCCGCTCCGCGGGCGGCACCGCAGCAAGCCCCCGTATCCACCGGAGGGCCATCGACGAACTAGGGTGGCGCGCATGGCCTCCCGTACGCCGTCGCCGACGGCCGACCGCGCAGCACGGACCTCCGCATCCACCCGGGCGGCGGGCGAGCGGCCGCGCCGGCGGCTGAGCGTGGACGAGCGGCGGGAGCAGCTGATCGCCGTGGCGCTGGAGCTGTTCAGCCGGCGGCCGCCGGAGGAGGTGTCGATCGACGACATCGCCGCCGCCGCGGGCGCCTCCCGGCCCCTGGTGTACCACTACTTCCCCGGCAAGCAGGCGCTGTACGAGGAGTCGCTGCGGCGGGCCGGGCAGGAGCTGTCGGCCCGCTTCGAGGAGCCCATGGACGGGCCGCTGTCGGAGCGGCTGCACCGGGTGATGGGCCGCTACCTGGACTTCGTGCAGAGCCACGGGCCCGGCTTCGCCGCACTGCTGCGCGGCGGCTCGGTGGCGGCCAGCGCGGGCACCTCGGCGGTGATCGACGAGGTGCGCCGGGCCGCGCAGGAGCAGATCCTGGCCCATCTGGCGCTCCCCGAGCCGAGCGCCGGACTGCGGCTGACCGTCCGGGCCTGGATCGCCAACGCCGAGATCACCTCGCTGGAGTGGCTGACCGAACGCTCGGTGCCACTGGAGGAGCTCCAGCTGCACCTGGTGCAGGAGTTCGTCGCGTCGCTCACCCTCACCGCCGCCCGTGAGCCGGCCCTCGCCGCCCGACTGGCCGCCTTCTTCGCCGACGAGCGTCCGGACGGCCCGACCGGCCGCCTGGTGCGGGACCTCGCGGGGCTGTTCGCCGTGCCGGGAATCGTCGAGGCGGGCACGGCACTCGCCTCCGGCGCCCCTGCGGACGGGTCGGCGCAGGCCACCGGCGCCGCCTCCGAGTGATCATCGGGTCATCCTGCGGTTCGGTCAGGACAGTGGGCTCTGATAGGAATGAGCAGGGATCTGACGGCACGCCGCCGCGGCGGGCCCGGTCCCACCCGAACCACCGACGGCAGACGGAGCAGAGCGGGGGGCTCACCAGGTGACCCAGGACGTCCAGTTCAGCGTGGAGGCCAATCCCTTCGCGGCGGCGGAGCAGGTCTGCGCGACCCTCGGCACCCTCACCGACGCCCTCTTCGACGCGCACACCTCGCGCCATCCGGCGGCCTCGCTGAGCGCCCTGCGGACGGCCGAACACCCCGCCGCCGAAACGCTGTTCGGCCTGCCGCTGGCCCCCAACGGCCCGGTGCACACCGCCCTCGACCGGCTCGGCACGGTGACCACCGCCGGCACCGCCCGTCCGGGCACCGGCGCACGGCTCACCGACCGGGTGGTCGCCGCGCTCCAGGCCCGGTACGGCGGCGGCGCGGTACGAGGTGCCATCGCCGACCGGGGCACCACCTCGGCCGCGCTGTTCCAGCTCCCGGTCACCGGCGAGTTCGCCGACGCCAAGCTGCGCCCGCCGTTCGCCCCCGCGCTGGCCGCGCTGGCCTCCGGTCAGCAGACCCGGCGGCCGGTCGAACTGCCCACCGGCGCGGGCGCGGAGGTCCGGCTGGTCGTGCCGCCCGGCTTCCACGCGCTGACCTCCCCGGGTGGTCCGCCCGGCGTCTCCGCCCGTGCGGTGCCCCCGCTGCCGGCTCTGCCCGACGGCACGGGGACCGACGGCACGCAGCGGACCGGCGGCACGGGGACCGGCGGCACGCACCGGACCGACGGCGCGGACCCGGCCACCGTGGCGGCCGCCCACGAACTGGCCCGGCACCTGGCGGAGGTTTCCGAGGAACTGTTCAGCGCCACCGGCCCGGAGCCGCGGCGCGACTTCGCGGTGATCTCCGCCACCCTGGCCGACCTGATCCGCGATGCGGGCGTCGTGTACGCCGGCGTCTGCGCCCTGGAGCTGGACGACCACACCTCGGACGCCGCCCTCGTCGTCTCGCTCGCCCGGCACCCGCTGCCGATCACCGCGCTCGCCACCGAACTGGCCACCGTCCGGCGGCACGCCGAGGTGTGGACCGTCCTGCTGCCGGCCGGTCCGGCCGCCGTCCTGGTCGAGGGCCGGACCGCCCCGGTGCCCGGACCGCTGGCCGCCGACGGACAGCGGCGCTGGGTGGTCACCTCGGCCGTCCAGGCCTTCGTACCGCTGCCGGACGGCGGGACGGTGCTGTGCGTCCAGCTGTCCACGGCGCGACCGGAGGACTGGGAGCTGTACACCGAGGCGTTCGCGGAGCTGCTGAAGAGCGTCCAGTTCGGCTGGGACGGCGTGCCGACCGCGGTGGGCAGCGTTCCGGTCCAGGCACCGGCTCCGGCGCAGACCTCTGCTCCGGCTCAAGTTCCCGCTGTTCCCGCTGTTCCCGCTGCCGCCGCGGCTCCGACCGCCGAGCAGAACGCGGAGGAGAAGCCGGTGCACCTGCGCGGCACCCCGGTACGGGTACCGCCCGCGGACTTCAACCCCTTCGCACCGGTCGCCGAGGTCCCCGCCGCCGGTGGGGGCGACGCGGCGCCGGACACCGGGGACGGACCGAAGGGCACCCCGGTGATGGTCCCACCGCCGGACTTCAACCCGTTCTCCATGGAGGGCATCCCGGACGCGCCGGGCGAGGTGCCCGCGACGCGGCCCGCCGGAGCCGCTCCGGTCGCCGACCCGTTCGGCACCACGGTCGCGGCCGAGGAGAAGGCCGACCCGTTCGGCACCACCCTTCCCACGCAGGGCCCTGCCGTCCCGCCGCCGCCCTCGACCCCACCCGTCATCCCGGCCCAGGCCCCGCCCGTCGCGGTGGAAGCGGCGGCACAGGGTTCGGAGGAGCGCGGGGACGCGGAGGAACCCGCTCCGGGCAAGGGCACGCCGGTGATGGTTCCGCCGCCGGACTTCAACCCGTTCTCCATGGAGGGCATCCCGGCCCTGCCGACGGACGACCCGGAGCCGGCGGCCGAGGTCGAGCCCGAGCCCGGAAGCCGACCGTTCGGCTGAGCCGGTGCGCGCCGCGGGCGAACAGATGACGGCCGACGGATTTCAGCTAACAGATTTCAGATTTCGTTCGCTGAAATCTGTTAGCTGTTACCTGCTACCTGTCGGCCGTCATCTGCTCGCCCGCTCCCGGCGGAGGCCGGCCGACCACGGATGCCGCCGGTGGACCCGCCCGACCCGCCCGACCGGGTTCGGCCCTCAGCCCGCCCGCCGGGCCAGGTGCACCACGTCCGGCACCCCGCGGGCCACCGGGACCTCGTGGGTCACCACGTCCGAGAACCCCACCGCCCGCAGCGCGTCCTCGAAGGCCGCCGAGGGCTGCGCACTCCACACCGCCAGCACCCCACCCGGCCGCAACCGGTGCCACAGCACCGCGAGCCCGTCCGCGCCGTACAGCCCGTCGTTGGACTCGGTGACCGTCCAGTCCGGCCCGTTGTCGATGTCGAGGCAGAGCGCGTCGTAGCGCTCGCCGTCCGCCGCCGCGAGGTACTCCAGCAGGTCGGTGTGGAGCACGTCGACCCGCTCGTCGTCCAGCGCACCGCCCGAGAAGGCGCCGAGCGGGCCGGTCCGGTGCCAGTCGATGATCGCGGACTCCCGCTCGACGACGGCGATCCGCCCCCAGCGCGGCTCGGCCGCCGCGTACGCCAGCGAGAAGCCGACCCCGAGGCCCCCGATCAGCACCGACGGGCGCTCGACCGGGTCTCCGGTACGGTCCAGCTCGTCCAGCGCCGCCTGGATCAGCAGCCGCTCCGAGCGCCCGTCGGCGGTGTCCATCAGGAAGCAGCCGTTGGCGATGATCTCGAAGTCCCCACCGCGTTGCCGGAGCACCACCTCGCCGTACGGGCCCTCCCGCCGGTCGAGCGTGACGACGGCCTCGTAGCCGTCGCGTTCGGGCAGTGCGGTGGTCATCCATCCTCCTTGACGGACTCCGGCGAACTCCGGCGGACACCGGCGGAATCCGGTGAACTCGGGCGAACTCGGCTACGCGGCCGCCCTGGTACGGGCGGAGCGGGCTCCCGCCCGACAATAGCCGAGTCCGCACCCGGGTCCGTCAGGTCGTGACCAGCACCCCCGCGTACGAGACGCCCGCGACGACCACCCAGGATCCGAGCCCGAGCAGGGCGATCCGCCCGCCGGTGCGGGCCATGGTCGGCAGGTGCACCGCGCTGCCGAGGCCGAACAACGCGGCGGCCAGCAGCAGTTCCTGGGCGTCCGCGGCCAGGCCGAGCGCCCGCTCGGGCAGCACCCCGGTGGTCCGCAGGACGATCATGGCGAGGAAGCCCGCCACGAACAGCGGCACGATCGGCGGACGGCTGCCGGTCTTCACCGACTTCTCACCCGGCTCCTCCGCCGCCTCTCCCGCCGCCGAAGCCTCCGTTGAAGCCCCCGCCGAACTCCCCACCGGACTTCCCACCGAGGCCCCTACCGAGGCCCCCGCCGGTACCTTCACCGAAGCAGCAGCCCGCGCCGCCCGCAGGTTCCGCCGCACCATGACGGCCACCCCCGCGACCAGCGGCGCCAGCAGCACCACGCGCATCAGCTTGACCAGCACCGCCTCCCGCAGCGCCCCGGCCCCGCCGGTCTGCGCGGTGGCGACCACCTGCCCGACGTCGTGCACGCTCGCCCCGACCCAGCGCCCGAACTCCAGCTCGCCGAGCCCGAGCGGATGCTGGAGCAGCGGCAGCACGGCGATCGCCAGCGTCCCGCACAGGGTGACCAGCGCCACCGAGGCCGCGACGTCCTCCTCCTCGCTGCCCGCCGCCTGGCTGACCGCGCCGATCGCCGAGGCCCCGCAGATCGAGTACCCGGTGGCGACCAGCAGCGGCTGGTCGCCGGGCAGGCCGAGCCGCCGGCCCAGCCAGAGCGTGCCCGCGAAGGTGGCCGCGACCACGGCGAGCACCATGGCGACGGTGGCCCAGCCGAGGCCGAGCACGTCCTCCAGGCTGAGCTTGAGCCCGAGCAGCACGATCCCGAGCCGCATCAGCCGCTTCCCGGCCGTGGACAGCCCCGGCCGGGCGATCCCGCGGACCACCGGGCGCAGCCCCGGCAGGTGGGCCGCCACCATGCCGAGGACGACGGCGGCGGTGAGTTTCGGCACGGCCGGCACCAGCGCGTGGACGCCCAGCGCGGCGGCCACCCCGAGGGCGGCGAGCAGCAGTCCGGGGGCGTCCCCGCGCATCGGGGGCAGGGAGCGGGTTCGGGCAGTACGGTGCCGGAGGGTCAGTGACACGCCGTGCTCACTGCTGCCCGTCGGCGGGCAGCCGGTAGACCCGCCGGATGCTGGTGCCGAGCCGCGAGACGTCCGCGCCGTAGACGTGGATGGAGATCGCCGTGCTGCTACAGGAGTTGCGCACGAGGTGGATGTCGCCGGGCGGGGCGAAGGCGGCCACGGTGCCGGCCGGGCCGGCCACGTGCTCGGTCTCGACCAGCCGCGCGGTCGGGCCGTCGGAGACCAGCCGGTAGCGGGTCTCGCTCTCCTGGCCCTGGTGGACGCCGGCCACGCACCAGGAGACGTGGTCGTGGATCGGGGTCTGCTGCCCGGGCAGCCAGACCAGGGCGACGACGGAGAAGCTGCCGTCCTCCTCGGCGTGCAGGACGTGCTGGCGGTAGCGCTGCGGGTCGCCCTCGCGGTGGACGGGGGCGAGCAGCGCGCCGGGACCGTCCGCGTCGGCGTGCAGGTGCGGGGCGAGGCGTTCGCCGACCAGGTAGGCGGTGAGCTCCGGCGGGAGACCGCGGTCCACGATGGCGCGGATCTCACTGATCAGCGCGGTCATCCGCTCGGTGAGTCGGTCGCTGCCGACCGTGGCTGAGGGTGTCATCCCAGCAGGTTCACCCCGGACGACCTATCACGTCCAAGGAGGATTCCTAAGCGACCTCCCCATCAACGCTTATAGGTCGGCGCTCAGCACCCGACCCGGCTCGCCGCCGCCTGCCGCAGGTGGTCCAGCACCAGCGCGGTGGCCGGGATCCGGCGGTGCTCGCGCAGCACGTACGCGCTCACCTGCCGCCGCAGGTGCGGTTCGGCGGCCCTCCCGGTGACCTTGCGGTGGCACATGAAGGAGAGCACCAGCGCCGGCATCAGCGCGATCCCGACCCCGGCGGCGACGAGCGACTGCACCGCGAGGTTGTCGTCGGTGGAGAACACGATGTCCGGTGCGAAGCCCTCCTCCGCGCAGACGTGCAGCAGGTTGGCCCGGCAGCGCGGACAGCCTGCGATCCAGCGTTCGCCGCCGAGGTCGGCCAGCCGTACGGCGTGCCGGCGGCCGAGCGGGTGCCCGACCGGCAGCAGCACCGTGAGCAGGTCCTCCATCAGCGGGATCTCGTCCAGGCCCTCCGGCACCTCGGTGGCCCCACCGGGGTAGCGGAAGGCCAGCGCGATGTCGCACTCCCCGCGCAGCAGCCGCTGGACGGAGTCCGGCGGCTCGGCCTCCAGCAGCTCGACCCGCACGCCGGGGTGTTCGGCCAGCAGGCGGGCCATCGCCTCGGGTATCAGGGTGGCGTTGGCGCTGGGGAAGGCGCAGACCCGGACCCGCCCGGCGCGCAGCCGGGCGAGCGCGGCGAGCTGCTGCTGGGCGGCGGACATGCTGCCGAGGATCAGCTCGGCGTGCCGGGAGAGCGCCTCGCCGGCCTCGGTGAGGCGCAGTCCGCGGCCGGCCCGGGTGAAGAGCGGAACGCCGACGGTGCGTTCCAGTGCCTTCATCTGCTGGGTGATGGCGGGCTGGGTGTAGCCGAGCTCGCGGGCGGCGGCCGAGTAGGAACCGGCCCGGACGACCTCGTGGAACGTCCTGATGTGCCGCGAATCGAACACCGGCTCCACGGTCCCTCCCGCCCATCCACTCTCGACAGCCCAGCTCCGGCCGCGCTCCGGCCGTGCCCGGCCCGCGCCGACCCGCTCGGCCGCGCCCCGGGCACCCGAGAATCATAAGAGGAATTTGGAGGTACCGACCCCGACCCCACCCGTACCTTTGAGTCAGCCCCGAACCGGCCGGCTCACTGCTGCGCCGACGGCGGCAGCCCCATCGCCACCCCGGCCTTGACCACCGGCGCCCCGCCGCGCGCGCTCGGGCTGCGCCGGCTGCGCCGCTCCACGAAGCGGGCGAGCCAGGAGAGCAGCAGGCACATGCCGATGTAGACCGGTGCGATCACCATCACCACCGGGATGAACGGCAGGTCGTAGTCCAGGTTGGTGGCGATCAGCTTGCCCGCGTGCAGGAACTCCTCGTAGGTGATCAGGAAGCCCAGCGAGGTGTCCTTGAGCGCGACCACCAGCTGGCTGATGATGGCCGGCAGCATCGCCCGGTTGGCCTGCGGCACCAGGACGTACGACATCACCTGGGTCTTGCGCATGCCCAGCGCGTACGCCGCCTCCCGCTGCCCCTTGGGCACCGCGAGCACGCCGGCCCGGAACACCTCGGCGAGCACCGAGCCGTTGTAGAGCACCAGGCCGGCGACCAGCGCCCAGAGCGGCTGCGCCTTGAGCGCGACGAAGACGAAGAAGATCATCACCAGCACCGGCATGGCCCGGAAGAACTCCACCACCAGCGTCGCGAACCAGCGCACCACCCGGTGGTCGGAGAGCCGCCCGGCGGCGAACAGCGCGCCGAAGGGCAGCGCGAACAGCACCGTCCAGCCGAAGGCCTTGAGGGTGTTGCCGAGCCCGCGCAGCAGCAGCTCCTGCACGCCCCGGTACTCGAAGGCCATCCACTTCTCGTACGTGAACTGGTCGGTGTGGAACAGCATGTAGATCACCCAGCCGATCAGCGCCGCGATCAGCAGCAGCGCGATCCCGCCGTACAGCCGGTGCCGGGCGAGTGCCTTGGGGCCGGGGATGTCGTACAGCGCCGAGGCTTCAACGGTCATCGGGACACCGCCACTCGTCGTTCCAGCAGGTTGAAGACGGCGCTGATGGCCAGGGTGATGATCAGGTATCCGACGGCGATCCAGACGAAGGTCCAGATGATGCTGTAACCCAGTTCGTTGATGGTCCGGTAGGTGCCCAGCAGTTCGGTGACGCTGAACGAGCCGGCGATGGCCGTGTTCTTCGCCAGCGCGATCATCACACTGCCGAGCGGTGCCACCACCGAGCGGTACGCCTGCGGCAGCACCACCAGGCTCATCGTCTGCCCGAAGCTCATGCCGAGGCTGCGGGCCGCCTCGCCCTGCCCGGTCGGCACCGTGTTGATGCCCGCGCGCATCGACTCGCAGACGAAGGCCGAGGTGTAGCAGCCCAGCGCGAGCACCGCGAAGGTGTAGAAGGGCAGGGTGATGTCGAACCGGGGCAGGCCCAGCACCACGATGAAGAACAGCAGGGTCAGCGGCGTGTTGCGCAGCAGCGTCACCCACACCGTCCCGAACACCCGCAGCGGTTTGACCGGCGAGACCCGGAAACCCGCGATCAGCACGCCCAGCACCAGCGACAGCACGGCGCTCACCGCGAACAGCGAGAGCGTGCCGAGGAACCCCTCCCAGTAGGTCGACCAGTTGTCGATCAGCGTTTTCACGGCGCGGCCCTCTCAGTACCGGACGATCTGCGGCGGGGTCGGCGCGGGCTCCCCGGAGAGGCCGAGGGTCGCCTCGAAGGCCCTCTGCCAGTCGCCGTTCTGCATGTGGTGCTCCAACGCGTCGTTGATCGCGCCGCGCAGCACGGTGTCGTTCTTCGGCACCCCGACCCCGTAGGGCTCGGTCGAGAAGAGCGGGCCGACCACCTTGAGCTCGTCCGGCACCTTGGCCGCGTACCCGAGCAGGATCGCGTTGTCCGTGGTCACCGCGTCGACCTGGTTGGTGATCAGGTTGTCCACGCAGGCCGAGTAGGTGTCGTAGCCGATCAGCTTGGCCTTCGGGTACTGCGACTGGATGCGCTGGTACGGCGTCGAGCCGGCCGCCGAGCAGACCTTCTTGCCGTCCAGGTCCTCCGGGCCGTGGATGGTGTCGTTGTTCTTGCGCACCAGCAGCGACTGCCCGGCGATGAAGTACGGGCCGGCGAAGCCGACCAGCTTCTTCCGGTTGTCGTTGATGGTGTAGGTGCCGACGTAGTAGTCCACCTGGCCGTTCTGCAGGGCGGTCTCGCGGTTGGCCGAGGCGATGGTCTTGAACTGGATCCGGTCCGGCGGGAAGCCGAGCGAGGCGCCGACCATCTTGGCGATCTCGATGTCGAAGCCGGAGTACTCGCCGGTGGCCGGGTTCTTCTGGCCCAGGTACGGCTGGTCCTCCTTGGCACCGACCACCAGGTGGCCCCGGCTGCGGGCGGCGTCCAGGGTCGGCGAGCCGGTGATCGCGGAGGCGTCCTGCACCTGGTACGTGGGCAGGGCACTGGGCTGCGGGCCCTTGGGCGGCGGGGTCCCGGGCTTGCCGCAGCCGGCCGCCAGCGCGGCGAGCAGCAGGGCGACGGCGAGCGCGCGCTTGCCCGCCCGCGCGGCGGGCACCCGCTCTCCCGCCCGCGCGGTGGGCACGCGCGTACCGACTCGCACGGCGGGCCGCGCGCCGGCCCTCCCCGCGGACCGCACCACGGGCGTCGTCTCACGGTTCACGGCGCCGCCTCAGTGCTTCAGGATCTTGGACAGGAAGTCCCGGGCGCGATCGCTCTCCGGAGCGCTGAAGAAGTCCTCCGGGGCGCGGTCCTCGACGATCCGGCCGTCGGCCATGAACACCACCCGGTTCGCGGAGGCCCTGGCGAAGCCCATCTCGTGGGTGACCACGACCATCGTCATGCCCTCGCTCGCGAGCTGGCGCATGACGTCCAGCACCTCGTTGATCATCTCGGGGTCGAGCGCCGAGGTGGGCTCGTCGAACAGCAGCGCCTTGGGGTCCATGGCCAGCGCACGGGCGATCGCGACCCGCTGCTGCTGCCCTCCGGAGAGCTGCGCCGGGTACTTGGCGGCCTGGTCGGCCAGGCCCACCCGCTCCAGCAGCGCGCGGGACTTGGCGTCCGCCTCCGCCCTGGGCCGGCCACGGACCTTGATCTGCGCGAGCGAGACGTTCTGCAGCACGGTCTTGTGCGCGAACAGGTTGAAGGACTGGAACACCATGCCGACCTCGGCGCGCAGCCCGGCCAGGCCCTTGCCCTCCTCGGGCAGCGGCCGGCCGTCGATCAGGATGCTGCCGTCCTCGATCGGCTCCAGCCGGTTGATCGCCCGGCAGAGGGTGGACTTGCCGGAGCCGGACGGGCCGATGATCACGACGACCTCGCCGCGCCCCACCGTGAGCTCGATGTCCTGCAGGACGTGCAGGTCACCGAAGTGCTTGTTGACCCCGCGCATCTCGATCAGCGGGGTGAAGGCCGAGCCACCGGTCGGCGTCGGCCCTGGGGCCGCCGTCACCTGTCGCGCCGTCCCTTCAGCAGCCAGCCCAGCGCGACGCCCGCGATCAGCGTGGCCAGCAGCGCGATCCAGAGGGGCGCGGTGACGGTGAAGACCCAGAACTGGATCTGGACCCGGTCGAGGTTGGCGAACAGGAACCACACCGCGAGGACGACGATGACGCCGATCCCGATGTAGCGCGTGGGAATCCCGCCGATCTCACCGCGCGGGGAACGGGACGAGCCGTCTGAAATCTTGGTCACCGGAGCAGTCTGCGGGCCGGGCGGCCATTTTGCCCGGTTACGCGCCCCTTCCGGGCCAGGGAGTAACCCGTACGGGGCAATCCCGCCCCGTACGGGTTTGAAACCGCTTCGGCCCGACACCCGTCCGGACGGCTGCGGTGGGGCCCGCTACCGCTCGTCCCGCCAGGACCGCCAGAGCGCCGCGTACGGACCGCCGGCCGCGACCAGCTCCGGGTGGCTGCCGTACTCGCTGATCCGCCCGCCCTCGACCACCGCGATCACGTCCGCGTCGTGCGCGGTGTGCAGCCGGTGGGCGATGGCGATGACCGTCCGCCCCTCCAGCACCCGCGAGAGCGAGCGCTCCAGGTGCCGCGCGGCCCGCGGGTCCAGCAGGGAGGTGGCCTCGTCCAGCACCAGGGTGTGCGGATCAGCCAGCACCAGCCGGGCCAGCGCCAGTTGCTGGGCCTGCGGCGGGGTCAGCGAGGTGCCGCCGGAGCCCACCTCGGTGTCCAGGCCTTCCGGCAGTGCGTCGACCCAGGCCCCGGCGTCCACGGCGTCCAGCGCGGCCCGCAGCTCGGTGTCGTCCGCCTCGGGCGCGGCCAGCCGCAGGTTGTCCCGCAGGGTGCCGACGAAGACGTGGTGCTCCTGGTTCACCAGGGCGACCTCCGCGCGCACCCGCTCGGCCGGCATCCGGGCCAGCGCCGCCCCGCCGAGGGTCACGCTGCCGCGGCCGGGGGCGTAGATCCCGGCCAGCAGCCGGCCGAGGGTGGACTTGCCCGCGCCGGACGGCCCGACCAGCGCGACCCGGCTGCCCGGGGCGACGTCCAGGCTGATCCCGTGCAGGACGTCGGCGCCCTCGCGGTACCCGAACCGGACGTCCGTGGCCTCGACCCGACGGCCCTCCGGCCGGGCGGACTCGTCCCCCTCGTGCTCGGGCACCTCGCGCACGCCGACCAGCCGGGCCAGCGAGGCCTGGCCGATCTGGAGCTCGTCGTACCAGCGCAGGATCAGGTCCACCGGGCCGGTCAGCATCTGCGCGTAGAGCACGCCGGTGGTCAGCTGGCCCACGGTGATCCAGCCCCGGAGGGTGAACAGCCCGCCGAGCACCAGGGTGGCGAGCATAGCCACGGTGTACACCGCGTCGATGGTCGGGAACCAGACCGAGCGCAGCCACAGGGTGTACCGCTCCCAGGCCAGCCACTCGCGCAGCTTGCGGTCGGTCAGCCGGACCCGCTGGTCCCCCAGCCGCAGCGCCTCGACCGTCCGACCGGCGTCCACCGTCTCGGCCAGCACGTTGCTGACCGCCGCGTACCCGGCCGACTCGCTGCGGTAGGACTGCGGCGCGCGCCGGAAGTACCAGCGGGAGCTGACCAGCAGCAGTGGCAGCCCGGTCAGCGCGGTCAGCGCGAGCAGCGGCGAGGTGACCAGCAGCGCACCGATCACCAGCAGCAACGACACCACGGCGACGGCGAGTTCGGGCACCGCCTCACGCACCGACTTGTCCAGCCGGTCGACGTCGGTGGTGCCCCGGGAGACCAGGTCCCCGGTGCCGGCCCGTTCCAGCACCCCGGTCGGCAGGGCCACCGAGCGGACCAGGAAGTCCTCGCGCAGGTCGGCCAGCACCCGCTCGCCGAGCACCGCGCCGCGCATTCGCGACCAGCCGGTGAACGCCGCCTGCGCCACCAGCGCCAGCAGGTACCAGGCGACGGCCACCGCGATGGTGGACCCGGCCGTCCCGGTGACCAGCGACTCGACCAGGCGCCCGAGCACCCAGGGCCCGACCAGCCCGGCCACGGTGGCCAGGGAGTGCAGCGCCACCACCGCGGAGAACCCGGCGCGGTGCCGCCGCGCGAGCAGCAGAAGGTACTCGCGCACGGCGGCCGGGGAGCCGACCGGCAGGGTGGCGGCCGGCCCCTGTTCCTCCTGGAGCGGAGGCTTCATGACGTACTCCTCGCCTGTGTGGAAGGGAAGTTGGCGATGTCGCTCATACGGCCTCACCCACCGGACGGGCCGCCTCCTCGCCGCGGGTGACCACGTCCCGGTAGGCCGGCTCGGTGCGCATCAGCTCGCGGTGGTGCCCGGCCGCGACGACCCGGCCCTCCCGCAGCAGCACCACCCGGTCCGCCTGGTCGAGCAGCAGCGGGCTGGTCGCGAACACCACGGTGGTGCGGCCCGCCCGGGTGTCCCGCAGCCCGGCGGCGATCCTCGATTCGGTGTGCGCGTCCACCGCGCTGGTGGGCTCGTCCAGCACCAGCACCGGCGGGTCCGCCAGCAGGGCGCGGGCCAGGGCGAGCCGCTGGCGCTGCCCGCCGGAGAGCGACCGTCCGCGCTCGGTGATCCGGGCGCGCATCGGGTCTCCCCCGCACTCCGGCGAGCCCTGCACCAGGGCCTCCAGCACGTCGTCCGAGCGGGCCGCCGCCAGGGCCGCGGCGGCCGTGACCCGCCCCGAGGACGGGATGTCGAACAGCTCGGCCAGCGTGCCGGAGAGCAGCACCGGTTCCTTGTCGTGGACCAGCACCGCCGCCCTGGCCTCGGCCAGCGGCACCGCGTCCAGCTCCGTGCCGCCGAGCCGTGCCGGGGCCTGCGCCCGCTCGTCCTCGGCCCGCGGGACGTGGCCGCCGAGCCGCTCGGCCAGGGCCCCGGCGACGTCCGGGTCCCCGCAGACCACCGCGGTCAGCTCGCCGGCCCGCGCCGTCAGCCCGCTCGCCGGGTCGTGCAGGTCGGCCTTGTCCGGCCTGACCAGCGACGCCTGCGCCGTACCGGACGTCCGGCCGAGCGAGAGCACCCGGACGGCCCGCCCGGCGGAGACCCGGGCCACGCTCCACGCGTGCGCCGCCTCGCCCAGGATGCGCAGCGGAGCGGCCAGGAAGGCCGTGGCGCCGTAGACGGCGATCAGGGTGCCGACGGCGAGTTCGCCGGAGGCCACCTGCCGGGCGCCGTACCAGGTGACGCCGACCACGAACAGGCCGGGCAGCAGCACCTGTTGCGCCTGCATCAGCGACTGGATCCGGGCCGAGCGGACGGCCGCCGCCCGGACCTTCTGGGAGGCGGCCCGGTACCGCTCCAGGAACAGCTCCTCGCCTCCGATGCCGCGCAGCACCCGCAGCCCCGCGACGGTGTCGGCCGCCAGCTCGGTGGCCTTGCCGCCGAGGGCGCGCTGCTGCTCGTAGCGCCGCTCGAAGGGCCCGATCAGCGGCCAGACGGAGGCCGCCAGCACCGGGACGCCGAGCAGCACCCCGGCCCCGAGCACCGGATCGACCAGCAGCAGCACCGCCAGGCCGACGGCCAGCCAGACGATCACCGCGGACCGGACCCGGGCGGCCAGCTCGACGTACCAGCCGATCCGCTCGACGTCCCCGCTGCCGACCGCGACGACCTCGCCGGTGGCGATCCGGCGGGACAGCCCGGCCCCGAGGTGCGAGGCCTGCCGGGCCACCAACTGCCGTACGTGGGTGGCCGCGTGGAGCCAGTTCCAGACCGCCTGGCGGTGCGCCAGCACGGTGCCGAGGGCGGCGCTTGCACCCAGCAGCAGGAGGAGCCCGCCGGAACGCCAGATCCCGCCGGCGTCGCCGTCCACGACGGCCTGCACGCCGAACCCGAGCAGTATCGGCAGGGCGGCCTGGCAGCCCATCTCGATCAGCGTCCAGACGGTGGCGAGCAGCTGCCCGCGCCGCTGGCTGCGGCGCAGCCAGCGCAGGAAGGCCCGGGGCGAGGAGAGGTCGGGGCCGCCGGGATCGGCCAGCGGGAGGGGGATGAGCAACATGACACTCCGATACGAGCGGTGCGCGGGCGCGGGGGCACGGGCGCACGGGGTGCGTGGGTACGGGGAGCTACGGGAGCTCGGGGAACAGCGCGCACGGAACACCGCGGCGGCATGCGCACGGCACGGACGGCGGCCGAACGGCGGGCGGCCCGACGAGGAGCGGCCCGAGCCGACGGGCGGAGGACGCGCGGCACGGCAGCCCGGCTGCGGCGCGACGTCGACGATGCGTCCGGAGCGGAGCCGGACGGCGTGGGATGGGCACGAAGGGCCCGGAAGTCAGGAGGTCATGGCCGTGAGACTGCCAACCTCCGCGTGATCTGCGCAACAGGTTTTTCGCGGCGGCCCGCGCGCCCCACACCCCCGGCCACCGCGCACCGGACCCGCGCGCCCCCGCACGCCCCCCGCACGCCCCGCCGGTGACCAGCACGTGCCCGGCTACTGCCCGGCAGTCGCCCCGCACCGGTGCTCCCCGCCCGCCACCGGCCGGCCGCCGCCCCGGCCAAACCCCCGCAAAGCTTCACCAAAGTTTCGCCCGTTCGGCGGGAACAATCACACCGGGGCGCCAGTTGCCCCCACTGGAACCACAGGACAATCAGGAGGGCACCCCTTCCCGTGAGCACCATCCCCACCGTCACCCTCAACGACGGCGCGCAGATCCCGCAGCTCGGCTTCGGCGTGTGGCAGGTCCCGGACGCCGAGGCCACCCCGGCCGTCCGCAGCGCGATCGAGGCGGGCTACCGCTCCATCGACACCGCGGCGATCTACGAGAACGAGGCCGGCACCGGCGCGGCGATCGCCGAGGCGCTGGCCGGCGGCGTGGCCCGCGAGGACCTCTACGTCACCACCAAGCTGTGGAACTCGGGCACCCGCGACTGGTCCGGCGCGCAGGGCCGCGACGCCGTGCTGCGCGAGTTCGACGCCTCGCTGGCCAAGCTCGGCCTCGACCACCTCGACCTGTACCTGATCCACTGGCCGCGCCCGATGCACGGCGACAGCTACCTGAACATCTGGAAGGCCTTCGAGCAGCTGAAGGCGGACGGCCGGGTCACGTCGATCGGCGTCTCCAACTTCGGCACCGAGCAGCTGACCCGCCTGCTGGCCGAGGCCTCCGTCGCCCCGGTCCTGAACCAGGTCGAGCTGCACCCGTACTTCCCCCAGACGGAGCTGCGCGCCTTCCACGCCGAGCACGGCATCGCCACCGAGGCCTGGAGCCCGCTGGGCCAGGGCAAGGACCTGCTCGCCGAGCCCGCGCTGGTGAAGATCGCCGAGAAGCACGGCCGCACGGTCGCCCAGGTGGTGCTGCGCTGGCACCTCCAGAGCGGTGTGATCGCCATCCCGAAGTCGGTCACGCCGTCCCGCATCCGCGAGAACCTGGACGTCGCCGGCTTCGAGCTGGACGCCGAGGACCTCGCGGCGATCGCCGCCGTGGCCACCGGCAAGCGGATCGGCCCGGACCCGCAGGAGTTCGACTGGAACTGACGTCCGGCCCGGGGCCCCGTTCCGGGCCTCCGAGTGCCTGACCATCCGTCATGCCGAAGACCGCCCGCACCCCTACGGGAGCGGGCGGCCTTCGGGATGCTCCGATCCGCCGAAGTCCATGGCCATGGACCCTCAGCGATTTTGGCGAATCGTTTTGGCTACCGCGGCGAAGATTTGACCTAGAGCCTGCCCGCCTTCGCGATGAGCGCGAGCGCGGCCTCGTGCTCCCCCTCCTCCAGCGGAGCCAGCAGCAGCCGCTGGACCTCGGCCACCCCGGCGGCCGAGCGGTGCAGCAGGTCCTGTCCCGCCGGTGAGAGCGAGAGCAGGTTGCGCCGTCCGTCCGAGGGGTCACGCCGGCGCTGCACCAGACCGCGGCGCACCAGCCTGCTGACCATCTCGGCCATCGTGGCCTTGTCCAGCGAGGCCAGCTCGCCGACCGTGCGCTGGTCGGCGCCCGGTTCCAGTTCCAGCGCGTCCAGCACCGCGTACTGCGGAGCCGTCAGCTCGGCGCCCACGTGCTCCGACCAGAGCTTGGTGTGCACCTGCTGGCTCACCCTGATCAGGTAGCCGATCGCCCGCTGGGCGTCCAGTATCGGCCGCGCGTCGGTGATGACGGCGACCGCCGCGGGCTCCAGCCTGGCTATCTTGGCCATCACCCGGACGATCTCGACCTGTTCCTCCGCCGTGAGCGGCTCGAACAGGACGCGCTGCACGCGGACCACACCACCGGTGGCCTCGCGCACCGCCTGAGCACCGCTCTGCGAGAGCGCCAGCAACTTGCGCCGGCCGTCGGCCGGGTCGCGCCTGCGCAGCACCAGGCCGCGGCGGACCAGCCGCGCGACCATCTCCGCCATCGTGGCCTTGTCCAGCGAGGCCCGCTCGCCGACCGTCCGCTGGTCCGCACCCGGTTCCAGGGCCAGGACCAGCAGCACGGCGAACTGCGGAGCCGTGAGATCGGCTCCGACGTGTTCGGACCACAAGCGGGTGTGAACCTGCTGTGCCACGCGAATGAGGTGTCCGGGCGACTGCTGAAGTCGCGCAGACACGCGGGTTGTCGGGATCTCCCCCAGCACCATGTATCCGTCCCGATGTCACACCCGGTGTGTGTGGGACACCCGGGTGGGGCAGTAACGGCGAGTGGGCGTCCAGCTATGAGGGAGGGCGCTCCAGCCGTGCAGCCGGTGGCTGCTGGCGGACACTATACAAACGGCGGGCCCTTGCTGGCAGGCAGGGGCGGATAGTAGACGCAGGTTCGGCAACATTGGCATATTTACGGGCTGCGAAGGCCTTGCAGTAACCCGTTCTCAGCAGAAAGCCGACCGGTCGGTCCTTACCGACCGTCACCTGCGTCTCTCCACCCTGGTCGCCCTCCCTACCCGCCGGTAGGGTGTGGCCACCCTCTCCGGGGGCTCTCCCCGGGAGGCAACCCCGAGAGAGACGAGAGCAAGCATGACCGAGCAGAGCACCGCCCCCCGGGTCGCCGTCGTCACCGGCGCCGCCCGCGGCCTGGGCGCCGCCACCGCCGTCCGGCTGGCCGCCGACGGCTACGCGGTCGCCGTCCTGGACCTGGACGAGTCGGCCGGCAAGGAGACCGTCGACCGGATCACCGCCGCCGGCGGCAGGGCGCTGGCCGTCGGCGCCGACGTCTCGGACGCCGAGCAGGTCCAGGCCGCCGTCGACCGGGTGACCGCCGAGCTCGGCGCCCCGGTCGTCCTGGTGAACAACGCGGGCGTACTCCGCGACAACCTGCTCTTCAAGATGTCCGAGTCCGACTGGGACACGGTCATGAACGTTCACCTCCGCGGCGCCTTCCTGATGACCCGCGCCGTGCAGAAGCACATGGTCGACGCCGGTTTCGGCCGCATCGTCAACCTGTCCTCCTCCTCGGCCCAGGGCAACCGCGGCCAAGCCAACTACTCGACCGCCAAGGCCGGGCTCCAGGGCTTCACCAAGACTTTGGCCATCGAGCTGGGCAAGTTCGGCATCACGGCCAACGCGGTCGCCCCCGGCTTCATCGCCACGGACATGACAGCCGCCACCGCGGCCCGCGTCGGCATGGACTTCGAAGACTTCAAGCGGGCTGCGGCCTCTCAGATCCCGGTCCAGCGGGTCGGTCAGCCTGAGGACGTCGCCCACACCATCTCCTTCCTCGCGAGCGAGGGCGCCGGATTCGTCTCCGGCCAGGTGATCTACGTCGCGGGCGGCCCCCTCGACTGAGCACGGAACCTACACAGGGTTACCACGGAGTGGGAAGCCGGCCCCGCCGGCCTCCCGCTCCGTCTGCTTTACCGGGGCTTTTGCAGAATCATTCGACGACCACACGGACTTTCGATCCCGGAATAGTCGAAATCACCCCCCGGGCCACCCCCGATCGGCCCGATTGTCGATTTCCCGGGAAAATGACAATTACCACCGGAATAGCCCTGTCCGGCTGGGTAAGGTCACCCCGTGCAATCCAGAAGTACCCCCGCTCCCATTCCGCGCCAGGGGCCGGAGCGCCGCACCCCCGAAACCGGCCACCGGGAACGTCCCACCACCCCCAGGCGCACCCTCGCCCCGGCCGGCCCCGACCCCCGCGACCCCGGCGACCCCGGCTGGCCCCCGATGAGCCGACGGCAGGCCGCCCTGCTCGCCGTCACCCTCGCCGGCTACCTGCTGGTGCTGGCCGGGGTCCTGCTCAACACCGCGCTGGTCGACCTCGACTGGTCGGTCCGGCTGCTGCGCCCCTACGAGCGGTGGCCCCGGCTGGAGCCGCTGCTGGACACCTGGGTGGTCGCCGGGCAGCGCGGGCCCTCGGCGATCGCCGCCTTCGTCTGGCTCGGCTGGCGGGCCCGCCGCCTCGGCCGGCTGCGCCCGCTGCTGGTCATGGGCATCGCGCTGCTGTTGCTCAACGTCACCGTCGGCGCGGTCAAGATCGTCACCGGCCGGCTCGGCCCGCACTACGCCCAGTACGTCGGCTCGCCCGAGCTCTTCTCCGGCGGCACCATCTTCCCCTCCGGCCACACCGCCAACGCCGTGGTCACCTGGGGAGTACTCGCCTACCTCGCCGTCCGCTGGCGGCGCACCGGCGCGCTGATCGCCGCCGCCACCGCCTGCTCGATCGGCCTGACCACGGTCTACCTGGGCACCCACTGGGTCACCGACGTGCTGGCCGGCTGGGCCGCTGGACTGCTCGTCCTGCTCTCGCTGCCGCTGCTGGAGCCGCTGGTCGCCGCCGCCGAACAGCGGCTCCACCGGCGCTTGGCCCGTCGGCACCTGCCCTGCTGAACCCGTGCCGCACCGGACCCGAGCCGCACTGGACCCGAGGCACACCGGCCCCGAGGCACACCGGCCCCGAGGCACACCGGCCCCGAGGCACACCGAGCCCGACCGGCGCCGGGCCTACCCCTCCCAGCTGCGCTCGACCACACCGTCGCGCACCGCGAGGTTGAGCCGCCCCTGCCGGTACTCCATGGTCATCAGGTCCCCCGGCTCCAGCACCCGGACCGACGCCCAGCCGTGCCGCCGGGCCAGCTCCCGGGCCCGCTCGATCCGCAGCCCCGCGTACCCCTCGCCGTCCTGGCCCGCCGCACCCGCACCCGAACCCGCGCCGGAGCCGGAGCCGGAACCCGCGTCCGAACCGGAGCCCGAACCCGCCTTACCCGCTCCCGCCCCCACCGCGCCCGAACCCGACATCGCGCCTCCCCCGCTCGCCTCCTCGGACGTACGCTGGAATCGTAGCCCGACCCACGCGGTCCGGAGGTGAACGGCATGCGCACCCGCACCCCGCGACGGTGGCGCAGCGGCACCGAGCCGGCCACCGCCCGCAGTGACCTCAAGCTCCGCTACCTGCTCTCGCTCACCTTCACGCCGCTGTTCGCGCTGGCGACGGTGGGCTTCGCCCTCTGGGCGGCCGCCTCCCCCGCCGACGGCGCACCCAGCCGGGGCACCCTCACCGGCTTCGCCGTGGCCTGCGGCCTGCTCACCCTGTTCGCCGCCGTCGATCTCGTGGTGGTCATCCGGCGTCGCCGGACCGAGCTCTGACGCGGTGTCTCCCACGGAGTGGGAAGTCGGCTGGGCCGACTTCCCACTCCGCGCCACCCGCGGCACCGGGTCTCAGCGGCCGCCGACCGCCTGCTTGACCAGCGTCCGCCCGAAGTCCCACATCAGTCCGCTCCCCTTGTGGGCCTCGTCCATGATGTCGGTGAAGGCGTCCACGAACCGGTCCACATCGCGCTCGGTGATGATCAGCGGCGGGATCAGCTTGATCACTTCCAGGTGGTCACCGGACACCTGGGTCAGGATGCGGTGCCGCTGCAGCAGCGGCACCACCACCATCTGCGCGAACAGCCCCTTGCGCGCCGCCTGGAGCGCGGTCCAACCGGTGCGCAGCTTGAGCGACTTGGGCCGGCCGAACTCGATCCCGATCATCAGGCCGCGCCCGCGCACCTCGGCGAGCAGCTCGTACCTGTCGACCAGTGCGGCCAGCCGTTCGCGGAAGTGGTCGCCCACCTTGCGGGCGTTCTCCACCACCTGTTCGTCGCGCATCACCTCCAGGGTCGCCAGCCCGGCCGCCATGGCCTGGGCGTTGGACCCGAAGCTGGCCGAGTGCACCAGCACCCGGTCCATCGAGGAGTACACCTTCTCGAAGATCCAGCTCTTGCCGAGCGTCGCCCCGACCGGCACGTACCCGCCGGACAGCGCCTTGGCCGCGCAGACGAGGTCGGGCAGCACGCCGTCCTCGTGCTGGTAGGCGAAGAACTCGCCGGTGCGGCCGATGCCGGTCTGCACCTCGTCGCAGATCAGCAGCGCCTTGTGCTCGTGCAGCAGGGCCTGGGCGGCCCGCAGCCAGCCGGGCGGCGGCGCCTGGACACCCTTGCCCTGGATCGGCTCGACGATCAGCGCCGCGACGTCGCCGCGCTTCAACTCCTTGGCCAGCGCGCCGAGATCGCCGAGCGGGATGGCGGTGTCCGGCAGCAGCGGGTCGAAGCCCTTGCGGAATCCGCTCTCCCCGTTGACCGAGAGCGAGCCGGTGGTCAGCCCGTGGAAGGCGTGGTCGGCGTAGAGGATCCGCCGGCGTCCGGTGGCGTACCGGGCGAACTTGAGCGCGGTCTCCACCGCCTCGGTGCCGCTGTTGCCGAAGAACACCCGGTCCAGCCCGGGCGCGTACGACAGCAGCCGCTCGGCCAGCAGCCCGGGCAGCGGTGAGCAGTCGAAGCGGACGAGGTCCGGCAGATCGAGGTCCATCACCTGCTGGATCGCCGAGCGCACCACCGGGTGGTGGCGGCCGAGCGCGAAGATGCCGAAGCCGGCCAGCATGTCGAGGTACTCGTTGCCCTCGGCGTCGTAGAAGTACTGGCCCTGGGCGCGCTCGTAGTACTTGTCGAAGCCGATGGTGTGCAGCATCCGCGACAGCTGCGGATTGAGGTAGCGACTCTGCAACTCGTAGCGCTCGCCTCCCCGTTCGGCGATCAGGGCGGCGATGTCGAAGCGGCGGTCTGGGTCAGCCGGCATGGCGCGGGTTCGCTCCTCGGGTCGGTAGCAGGTTCTTGGCGAAGACGGCGGTCTGGGCGGCGACGCCGGTCCCGGTCAGCCCGGCCTCCTCCAGGATCTCCCCCCGCGAGGCGTGGCCGAGGAACTCCTGGGGCAGGCCGAGCACCCGCACCGGGACGTCCGCGTCGGCGTCGCGCAGCGCCTGGGCGACGGCCGAACCGACGCCTCCGGTACGGCCGTTGTCCTCGACGGTGACCACCAGCCGGTGGGCGGCGGCCAGTTCGGGCAGCGCCGGGTCGACCGGCTTGACCCAGCGCGGGTCGACCACGGTCGCGGTGAAGCCCTCGGCGAGCAGCAGCCGGGCCGCGTCCAGGCAGGCGGAGGCGGTGGTGCCGACCGCGACCAGCAGGATCTCCGGCGCCCGCCCGGTGCGCAGCAGCACGTCCACCCCGCCGATCCGCTCGACGGCCGGCACCGCGGGTCCGACGTTCCCCTTCGGGAAGCGCACGACGGTCGGGGCGTCCCCGACCTCGACGGCTTCGCGCAGCTGGGCACGCAGCTGTTCGGCGTCGCGGGGCGCGGCGAGCCGCAGGCCGGGGACGACCTGGAGGATCGACATGTCCCACATGCCGTTGTGCGAGGCGCCGTCCGGCCCGGTCACCCCGGAGCGGTCGAGCACGAAGGTGACGCCCAGCCGGTGCAGGGCGACGTCCATCAGGACCTGGTCGAAGGCCCGGTTGAGGAAGGTCGCGTACACCGCGACCACCGGGTGCAGCCCGCCGGTGGCCAGCCCCGCCGCGCTGGTGACGGCGTGCTGTTCGGCGATCCCGACGTCGAAGGTCCGCTCCGGGTAGGCCTTGGCGAACGGGGCCAGGCCGACCGGCTGGAGCATGGCCGCGGTGATCGCCACCAGGTCCGGTCGCTCGGCGCCGAGGGCGACCAGCTCGTCCCCGAACACCGAGGTCCAGGAGACCCCGCCGCTGGGCGAGATCGGCAGGCAGGTGTACGGGTCGATCGGGTTGACGGCGTGGAAGCGGTCGGCCTCGTCCTGCTCGGCCGGCCGGTAGCCGCGTCCCTTGACGGTCAGGCAGTGCACGATGACCGGCCCGCCGAAGTTGCGGGCCTGGCGCAGCGCCTGTTCGACCGCGCCCAGGTCGTGGCCGTCGATCGGTCCGAGGTACTTGAGGCCGAGGTCCTCGAACATGCCCTGCGGGGCGAAGGCGTCCTTGAACCCCTTCTTGGCACCGTGCAGCGCGTCGAAGATCGGCTGGCCGACCAGCGGGGTGCGCTGCAGGGCCTCCTTGCCGAGGGCGAGGAAGCGCTCGTAGCCCTGGGTGGTGCGCAGGGTGGCCAGGTGGTTGGCGAGCCCGCCGATGGTCCTGGCGTAGGAGCGCTCGTTGTCGTTGACGACGATGACCAGCGGCCGGTCGCGCGCCTCGGCGATGTTGTTGAGCGCCTCCCAGGCCAGCCCGCCGGTGAGCGCTCCGTCGCCGATCACCGCGACGGTGTGCCGGTCGTGCTGGCCGAGGAGCCGGGCGGCCTTGGCCAGGCCGTCGGCGTAGGAGAGTGCGGTGGAGGCGTGCGAGTTCTCGACCAGGTCGTGCTCGGACTCGCCGCGCGAGGGGTACCCGGAGAGCCCGCCGCGCATCCGCAGCCGGCTGAAGTCCTGGCGGCCGGTGAGCAGCTTGTGGACGTAGCTCTGGTGCCCGGTGTCGAAGACGATCCGGTCGTACGGCGAGTCGAAGACCCGGTGCAGCGCGATGGTCAGCTCGACCACGCCGAGGTTGGGCCCGAGGTGGCCGCCGGTGCGGGTGACGGCGTCGATCAGGAAGTCGCGGATCTCGTCGGCGAGCAACGGGAGTTCGGCCGCCGGGAGCTTGCGCAGCTCGGCCGGGGACGTGACGCGGGAGAGCAGTGACATGGGTACACCTCACGACTCGGGGCGGTGCGGTGGCGCCTCGGCCCGGCCCGGGCCCGGGGCCCGCGCCGGTTCGGGCACGGGGCCCGGCCTGGTGGGGGGCGGAGCCGGCCCGGGCGCGGGGCCCGGGCCGGGGTTCCGACCTGGAGTTCGACTCCCGGCTCAGCGGCCCTTGTTGCCGCTGACGGTCTCGGTGATGGCGCGCAGCGACTGCTGGAGCGAGCCCATCGTCGCGAGGACGGCGGTCGGCTCGTAGCCGCAGTGGGCCATGCAGTTCTCGCAGCGCGGGTCCTTGCCGCGGCCGTACTTGCTCCAGTCCGTCTTCTCGACCAGTTCGCGGTAGGTCGGCACGTAGCCGTCGGCCATCAGGTAGCAGGGCCGCTGCCAGCCGAACAGCGAGTAGTTGGGGATGCCCCAGGGGGTGCACTCGAAGTCGGCCTTGCCCTCCAGGAAGTCCAGGAAGAGCGGGCTGTGGTTGAGCCGCCAGCGCCTGCGGTTGCCGTCGGCGAAGGCCTTGCGGAAGAGCTCCCTGGTCTGCTCGACGCCGAGGAAGTGCTCCTGGTCGGGGGCCTTCTCGTAGGCGTAGGCCGGGGAGATCATCATCTCGTCGACCTTGAGCTCGTCGTTGAGGTAGTCCAGCACCTCGACGACGGTCTGCGGGGTGTCGGTGTTGAAGAAGGTGCTGTTGGTGGTGACCCGGAAGCCGCGCCGCTTGGCCTCCTTGATCGCGGCCACCGCCTCGTCGAAGACGCCCTCCTTGGCCACCGACTCGTCGTGCCGCTCGCGCAGGCCGTCGATGTGCACCGCGAAGGTGAAGTACGGCGAGGGCTTGAACTTGTCGATCTTCTTGCGCAGCAGCAGCGCGTTGGTGCAGAGGAAGACGTACTTGCGGCGCTCGACGAGCTGGCGCACGATCTCGTCGATCTGCGGGTGCATCAGCGGCTCGCCGCCGGCGATCGAGACCATCGGGGCACCCGACTCCAGGACCGCGCCGACCGCCTGGGCCACGGGCATCCGCTGCTTCAGGACGCCCGCCGGGTGCTGGATCTTGCCGCAGCCCTCGCAGGCCAGGTTGCAGGCGAAGAGCGGTTCCAGCTCCACGATCAGCGGGAACTTGTCCCGGCGCTTGAGCAGCTTCTGCTGCATGAGGTAGGTGCCGACCCGCACGGTCTGGCGCAACGGCATGGCCATGGCTAGCTCGCCTCCTGGGGGAGCGTCGAGGATGTGGGGTGGTTCAGGTCTGCGGAGCCGGGCGCGCGCTCCTGCCGGTACCAGTCGACCAGGGCGGGGACCGTCGCCCGCAGGGTCCGCCAGGCGCGCACCCCGGCCGGGAGGGTGCCGAACCGCAGCAGTTCGTGTTCGGGTGTGTCCACCACCACCCGCAGGACGGCCGCCGGCAGCGCGGGCCGCACCTCGCAGAGCGCGGCCAGGACGGCGGCGGCCTCCATGTCGACGGCGAGCGCGCCCTGGAGGTGCAGCGCCCGCCGCTCGATGCCGCGCACCACGTGGTCGGCGGTGTGGTGCACGCCGGTGTGCACGGTCAGGCCGCGCTCCTTCAGGGCCCGGGTGAGTGCCGCCCCGGAGTCGAGCGGGTACAGGTGGCCCTCGGCGTCGCGCACGCCGTCGGCGGCGACCACGTCGCCGGGCAGCACTCCCGGGCCGAGCGCGGCCCCGAAGCCGGCCACCGCCACGGCGCCGTAGCCGGTGGGGGCGGAGCCGAGCAGCCGCCGGACGGCCATCCCGGCGCGCCGCCGGCCGACCCCGGTGCGCACCAGCACCGGGGGCCCGCCGGCCGCACCGCGCCAGTCGCCGCCGCGCAGGGCCCAGACCTCGGGGCCCAGGGCGCAGAGCACCAGCAGCGGCGCGGTGGTCACCGCGCCGCCCCGATCGCCGGGGCTCCGTCGGCCCGGCCCGTGCCCGGGGCGCCGTTGAGGTAGCGGCCGAGCGCGGTGACCGGGAAGACCAGCCGGTACAGGTGGTAGTTGATGGAGAAGTCCCAGGGGAAGCCGGTGCCGGTGAACTGCGGCTCGTCCCAGGTGCCCTCGGGCAGCTGGGTGCGCACCAGCCACTCCACGCCGCGCTCCACCGCCGGATTGGCCCGGCCCTGCGGGCCCTCGCCGGCCGCGAGCAGCGCCATCAGCGCCCACGCGGTCTGCGAGGCGGTGGAGTCGCCGCGCCCGGCCCAGCGCGCCGGGTCGTCGTAGGAGCGCATGTCCTCGCCCCAGCCGCCGTCGGCGTTCTGCCGGTCCTCCAGCCAGCGCACCGCCCGGCGGATCGCCGGGTGCTCGTCCGGGACGCCAGCCGCCACCAGGGCGGGCAGAACCGAGCCGGTGCCGTAGATGTAGTTGGTGCCCCAGCGGCCGAACCAGGAGCCGTCCGCCTCCTGGTTGCGCAGCAGCCATTCGATGCCGCGCCTGGTCCGGGGGTCACGGGAGCGGCCGGTCTCGGCGAGCATCTCGACCACGTGCGCGGTGACGTCGGCGGACGGCGGGTCGACCACCTCGCCGAAGTCGCAGAACGGCAGCTTGTTGGGCAGCGTGCTGGTGTTGTCCACGTCGAAGGCGCCCCAGGCGCCGTTCTTGGACTGCATGCCGAGGTTCCACAGCACACCCCGGTCCACCGCCGCGTCGACCCTGCCCGGGTCGGGGTGGGCGACCCGGCGCAGCGCGAGCACCACCTCGGCGGTGTCGTCGATGTCGGGGTAGGTGTCGTTCTCGAACTCGAAGGCCCAGCCGCCGGGGGCGAGTCCGGGCCGCTGGACGGCCCAGTCGCCGCGCTTGCGGATCTCCTCGCCGAGCATCCAGTCGACGGCGGAGACCAGCGCCGGGTGGTCGGTCGGCACCCCGGCGTCGACCAGCGCGATGGTGGCCAGGCAGGTGTCCCAGACCGGGGACTGGCAGGCCTCCAGCCAGCGCTTGCCGTCCTCGGTGTGCACGGTGAAGCGGTCGAAGGAGGAGAGCCCGGCCTTCACCACCGGGTGCTCCAGCTCGTAGCCCTCCAGGTGGAGGGCGATCAGCGAGTAGACGGCGGGCGGCTGGATGCCGCCCCAGCAGCCGTCGGCCTCCTGCCGTTCGACGATCCAGCGGCAGGCCTGCGAGAGGGCCAGTCGGCGCAGCGGGCGGAAGGCCCGGCGGTGGTAGGCGTGCAGCGCCTTGTCGAGGCGTTCGAAGAGGCCGTCCCAGGTGGTGGCGGGGGCGAGCGGCCGGTGGGGGTACGGGTCGTTCGGGTCGGTGTGCAGCTCAGTGAGCGCGAAGGGGGCCGGACGGACCGGGCGGTGGGACGAGACGACGGTCAGCGGGACGATGGTCTGGCGGGCCCAGCAGCCGAAGGCGTAGATGTTCAGCGGCAGCCACTTGGGCAGGAAGATGATCTCGGGCGGCATCTCGGGCAGCCGTTCCCAGGGCCACCAGCCGAACAGCGCGAGCCAGATCCGGGTGAACACCCGGGCGGCCGCGATGCCGCCGGCGGAGCGGACGTAACGGGCGGCGGCCAGCATGTGCGGGGCGTCCGGGTCGTCGCCGGCCAGTTTGAGCGCGACGTACGCCTCGACGGTGGTGGACAGTTCGGGCGGCCCGCCGTGGAAGGTGGACCAGGTGCCGTCCTCGCGCTGCTGGGAGCGGATCCACTCGGCGGTGGCGCGGGTCTGCTCCTCGCTGCGGATTCCCAGGAACTGGCGGAGCAGTAAGTCCTCGGCGTCCATGGTGACGTTGGTCTCCAGGTCGCCCTTCCACCAGCCCTCGGACGACTGCAGGGAGAGCAGGTGGGTGGTGGCGCGGGCCAGGGCCTCCCGCGCGTCGGCCGGCCGGAGGTCCGCCCCACCGGCCGGCCGGAGCTGGTCGGTGTCCTCGGGCTGCCACCGCCCCGGACCCAGCAGGGCCGGGGGGCGGTCGCCCACCGCGACCGGCTCGGGATCGTACTCAGGGTCGAGCCGGCCGTCCGCGGTTGCTGTCAACGTAACGTCACCTCTCTCGTACCACCACGAATTCGGCGAGTGCGACGAAGTGCTCGCGCACCTCGTCGGTCATGGGCACCTCGTCCAGGGCGGCGAGGGCAGTCGTGTGCTGGCGGCGGGCCTCCTCCTGGGTCCAGGCGCGGCCGCCGGCCTCCTCGATCAGCGCGGCCCGGTCGGCGAGCTCGGGCTCGCTCTCCTCTCCGCGTCCCTTCGGGTCGGCCAGTTGCTCGGCGAGCCGGCGCGAGGCCGCTCCGCCCTCGGCCAGTGCGGCGGCCACCGGCAGGGACTTCTTGCGCTGGCGGAGGTCTCCCCAGTGCGGCTTGCCGGTGACCTCGGTGGCACCCCAGATGCCGAGCAGGTCGTCCACCGCCTGGAAGGCCAGACCCAGGTGGTGGCCGTAGCGCTGGAGCGCGCCGGAGACCTTGTCGTCGGCGCCGGCCAGGACGGCGCCGATCGCCGAGGCGGCGGCCAGCAGGGCCGCGGTCTTGCCACCCTCCATCTCCAGGCACTCCGCGACCGTGACGCTGTCGCGCTGTTCGAAGGCGACGTCCATGGCCTGGCCGTCGATCAGCCGGCGGGTCGCCGTGGTGAGCAGCCGGACGGCACGCGCGGCGTCGGTGGCACTCGTGCCGCCGGTCACCGCGGCGTCGAGCAGCACCTCCGTGCCGAGCGTCGCCAGGGCGTCGCCGACCAGGATCGCCTGGGCCGGCCCGAAGACCGTCCAGGCGGTGGCCCGGTGCCGTCGGGTCTCGTCACCGTCCATCAGATCATCATGAAGGAGGGAGAAGTTGTGCACCAGTTCAACCGCGACCCCGCCGGGCACCCCCACCTCCTCCGCCGCGCCGGTGGCCCGGGCGGACAGCAGCGCCAGCGCCGGGCGCACGGCCTTGCCGCCGTCCCCCGTCACCGGGGTGCCGTCCCGGTCGATCCAGCCGAAGTGGTAGGCGCCGACGGTGTCCATGGGTGCCGCCAAACGGGCGACGGCGGCCCGCAGCGGCGGAGTGCAGAGCGTACGGCTGCGGGCGAGCAGCTCCGGCACCGAGACCGGTTCGGCGTGCGCCGTGCCTCCGACGGCGAAGCCGGTGCGTGACTCCACGTGCGTTCCCTCTCCCTCGTGGTGCCGGACCGCACGGGGCGGCCGGGTGATGTCGGTGCGGCTGGTGTCGAATCGACTGCCGGTGCCGGTGCCGGTGGTGGCGGTGGTGGCGGTGCGCCCGTCCGGGCCGCTCCCGGTGGTCGCGCCGATGCGCTCGACGGTACGCCCGTCGGCTCTGGCGGGCTCTCCGGCGGCGGGGCCCGCCGTCACCTGGGCCACCTCCCGTCGCCGCGGTCCACCGGCACCCGGGCACCGGCCGAGGCGAGCGCGGCGTCCGCCGCGGCGTGGCCGCTGCGCACGGCCCCCTCCATGGTCGCGGGCCAGCCGGTGGCCGTCCACGAGCCGGCCAGCAGCAGCCCGGCGACGTCGGTGCGGGCCGACGGGCGCAGCGTCCCGTTGCCCGGGGCCGGGTCGAAGGTCGCGGTGCGCTCCCGGGTGACGAAGAAGTCCAGCACCTCCGCCTGGGCCGCGGCCGGCAGCAGCCGGCCCAGCTCGGGCAGGTAGCGGCGGCGCAGCTCGGCGACCGGCAGGTCGATCTCGTCCTGCGCGGCGGACTGCGACAGCGCCAGGTACTGGGCGCCCGGGTGGGCGCGGCCCAGCGCAGTGGCGGCCAGGCCGGAGTGCGCGGTGCGGTCGAAGACCCACTGGACCGGGGAGCCGAGCGCGGCGAAGAAGGGCCGGCGCAGCACCTTGCGGTCGTAGACGACGTGCACGTTGAGGATCGGCGCGGTGCCGAAGCCGGCCAGCCGGTCCTGTCCGGGGATCGCGTTCGGCGGCAGCAGCGCGGCCGCGCTGTCCTGGGCGCCGGCCAGCACGACGGTGTCGGCCGTGAGCAACTCCCCGTTCCCCAGGTGGCCGCCCTCCAGCCGGACGGCGTGCTGCGGCGCGGCCGGCTTCAGCTCGGCCACCCGGGCCCGCAGCAGCACCCGGACGCCGGCCCGCTCCAGCTCGGCGAGCGCCCGGTCGTGGTGGATCGTGCCGAGCGGGACGGCGGAGACGCCGATGTCCGAGGCACCCGGGTCGGAGAGCAGGCCGGTCTTGAACACCATCCCGGCGAGCGCCATCGACACCTGGTCGGCCCGGCCGTTCAGGGTGGCGACGCCGACCAGGTCCCACAGGGCGGCCTGGGTGGCGGCGTTCTGCCCGTTGCGGCGCAGCCACTCGCCGAAGGAGAGCTCGTCCAGCGCCGGGTCGGCGAGGTCCAGGCGCTGCAGGGCGAGCGCGCCGCGGACCACCCGGGCGCGGTCGGCCGGGGACAGGTGCGGGTAGCGGGCCAGGCTGCCGGCCAGGTGCAGCGGGACGGGCAGGCCGGCCCGGCGCAGCCGCCCGAGGGTGCGCACCGGGGCGGCCTGCGGCCCGGTCGCGGAGAGCACCGGGATGTCGAGGCGGTCCTGGAGGTGGACCAGCCGGGTGGCGCCGAGCCGCTCCAGCAGTCCGCGGTACGCGGTACAGCAGCGCAGGTAGACGTGCTGGCCGTTGTCGACGGTCAGCTCGCCGCGCTGGAAGGAGAAGGCCAGGCCGCCGAGCCGGGGCCGCCCCTCGGCGAGGGTGACCCGGTGGCCCGCCTCCGCGAGGCGCAGCGCGGTGGTGATCCCGGCGAGTCCGCCGCCGACCACGACGGCGGCCGGGCGCGCGGCATCGGCTCGCCCGGTCATCGGCCCTCCCCCTCGCAGTCGGTGGACCGCCCGCGGGCGGTCGCTGAAGCCGGTACCCGTCCGGTCGGCACGGACCTGCCCGCACGTGATTCCACGCTGACACAGCGTGACAGAAGTGGTGTGAGAATCAAGAACGCCCCCCGGCGAGCCCGGAAAGCGCCACGTACGCCTTCTCCCAGCCCGGCAGCGAGACCCGGCCGCGCAGCACCGACTCCGGGTCGGCGGCGATCCGGCCGAGCAGCCGGTGGTAGATCCCGGCCATCGCGGCGGTGCAGGCGCGGCTGCGGCGGTCGAGCATCGGCAGCAGCCGCAGGCCCTCCTCGAAGGCCGCCTGGGCGCGGGCGGCCTCGAAGGCCACCAGGCCGCAGAAGTCCGCGCCGACCGGGGGCTCGGGCAGGGCGAAACCCTGCTCGCAGCCGAACCGGACCAGGTCCTCGGCGGGCAGGTAGGTGCGGCCGTTCAGGGCGTCCTCGCGCAGGTCGCGCAGGATGTTGGTGAGCTGCAGCGCCAGGCCCAGGGTGTCCGCGTAGCGCGCCCCGAGCTCCGGGTCGTCGCAGCCGTAGACGCCCAGCGAGAGCCGCCCGATCGCGCCCGCGACGCAGCGGCAGTAGACCTTCAGCTCCTCGTAGGTCTGGTACTCGGCGCCCTTGAGGTCCATCTCGACGCCGTCGATCAGTTCGTCGAAGCCGCCGAGCGGGATCGGGAAGCGCCGGGCCGCGTCGGCCAGGGCGACCTTGATCGGGTCGGTGTCGTCCTCGGAGACCACCCCGGAGCGGACCTCGTCCACCAGTTCCCGGGTGCGCAGCAGTGCCTCGGCCTTGCGGTCGTCCGGGAGGTCGCCGTCGCCGATGTCGTCCACCCGGCGGGCCAGGGCGTACAGGGCCGACATGGCCAGCCGCTTGGGTTCGGGCAGCAGCCGGATGCCGTAGCTGAAGTTGCGCGCCTGCAGCCCGGTGACTGCCTCGCAGTACCGGTACGCCGCCATGACCTGGGCCGACGCCAGTGGTGATGCCGCCACTCGGGCGTTCACCTTCCCTTCGCGAAGATGGCCGCCGCCTTCGCTGCGAGGCGGCGCTTGTCAGGCTTCGCCTGCTGGGCGAGCACGTCGTACCCGGCGTCCTCGACGGCCGCCAGGGCCGCGTAGCCGCCTGCGGTGAATCCCGCCAGGAGCAGTCGAAGCCTCCCCCGAACCGTACCTACCAATGGTGCGCCGCGGTCGAGCAGGGTGCGGGCCCGCTCGACCTCGAAGGCGATCAGCTCGCGCACCGCGCCGTCGGCGGACGGGGCGGCGAGGTCCGCCTCGGTGACGCCGAAGCGGGCCAGGTCCTCGGCGGGCAGGTAGATCCGGCCGTGGGCCAGGTCCTCGGCCACGTCCTGGATGTGTTCGGCCACTTGGAGGCCGCTGCACACGGCGTCCGAGAGCTCGATCCGCTCGGGGGTGGAGACGCCGGCGATGGCCAGCACCAGGCGGCCGACCGGGTCGGCGGAGAGGGTGCAGTAGCCGATCAGGTCGTCGAAGGTCGCGTAGCGGGCGGTGGTCTGGTCCACCCGGTTGGCCTCGATCAGACGGCGGAACGGCTCGGGGGTCAGGCCGTGCCGGTCGACCAGCGGGACGAGCGCGCCCATCAGCGGGTGGCGGGGCCGGTCGGCGCCGGCCGCGGAACCGCCGGCGGTGCGCAGCGCGGTCTCGAACACCCGGTCGAGGTCCTGCTCCAGTCCGTCGAGCAGGGCGAGCCGGAAGGCGGTCTCCTGCGGGGTCGGCGGGCCGGGCTGGGCCGAAGGGGTGGCGGGGGGCGCCTGCTCGACCCCGAGCAGGCGGGCGGTGGCGGCCGGGTCGGCCAGGTCGCCGTCGCCGGCGTCGTCGACCAGGCGGGCGAAGCCGTACACCGCCATCAGGTCGTCGCGCCAGGCCGCGGGCAGGAAGAACGGCGCGACGGGGAAGTTCTCCGCGCCCGCCTTGTCCAGGGTCTGTCCTGCGGAACTGTTCACCGGCGTATCTCTGGGCTGGGCCGAAGCCGACACTGCTGTCACTCCCCCGTTCTACACCGCGTGGCACGACCGGCCCGACTCGGACACGCGTCCGAGCGCGGGGGTCACGCACGGCACACCGCCCCCTGGACCACCAGGCTGGCACGCCTGGGCCCGCCGGGAAAGACCGCCCCGCCCGGGGGCTCCGGGCGCTCTCCCCCGCGCGGGGCGGCGGGCACGGCGCGGGGCCGGCTCCGGAAGATCCGGAACCGGCCCCGCGGAAGTGACGGATACTACGGTCGCTCGCCGCGCTCGTAGCGGCTCACGACCTCCTCGGTGGGTCCGTCCATGACCAGCTCGCCGGCCTCGATCCATATCGTCCGCTCGCAGACCTCGCGGATCGAGTTGTTGTCGTGGCTGACCAGGAAGACCGTACCGGCGGACTTGCGCAGCTCGTCGATCCGGCGCTTGCTGCGCTGCTGGAAGGACTGGTCGCCGGTGGCGAGGGCCTCGTCGATCAGCAGCACGTCGTGGGTCTTGGCGGCCGCGATCGAGAAGCGCAGCCGTGCGCCCATGCCGGAGGAGTAGGTGCGCATCGGCAGGGAGATGAAGTCGCCCTTGTCGTTGATGCCGGAGAAGTCGACGATCTCCTGGTAGCGCGCCTTCACCTGGGCCGGGGTCATGCCCATCGCCAGGCAGCCGAGTATGACGTTGCGCTCGCCGGTGAGCTCGTTCATCAGCGCGGCGTTGACGCCCAGCAGCGAGGGCTGGCCGTTGGTGTAGATGGCGCCCTTCTCGGTCGGCAGCAGGCCCGCGATGGCCGCCAGCATGGTCGACTTGCCGGAGCCGTTGGAGCCGATCAGGCCGACCGCCTCGCCCTTGTACGCGGTGAAGCTGATGCCCCGGACCGCGTGCACCTCGCGCACGCCGGCGGCGCGCTTGCGGCTGATGATGCGGCTCAGCGCCGAGGTGGCGCTGCCCTTGCCGGCGCCGGCGCCGTGCACCTTGTAGACGATGTGCACGTCGTCGACGACGACGGTGGGCTCGCGGGCCACGTCCACGTCCTGGACGGTGCTGCTGGTGCTCAGGTCGATGTCAGCCACGGCCGTACTCCTCCTCGGCCTTCCAGAAGAAGACGTATCCGACGACGAACATGCCCACGCCCCACGCGAGGCCGTACGCCCACAGGTGCGGCGGGAGGGTCTGGTGCACCGGCTGGTGCGGGTTGTAGATGACCGGCGCGAAGGCGTGCCGCAGCAGGTCCATGTAGACCGACGCCGGGTTGGCCGCCATCAGCGTCTGGATGTAGTGCGGCCAGTGGGTGATCTTGTCCTGGATGCTGAACATCACACCGGACAGGAACATCCAGGCGCGCATCACGAACGGGATCAGCTGGGAGATGTCGCTGGTCCGGGAACCGATCCGGGCCAGCACCAGCGAGATGCCGGTGTTGAAGAGCGTCTGCAGGAGCAGCGCCGGGATGATCAGCAGCCAGGTCCGGCCCGGGGTGATGCCGGCGGCGAGCACGGTGATGATCAGGACGACCATGGAGATCAGCAGCTGCTGGAGCTGGATCACGGTGAAGGCGATCGGGAGGCTGGCCCGGGGGAAGTGCAGTGCCCGGATCAGGCCGAGGTTGTCGGAGATCGCCCGGGTGCCGGCCTGCACCGCGTTCTGGGTGAACTGGAAGACGAAAACGCCGATGCAGAGCCAGGCGATGTAGGTCTGGTCCGGGAAGCCCTGCTTGCTCGCCAGGATCACGCCGAAGACCAGGTAGAACACCGCGCAGTTGAGCAGCGGGGTCACCACCTGCCACAGCTGGCCGAGCTTGGCGTTGGTGTACTGGGCCACCAGGCGGGCGGTGGCGAAGGCCCAGATGAAGTGGCGCCGGGCCCAGAGCTGCTTGGAGTAGGCGAACAGGCCGGGACGGGCGCCGCTCACCGCCAGACCGTACTTGGCCGCAAGCTGCTTGGGGGTCAGGCCCGCGTCCGCCCCTCTGGGGGCCGAGAGGCTGACGGGTTCACTCACTGTCGACACATTCGTCCTTCACGCGGGATCGGTCGGGGCGGCCGGTCGGCGGGGCCGCCGGTGCGCCCGATGGGATCCACTGGGATCTCGGGGGAGCCGGCCGGTGTGTGGGCACCGGCCGCAGCGATCGATCATTCGATGCGGATGTCATCGGATGTGATCAGATGATCGGTGGTCGGCCCAGCCTGGTCAGTCGCCAAACGGTACGCCACCGCATGGGCCGCCGCGGACCGCAGGGTTCGCGCCAACCCGCCCGGAATCCGCCCCACCAGGCCTTCAGCGCCTCCGGGGAGGGGCGGCGGGCCAGGGTCAGCAGGAACCAGGTTCCCAGATAGAGAGGCACCAACAGGGCCGGAAGGTTCCGCCTCGCGAGCCAGACCCTGTTGCGGGCCACGTTGTGGAAGTAGGTCGCGTGGCGTGCGGGCGAGGTCGTGGGGTGGTGCAGCACCACGTCCGCCCGGTAGTCGATGGCCCAGCCGGCGTCCAGCGCGCGCCACGCGAGGTCGGTCTCCTCGTGGGCGTAGAAGAACTCGGCGGGCAGCTGCCCGGCCTGCTCGAACACCTTGCAGCGCACCGCGCTCGCGCCGCCGAGGAAGGTCGTCACCCGGGACGAGCGCAGCGGGTCGCTGGCGCGCAGCCGGGGGACGTGGCGGCGCTGGGTGGCCCCGGTGTCCGGGTCCGCGATCCGGAAGGAGACGATGCCCAGCTCCGGGTCGGCGGTGAAGGCCTCGCGCAGCAGCCGGGCCGAGTCGGTGCGCGGCAGGTTCCCGTCGTCGTCCAGGAACAGGACGGCGTCGACCTCGGCACCGTCGGGGCCGAACAGCTCGATGCCGACGTTGCGACCGCCGGGGATGCCGAGGTTCTCCGGCAGCTCGACGCTGCGCACGCCCTCCGGCAGCGGGGGCAGCGTCGCGCCCTGGCCGACCACGGCCAGCTCGACCGCCGGGCCCTCCTGGGCGCGGACGGCCTCGATCAGGGTGTTGAGCTCGGCGGGCCGGTTGCCCATGGTGATGATCACGGCGCCGAGGCGGAAGTTCTCCGCTGTCGTCGCGTTCATCGCAGCCTGCTGGAGAGGACGATGCTCAGCAGGTGCAGCACGGTCTGGAGCATGGCGATCGCCGCCAGGACGACCACCGCGAGCCGGGTGAAGAGGAGTCCGCCGTGCACGGCGTCGGCGACGCCGGCGGCCAGGACGAACAGCGAGGCCTCGACCGCGCCGACCAGGCGGTGGAACTTCAGGAAGGACGCCGCCCGGCGGGCCCTGGCGACGGAGGACGAGCGCGGCACCGAGGCGCTGTCCTCGACGGCCGTCATGCCGCTGCGGGCCCGGGCCACGTCCACCAGGTCGGTCTCGGACTTGATCAGGATCGCGCCGAGCGCGGCCAGGGTGCCGAGGAAGGCCCACTCCCAGTGGGAGCCGGCGCCCTCGCGGTGCAGCAGGTCGGTGGCGCGCAGGCCGAGGCCGGTCAGCAGGGCCGCCTCGGACATGTAGTGGCCGACCCGGTCCAGGTAGACGCCGGTGAGCGAGGTCTGCCGGCGCCAGCGGGCCACCTCGCCGTCCACGCAGTCCAGCAGCAGGTAGACCTGGATCAGCAGGGCGCCCAGGACGGCGCCCGCGATGCCCGGCACGACCAGCGCGGCACCGGCCAGGATGCCGGTGAACATCATCAGATACGTCAGGCCGTTGGGCGTGATCGCCGTCATGGTGGAGAGCACGCGGGTGATCCGCAGCGAGATCTTCCGCATGTACAGGCGGCCGGCCCAGTGCTCGGCGCTACGGCGCTGGAGCATGCCCTCCGGGTGGATCACCGCGCGCAGTTCCTCGATCGAGGGCCTGCGGGTCAGGTCCACCGGGGGCCGTCGGGCTCCCGCGGTGGAGGGGTCAGCTGTTGACGGCTTGGACATAGTCGGCGTACGCGTCCCTGATTGCGGAAGGGGAGAGGTCGAGGTGTTCGAGGATGGTGAAGCGCCCCGGTCGGGTGTTCGGAGCGTAGTGCACCGCTTCGGTGAACTCCGCCTCGGTGAAACCGATCTGAGCCGCGGTCACCGGCAGTCCATGGCTCGCCAGGCGCTCCACGATCAGACCGGACAGCTCACGCTCGCCCCGCAGGAAGCTGGCGAAGGCGGCGCCGAGGCCGACCTGCTCGCCGTGCTGGGCGGACCGCTTGGGATACAGCACGTCCAGGGCATGCGAGATCTCGTGGCAGGCACCCGACGAGGGCCGGGTGCTGCCCGCGATGTTCATCGCGATGCCGGACAGTACCAGGGCCTCGGCCAGCGCTGTCAGGAGGTCCTGGTCCTGGGTGCTGCCCGGGTGCCGGAGCAGGTTCTCGCCCGCCGAGCGGGCCATCGCCACGGCCAGTCCGTCCACCGGCTCACCGGTCACGGCGTGCGACAGCTCCCAGTCCGCGCACGCGGAGATGTTGGAGACGACGTCGCCCACACCGGCCGCCACGAAGCGCTGCGGGGCCTGCCGGATCACGTCCAGGTCGACCACGATGCCGATCGGGCTGGGCACCCCGTAGGAGCCGCGCCCGGCGTCGTTGTCCAGGGTGGAGACCGGCGAGCAGATGCCGTCGTGGGCCAGGTTGGTGGCGACCGCGACCAGCGGCAGGCCGACCCGGGCCGCGGCGTACTTGGCGGCGTCGATGATCTTGCCGCCGCCGAGGCCGACGATCGCGTCGTAGTGCCCGCCGCGCATCGCCTCGGCCAGCCGCACCGCGCTGTCCAGGCTGCCGTCGTCCACGTTGTACCAGTCGGCTCCGGGCAGGGCCGGCTCCAGGCGGCGGCGCATGGCCGAGCCGGAGCCGTTGCTGATCGCGACCGCGATCCGGCCCGAGGCCGACAGCCGCTGGTCGGCGAGGATGCCGCCGAGCGCGTCCAGCGCGCCCGGGCGGATCTCGACGAACAGCGGCGACGGAACCAGTCGGGTCAGTACCGGCACGCGATCTCCCGCGCCTTCGCCAGGTCGTCGTGGTTGTCGACCTCGACCCAGGAGACCTCGCCGATCGGCTGCACGTCGATCCGCAGGCCGCGGTTCACCATCTCCTGGTAGCCGTCCTCGTAGTACAGCTGCGGGTCGCGCTCGTAGGTGGCGCGCAGCGCGTCGGTCAGGTCGGCGGCGGCGGACGGGTTGATCACCGTGACGCCGATGTACTCGCCGGTCGCCTCGGCCGGCTCCATCAGCTTGGTGATGCGGCGCATGCCGGTGGCCGGGTCGACGACGACCTTCATCTCCTCGTCGGCGAGCTGCTTCACCGTGTCGAGGGCGAGCAGGATGCCGGGGGCGGTGCCGGCGTCGATCAGTCGCCGGTTGCCCTCCAGCATGGTCCGCTGGACGGAGGCCGGGTGGACGGTGTCGCCGTTGGCGAGCAGCAGGCCCTCGGCGAACAGCTCGCGGGCGCACCAGAGCGAGTAGGCGTTGTTCCACTCCTCGGCCTTGTCGTTCTCGACCAGGTGGAGCTTGACGCCGTACTTGCTCTCCAGGGCGTCCTTGCGGTCGTACACCGCCTCCTTGCGGTAGCCGACGACGATCGCGGCCTCACGCAGTCCGACCTCGGCGAAGTTGCCGAGCGTGAGGTCCAGGACGGTCCGTTCCCCGTCGACCGGCACCAGCGCCTTGGGCAGGGTGTCGGTGTACGGGCGCAGCCGGCGGCCGGCGCCGGCTGCCAGAACGAGGCCGATCATGCGGGTCTCCTGATCCGTCGTGCTGTGCGCGGGGCCGCGCCGGTGGTCGGCGGCGCCACTGGTTCGCCCGGACCGGCGTTCGACCGGGCCGGGCGGCGGCGCGCCGGTGCCGGCACAGATCCGGGCACCGTGTCGTATGTGATGGTAGGCGACCGGGGCGACCGGCCAGAACGCGCCCGCGGGCCCGGGCGGCGGCGGGCGGCGGGCCGGGGCGCCGGGCGGGGGTGGTGGCCGGCGGCGGGCCGGGGCGGTGGGGCCGTGCGGGAATCCGCCCCCGGGTCCGCCCCCAGGTCCGCCGCGAGCCGGTCGAACGGCATCCGAACGCGCGACGAACGATTCTGCGAATTCCGTGACTCTTTCGAGGGCTTCCTGGATCCTTCACTGGCCGGTTTCCGACTCCTCCGGGTCATGATCCGTCCGGTTGTGCGTGGGACCCCTGGCGAGTGCCACCCATACGGCAGACTGGAGCCCGACGCCGGCGCCGGTGCCCCTGCTGTGTCCGCCGCACTCCACCCGGTGCGTCGGAGACGCCCGATGCTTCCGTTGCTCCCGTTCCCGAAAGAGGCCCCATGCCCCAGAGTCTGCCGACCGACCCGACGCACTTCGCCGCCGAGATCGACACCGGCCTCGACGTGGAGACCGACGTCACGGTCGACCCCCGGGCCACCGGGTCCGCCCCGGCCGGAGCCGAGATCCTGCTGGAACTGGTCGACGACGAGGGCGTCACGATCGGCACCGGCGAGAAGCTCTGGGCCCACCAGCAGCCGGGCCGGCTGCACCGGGCCTTCTCCGTCTTCCTGTTCGACCGCCAGGGCCGGCTGCTGCTCCAGCGCCGGGCGCTCGGCAAGTACCACTCCCCCGGCGTCTGGTCGAACACCTGCTGCGGCCACCCGTACCCGGACGAGCCGCCGTTCGTCGCCGCCGCCCGGCGCACCGCCGAGGAACTGGGCGTCGCACCGGCGCTGCTGTGCGAGGCGGGCACCGTCCGCTACGACCTGCCGGACGAGGCCTCCGGGCTGATCGAGCGGGAGTGGAACCACCTGTTCGTGGGACTGGTCACCGCGCCGGTCGAGCCGGACCCGGAGGAGGTGGACGACTTCGCCTTCGTGACCGCGCAGGAGCTGCGGGAGCTGCGCGCGGAGCGGCCGTTCTCGGTCTGGTTCGAGACGGTCTTCGAGGCCGCGCTGCCGGGCATCCGGGAGATCGCCGGACGGGACTGGTAGTCCGGTCGCTCCGGCCGCTCCGACTGTCGGCCCGGCCTGCCCGGTCGGCCCGGCCCGTCAGTGGCCGGGCTCCGGGGGGACGGGCAGCGAGGCCCAGATGACCTTGCCGCCCTCCCCCGTGTGTTCGACGTCGCACACCCCGCCGGCCTGCAGGGTGACGCTCTTCACCAGCAGCAGGCCGCGCCCGCCGGTGCTGCCGGTGTCGTTCTCCAGCGCCTTCGGCCGGTACGGATCACCGTCCTCGACCGCCACCCGCACCGAGGCCCGGCGCACCGACAGCTCGGTGACCACCTGGGGGGACAGTTCGGCGGCGTGCGTCACCGCGTTGCTCACCAGCTCCGAGACGATCAGCAGCAGGTCGTCCACCAGCTCCTGGTAGCGCACCCCGGTCATGCCCTGGGCCCGCAGGCGGTCGCGCACCGCGTGCCGGGTGAGCGGCACCGAGGCCTCGGCGGCGGGCACCGGGAAGCGCCACACACCCTCGGCCGGGCCTCCGGAGGCCGTGGCCCCGCCCTGGCCCTCCCTCCGCCTGCCGCGTCTCGGTTCGGCCTTCGCCGCTCCGCTGATCTGCTCCACGTCCAGCCGCCCTTCGTCCGCGACCCGGGAATCAGGCGATCCGCTCATGGCGCCCTCGGTCCACAGACGCTACGAGAGCCGTCGCGGCGGCCGTGGCACCGTCGACAAGTTGCCCGTGTCGGACCGGTTCCGGCCGGAACCGACCGCGGACGGTGCGGGAGTCGACCGGTTCCTTCGCGGACGCCACCGGTTCGGGCCGGATTCGAGCGCGTTCGCAGGCCGTACCAACCTGTGCGGGCCGGGCGGGCCCGCCCCGAGGGCCCCGGTGGCCCGGCCCGAGGAAGCGCAGGTGAGAAGCACTCCAGAACCCTGGTAATGTTCTCTATGTCGCCGAGGGGGCGAGGAAAAAGCCCCCGAAGCACACACCCGGTCCGGGTGGCGGAATGGCAGACGCGCTAGCTTGAGGTGCTAGTGCCCTTTATCGGGCGTGGGGGTTCAAGTCCCCCCTCGGACACAGCCGAATTCCCCGTGGGAGCCGAGAGGCACCCACGGGGAATTTTGTTTTTCGGGCCGCCCGCCTCCTCGGGCCCACCCCGATCGCCATTCCCGGCCACCGCCCCTTCCAGGCGCTGTGACGTCGGCCTCCTCACCGGTCCGCACCGGCCCGGAAGCCGGACACGAGATGGCAACAATCAGACGGTTTGAGCTTTCCCTGAGGTATTCACCCGTTTTCGGACCATAAGCTGCTCTCCGTTTGTCCGAAATAGCGACTCAAAATCGCAAAAACACCGACACCACCCGATGAACCACGAGCGAGAGGACCGATACGTTGAGTGAGCCCGAATCGTCGACGGCATCACACCAGAACTACCGCCGATCGCTCGGCACGATCAGCCTGACCGCGGTCGGGCTGGGGTCGATCATCGGCTCCGGGTGGTTGTTCGGCGCCGAGCGGGCCGCCAAGCTCGCCGGACCCGCCTCGATCCTCGCCTGGGTGATCGGCGCCGCGGTGGCGCTGACCATCGCGCTCACCTACAGCGAGCTGGGCTCGATGTTCCCCAAGGCCGGCGGCATGGTCCGGTACGGCCAGTACTCGCACGGCTCGCTGGCCGGCTACCTGGCCGCCTGGGCCAACTGGATCGCCATCGTCTCGGTCATCCCGGGCGAGGCCACCGCCTCCGTGCAGTACATGAGCTCCTGGCACTTCGGCTGGGCGCAGGGGTTGTACGACGGCAAGGAGCTGACCCTCAGCGGCGTGGCACTGGCCAGCGTGCTGCTGGTCGTCTACTTCGTCCTCAACTGGTTCGCGATCACGCTGTTCGCCAAGACCAACACCGCGATCACCGTCTTCAAGGTCATCGTCCCGACGGTGACCGCCGGTGCGCTGCTCTTCGCTCACTTCGACTCGGCCCACTTCACCGACCACGGCGGCTTCGCGCCGAACGGCTGGAGCTCGGTGTTCACCGCCGTCGCGGTCTCCGGCATCGTCTGGGCCTTCAACGGCTTCCAGTCCCCGCTCAACCTGGCCGGTGAGGCCCGCAACCCCGGCAAGTCGCTGCCGAAGGCCGTCATCGGCTCGATCCTGATCGCCCTGGTGATCTACGTCGCGCTGCAGATCGCCTTCCTCGGCGCCATCCCGGGCGGCGACCTGGCGAACGGCTGGAGCAACCTCTCGTACACCTCGCCGCTGGCCGACCTGGCCATCGCCTGGGGCCTGAACTGGCTGGCGATCCTGCTCTACGCGGACGCGTTCATCTCGCCCTCCGGCACCGGCATGATCTACGCCGCCACCACCTCGCGCATGATCCACGGCGTGCAGGAGAACGGCCACCTCCCCAAGATCTTCGGCAAGGTCGACGCCAAGACCGGCATCCCGCGCCCGGCGCTGCTGCTCAACCTGGTCGTCGCCTTCCTGTTCCTCGCGGTCTTCCGCGGCTGGGGCTCGCTGGCCGAGATCGTCTCGGTGGCCACCGTGATCTCGTACATCACCGGCCCGGTCGCCGTGATGGCGCTGCGCCGCCTGGCCCCGGACCTGCCGCGGCCGGTCCGGCTGCGCGCCATGCCGGTGATCGCCCCGGTCGCGATGGTGTTCGGCTCGCTGGTGCTCTACTGGGCCCGCTGGCCGCTCACCGGCAAGGTCATCCTGCTGATGGCCGCCGGTCTGCCGATCTGGGCCTGGTACGAGCTGCGCAAGCCGTTCGCCGAGCTGAAGCCGCACCTGAAGGCGGGTGCCTGGATGGTCGCCTACCTGTTCGTGATGGCCGGCGTCTCCTGGGCGGGCAGCGCCGACTTCGGCGGGCACGACTACCTGCCGGAGGGCTGGGACCTGCTGATCGTCGCCGCGATCGGGCTGGCGTTCTACTACTGGGGCGTCGCCAGCGCCTGGGCCAACCCCTCGCTGGCCGCGGTCCGCGAGGAGATGGCGGCGGAGGCCGAGAACGCCGGGGCGGCGGAGCCCTCCCGGGTTTGATCCTCCTCACACCGTGAAGGGTCGGTCGGATTCCTCCGACCGGCCCTTCGGCGTCCGCGGTGCGCCGAGGTGGGCATCGAGCCGTTCGGCGTCCGCGGTGCGTCGAGGTGGGCATCGAGCCGTTCGACGAGTACACCGCGCGGTTCGCCCCGACGTCACCGTCAGGTCCGCCGATCCGGATTGACTCTTGCGCGCGGCCGCCCGGGCCGCATTGACTGGCCTCCGACTAGCGCTGCTAGTTAAAGGGCGGCTGAGTGGACGAGAGGACGATCGGTGCGGCAGTACGCGCAGTACCCGGAGCACGGCGACCAGTACATCGACGGCGAGTGGCGGCCCTCCGGTGACACCGGGTCGATCACCGTACTGAACCCGGCGACCGAACAGGTGCTGGCCACGGTGCCGGCCGGCGGCTCGACCGACGTCGACGCGGCGGTGACGGCGGCCCGCCGGGCGGCCCGCGGCTGGGGCTCGACCACCCGGGAGGAGCGGCTGGCGCTGCTGACCCGGCTGCGGGACGGGATCGCCGCCGCGCAGAACGAGATCACCGAGACGGTCGTCGCCGAGCTGGGCTCGCCGATCGGCTTCACCGGGGCGGTGCACGCCGGGCTGCCGCTCGCCGTGGCGACGTCCTACCTGACCCTGCTCGCCGAGCACCCCTTCGAGGAGCGGATCGGCAACTCGGTGGTGCACGCCGAGCCGGCCGGGGTGGTCGCGGCGATCACGCCGTGGAACTACCCGCTGCACCAGATCGTGGCCAAGGCCGTCCCGGCGCTGGCGGCCGGCTGCCCGGTGGTCCTCAAGCCGGCCGAGGACACCCCGCTGGTGGCCCGGCTGTTCGCCCGGCTGGTGCACGAGGCGGGCTTCCCCGCGGGCACCTTCAACCTGGTGACCGGCACCGGCGCGGTGGCGGGCGCGGCACTCGTCGCGCACCGGGAGGTGGACCTGGTCTCCTTCACCGGCTCCACCGGCGTCGGCCGGCAGATCGCCGAGACGGCCGGCCGGGGGCTGAAGCGGGTCTCCCTGGAACTGGGCGGCAAGTCGGCCAACGTGGTGCTGCCGGGCGCCGACCTGGCCCGCGCGGTCAAGGTGAACATCGCCAACGTGTTCGCCAACTCGGGCCAGACCTGCAGCGCGCTGACCCGGCTGCTGGTGCACGAGGACCAGTACGAGGAGGCGGTCGCCCGGGCCGAGGAGTTCGCCGCCCAGTACCGGCCGGGCGACCCGACCGACCCGCAGACCCGGATCGGCCCGCTGGTCAACGCCAGGCAACTCGACCGGGTGCGCGGCTACATCGACGGCGCGCTGGCCGAGGGCGCCCGGCTCCTCGTCGGCGGATCGGAGCCGGTCGCCGAACTGCCCACCGGCTACTACGTCCGCCCGACCGTGCTCGCCGACGTGACCCCGGAGATGACGGTGGCCCAGGAGGAGGTCTTCGGCCCGGTCCTGGCGATCCTCCGCTACCGCGACGAGGACCACGCCGTCGAACTCGCCAACGGCACCCCGTACGGCCTGGCCGGCGGCGTCTGGGCCCGCGACACCGACACCGCCGCCGCCTTCGCCCGCCGCCTCGACACCGGCCAGGTGGACCTCAACGGCGGCCGCTTCAACCCGCTCGCACCCTTCGGCGGCTACAAGAACTCGGGCCTCGGCCGGGAGCTGGGCCGCCACGGGCTGGAGGAGTTCCTCCAGTACAAGTCGCTGCAGTACTGACCGGACCGCCGGTGCGTGGTGGTGCGCGGGCCGTCCGGTCCGCGCACCACCGGGCGCCGCTGCTCACCCGGCCACCCGTCCGCTCCGCGGGGTGACGCAGGTCTCGGCGGATCGGCAATCCAGTGGGCAGTACGGGCCGGCGATCGCTCGGACACTGGGGCCTCCGAGTCCCGTAGACCGAGGGAAGGCCCCCGTCATGCGAGTGATCCGTCCCCTTGCAACCGGTCCGACCGGCCGTCAGGCTCCGGTCCGGATGGTGTCGTCCACCCAGGAGGTCATGGCAGAGCTGCAACGCAGCGACGCCAAGGCCACCGGCATCGGAGCCGCGGCCGTCGGCGGCATCACCATGGCCACCGCGCTGAGCAGCACACTGCCTCCGCTCTCCCCTGCGGCCAAGGTGACGCTCCTGGGCGCCATCGCGCTCCTGCTCGGCGCGCTCGCCCTCTCGTTGGCGGCCGCCAGGCCCCGGCTCCGCCACGAGGGCCACCGCCCCCTCTCCTACCTGGAGTTCGCCGGTTTGACGCCGGAACAGCTGGTCGAGTCGTTCTCGGAGCGGAACTCCGGTGATCTCGCGACCGCACACGCACGGCGTCTGGTGGAGCTCTCCCGTCTCGTCCTCCGGAAGTACCGCCTTCTGCGGCGCGCGGTCGACCTGCTCTCCTGCGGGCTGGCGCTGGCCACGGTGGCCGCCGCTCTGATGCTTGCGGCACACTGAACGGATCACCTTGTCCGGCCGGCACGTCGGCAATCCGCCGACCGTGGGACCGGCCGTCGGAGGCGCCACGTGCAGGAGTCACACCGGGAGTTCCTGAGCGACGAGAAGTGGTCGCTCCTGCGGCAGTTGGCGCCGGAGCGGTACCGCGCCTCCCGCACCACGCTGCTGCGGCAGGACGAGCCCGCCACCTGCGTCGTGCTCCTGGAGACCGGCAGTGTGATGGTGACCGCCGACGGTCCCCGCGGCGGCGAGCAGCTGCTCGCGGTGCGCGGCGACGGCGAACTCCTGGGCGAGATGTCGGTGTTGGCGGAGGGGGTGCGCAGCGCGACCGTACGGACCCTGGAGCCCTGCCGGGTTCGCGTGGTCCCGGCCGTGGACTTCACGGAGTTCGTCGAAGCGCACGGCCTGCTGCGACCGCTGCTCAGGCACTCCTACAGCCGGCTCCGCGAAGCCGACCGGACCAAGCTGGAACTCACGACCGGATCCGTCGCGCTCCGGCTCTCCGGGCTCCTCATGCGGCTCTCCGGCCCGGCGACGCCCGGCGGCCCGTCCCGGATCCGGTTGCCGCAGGAGGACCTCGCCAAACTGATCGGCGCCTCCCGCAACGCCGTCGGCAAGGTCCTGAAGGAGTGGAGCCGGCACGGCTGGCTGACCACGGCCCCGGGCGGCGGCGTGACGGTGACCGACCTGCCGGCCCTGCGTAGGCACGCCGCGGAGCGGTAGGACCGCCGACGTCGATCGCACAGTGGCGCAGCTCACTTCCGTCCTGCCATCCGTTGGGCAGCACCGACCGCCCGCTCGGAGGCATGATCGCTGCCGAGCGCGCGGACCCCGGACCCGCACCAGTACCCGCACCCGCACCCGCACCCGCACCCGCACCCGGAGGACAGACAGACATGCTCCCCGCCCCCGTCGACTGGGATGACCTCCCGCCCGACCTCGCCATCCTCGTGGTCGACATCGTCGGCTACAGCAAGGTGCCGGAGACCGCGATGCCCGGTCTTCGGGCCGCACTGGACGCCGCCGTCGCCGAGACCTTCACCCGCATCGACCTGGCCGCTCTCTGGGCCGACGAGCGCCGGGGCAGCGATACGGGGGACGGCTGGATCAGGATCGTGCCCGCCGCGAAGGTCGTTCGGCTGGTCGACCCGGGCATCGCGCTCCTGGAGGACGCGCTGCACCGCCACGACCGGGAGCGGCGTGCCCACGAGCCGGTCCTGCGGACCCGGCTGAGCGTCCACCTCGGCCCGCTCTCCCCCGATCACCGGGGCGATGCCGTCAACGACGCGTGCCGTCTGGTGGACAGTGACGAGGTCCGCGCCGCGGCCGGGGTGGCCGCGGAACACGACTCGTTCGTCGCGGCGATCGTCTCGGACGAGGTCCACCGGCGGGCCGTCGCCGCCGGTCGCACCCGCACGCTGTCCGAGCGGGACTTCCTGGACGTCTCGGCGGCCGTGCCGAAGAAGCAGTTCCAGCGCGCCGCGTGGGTCCACGTACCGCGGCTCGCGCCCGCGACGGTCAAGGCGGCCCTCGGCCGGAAGGAGCCTCCCGTGGAGCCCGCACCAAGCCCCGCGGCCGGTCCACAGCTCACCTTCAACGGCAACGTCGGCACAGCCGTCGGATCAGTCGAGACCCTGAACGTGGGGGGCGTCAACTTCGCATGACCATGGACGACTTGGAGCGGATTCAGGCCTTCCTGCCCGCGCCGGTCCGCACCGCCCCGGCCGGTACCACCAGCAAACCCGTCACGCCGGAGCGCGCTGCGCCCTCGTTGACGTTCATGGCGGACGTCGGGATCGCCGTCGGCCAGGTCGACAGGATGTACCAGGAGATCCGTCAGGACTTCCTCGAGGCCAGGACGCTGGACCGCACCAAGCTGCTCGAATCCCGGACGTTCACCCTCCCGTCCACCTGGAACACCGTCCGAACGCAGCTGATCGACGCGCTGGCGGACCCCGGGGTGCGGGTGATCATCGTGGTGGCCCCGCGCGGCTACGGCTCGACCACCTTCGTCCACCACCTGCTGGCGAGCCACGCGCCGGGCGAGATGAAACTCGTCGAGCTCGAACCGGACGGGCCGCGCCCGAGGGTCTCGAGGATCCGCCGGGATCCCGGACGGGCCTACCAGTTGGACCTCAAGGACCCGCAGACCGACCGCCCGTCGACGACGTTCCTCGGCGACGTCGCCGGAAGCGTCTCGATGCTGCGGCAGGCCCGCTCGCTCTGGGTCCTCAACATCGCGGCGGATCTGTGGACGGAACAGCGGACCTGGCCCGTCGCGCCCGGGGTCCGGGTGGTCGAGCTCCGCTCCCCGCCGGAGCCGTACGCCGTCGCGGCGCGCCATCTGACGGCGGCCGGCATGTCCTGGCTCGTGCCGTACCTCCGGTCGGACACCGCCCGGGTCCATCTGTCGTCCCTGCGCAACGCGGTGGAGGCGGTGCGCGCGGCCGGCGCCGTGGCCGAGCAGTGGCTGGAGTTCAAGCGCGACCACCCGGAGGAGGCCGGCTGGATCGAGGAGGGACTCGGTCGGCCCGGTGAGGCGGGCGACGACGCGTGCCATCCCGAACTCCGCACGAGCGTCGAGAACGCCCTCGGCGACTGGCGCACCGAGTTGGACGGCGTCTTCGCCCACGGCGGCGACAGCGGTGGTGCGCTGTCCCTGCCCGACCGCTGCCTGTTGCTCTCCCTCGCCCTCCACCGGGTCGCGCCGGCCGCCAGGATCTCGCGGGACGCACGCGCCTTGGAGGAGCTGATCGCCAAGAAGGACCGGACGCACGCTCCGACGAACCTCGGCCAGGTCTTCGCCGGGCGCGGACTTCGGCAGCGGCTCACCGCGCTGCACGCGACGGTGAGTTCCCAGGACATCGTCTCGCTCAGTCGTCCTGGCTACGGCCAGGCCGTCCTCACGTACGTCTGGGACAACTACGAGGACATGCGGTCCGTCCTGCTGGAGTGGCTGATCGCGACCGCCCCGACCGAGCGGGGCAAGGCGGACAAGAGCGTCTCCGCCCTGACCACGCTGGCGGCCCGGCACCGGGCGCCGACGGTTCTGACCGAGATCCGCGACACCGCCCACGAGTCCGGGCGGTCGGACATGTGCGCGGCCGTCATGGCACGCGTGCTCGAGGACGCGGGGATGGAGCGGGCCGCGTGGGCCCGGCTCTACGACTGGGCCGACGACCGCCACCACGGAACGCAGTCCGTGGTGGTCGACGTGGCGGAGCACGTCCTGAGCGCCGAGGACCCCGGGGGCAGGGGGCACCGCAAGGCGATGACGCGGCTGCGTCGGGTCGCCTCGACTTCGAGGGACCAGTCCCTCCTCGGCAGTGTCTTGGCCGTCTTCCGTCGTCTCGGCCACCGGGAGGAGGGACGGAACCTGCTGCTCTCCGAGGTGCTGCGCTGGCGCGAGAGGAAGGCCGCCCGATCCGGGAAGATCGCCATGCTGGCGCTGATGGGGCAGTTCGACGGCCCGTGGCCCTGGCTGCTCGGTACGGCCAACGAGAAGGCTCGTACCGAGATCGACGAAGGCCTGCGGGACCTCCTGGCGGACCCGCAGTTCGAGCCCCGGGCGGTCACCGCCATCTGCGCGTGGTTCGAGGCCGCGGCGACCGACACCGAGGCGTACGCCGCCGTCCGGGACCGGGTCGTGCCCGCGCTGGGCGGACACTCGTCGCGGGACGCCGGAATCGACTTCTTCCGCCAGGTCGACCGACTGGCCCTGCCCGACGGCACCCAGGTCGGCGATGACGTCTGGGCCTCGTTGGTCCGGCTGCGGTGACCTGAGGCCCGCTCACGGCCGGCAGCTGACGGCTGACGGCTTTCAGCGAACAGATGACAGATTTCGAAATCTGTCATCTGTTCGCTGTCGACTGTCTTCTGCAGGCCGTCCGCCGCCTGTCGTTCGCCGTCAGGCCAGGTCGACGCCCGGGTAGAGCGGGTACGGGGCGAGCAGGTCGGCGGCGCGCTTGGCGGTGGCGTCGCGGAGCGTGGCGTCCAGGGCGTAGGTGGCCTTGGACGGGGCGCCCTTGGCCGTGGTGGTGGGGGTGGTGGCGCTCAGGACGGTGTGGATCAGGTCGGCGATCTCGTCCATCTCGGCGGTGCCGAGGCCGCGGGTGGTGAGGGCCGGGGTGCCGAGGCGGACGCCCGAGGTGTACCAGGCGCCGTTCGGGTCCTGCGGGACGGAGTTGCGGTTGGTGACGATGCCCGAGTCGAGCAGGGCCGCCTCGGCCTGGCGGCCGGTCAGGCCGTAGCCGGAGACGTCGGCGAGGACCAGGTGGTTGTCGGTGCCGCCGGTGACCAGCTTGCCGCCGCGGCGCAGCAGGCCCTCGGCGAGCGCCTGGGCGTTGGTGACGACGGCGCGGGCGTAGGCCTGGAACTCCGGGCGGCGGGCCTCGGCGAGGGCGACCGCCTTGGCGGCCATGACGTGCGAGAGCGGGCCGCCGAGCACCAGCGGGCAGCCGCGGTCGACGTGCTCGGCCAGTTCCGACTGGCACAGCACCATGCCGCCGCGCGGGCCGCGCAGGGACTTGTGGGTGGTGGTGGTGACGATGTGGGCGTGCGGGACCGGGTCGTGGTCGCCGGTCAGCACCTTGCCCGCGACCAGGCCGGCGAAGTGTGCCATGTCGACCATGAGGGTCGCGCCGACCTCGTCCGCGATCTCGCGCATCGTGCGGAAGTTCACCAGGCGCGGGTAGGCGGAGTAGCCGGCGACGATGATCAGCGGGCGGAACTCGCGGGCGGTCTCGCGCAGCGCGTCGTAGTCGATCAGGCCGGTGGCCGGGTCGGTGCCGTAGCTGCGCTGCTCGAACATCTTGCCCGAGATGTTGGGCCGGAAGCCGTGGGTGAGGTGGCCGCCGGTGTCCAGGGACATGCCGAGCATCCGCTGGTTGCCGAGCTCCTGGCGCAGCCGTGCCCAGTCCTCCTCGGTGAGGTCGTTGACGTTGCGCACCTGGGCGCGCTCCAGGGCCGGGCTCTCGACCCGCTGGGAGAGGACGGCCCAGAAGGCGGTGAGGTTGGCGTCGATGCCGGAGTGCGGCTGGACGTAGGCGTGGTCGGCGCCGAACAGCTCGCGGGCGTGCTCGGCGGCGATGCCCTCGACGGTGTCGACGTTGCGGCAGCCCGCGTAGAAGCGGCGGCCGACGGTGCCTTCGGCGTACTTGTCGCTGAGCCAGTTGCCCATGGCGAGCAGGACGGCCGGGGAGGCGTAGTTCTCGCTGGCGATCAGCTTGAGCGAGGCGCGCTGGTCCGCCAGCTCCTGGCCGATGGCGGCGGCGATCCGCGGTTCGACGCCGGCGACCACGTCGAGGGCGCTGCGGAAGGCGGTGTCGGCCGCGGCGGAGGCGGCGGTGTGGGGCTGCTGGGCCATGGCGGTCTCCTGGTGGGGATGCGGGGGCCCAGGCGCTCGGCAAGTTCACGTGAGGATCCACGGGGCCGCTTCCCGATGGTTGATTCCATCCCTACGCGCCAGTTGCGGCCCACCGGGATCGTATCAACACCGCAGGGACTGTGGCGGAGGTCTCAGAATGCGGAACGGGCGGTCCGCTATGCCCCTCTATGTCCGTTCTTCTGCAACGCCGGTGTTTCGGCGAAATGAAGCCGCCACATTTCCCGAAACAGTTCGGCAGGAATTAACCGGACGACCGTCGAAGGTGATTTGCGGAACCTCGGACGCATCCGATCCAATGTCGTTCGAACGGCCGCCGGGAAAACCCCTGGGCGCCGTACCGGAAATGCCCACCAGCGCACCCTCACCCATGGGGCGGCGGAGAATTCGGAGGTTACGCCTCATGGCCGTGGTCGACACCGTCCCAGGCACCGCGGCCGGGCCCGTGCCCGCCGCCGACCCCGGCCTGCTCCGCCGGATCCTGCGGGACCGGACCGGCGCCGCCGCCCTGGCGGTGGTGGTGCTGTTCCTGCTGCTCGCCCTCGGCGCCCCGCTGGTGGCCGCGCTGTACGGGAAGAACCCGGTCGACCACTACGGCCAGAACGCTCCGGGCCTGCTCAGCGACGGCGGCCTGCCGATGCTGCCGAACGGCGGGATCTCCGGGGACTTCTGGTTCGGCCTGGAGCCCGGCCTCGGCCGGGACGTCTTCACCCAGCTGCTGTACGGCATCCGCACCTCGCTGCTGATCGCCTTCGCGTCCGCCGCCGTGACCACCACGCTGGGCGTGCTGGTCGGCGTCGCGGTCGGCTACCTGGGCGGGATCACCGACCGGCTGTTCGGATTCCTCGCGAATGTACTGCTGGCCTTTCCGACGCTGCTCCTGCTGCTCGCGCTCAGCCCGGTGATCCAGTCCCGGCTGGTCGACCCGGGCACCGCGGAACCGGAGTGGATGCAGTTCCTGGTGCTGATCCTGGTTTTCTCGGCGTTCGGCTGGATTCCGCTCGCGCTTTCCCTGCGGGCCACCGTCCGCTCGCTCCGGGAAAGGGATTTCGTGCAGTCCGCACGGGCCCAGGGCGCCAGCCGATTCCATGTCGTCGTCCACGAACTTCTGCCGAATGTTCGCTCGCAGCTGCTGGTGCACGCCACCATGGCGGTGCCGACCTTCGTCGCCTCCGAGGCCGCGCTGTCGTTCCTCGGCGTCGGCGTCACCGAGCCGGTCCCGGACTGGGGGCGGATGATCGCCCGCGGCTCCGAGGTCTTCCAGGCCGACCCCACCTACATGGTGTTCCCCGGCGTGGCGCTGCTGCTGTTCGTCATCGCCTTCAACCTGCTGGGCGACGCCGTCCGGGACGCACTGGACCCGCGCACCGGCTCCGCCCGCTGAAACCCTCACCCCTCCCATCCCTCGACCCGAACCCGTCCCGGCACGATCCGCCGGGACAAGGAGAGATTCGCCATGCGCTGGACCAGACCGTCCCTCGCCGTCATCGCCACCGCCCTGCTGGCGACCTCCTGCTCGGCCGGCGCGGGCAGCACCACCGGCTCCGGCGGCGGCGCCGGGGCCTCCGCCAAGGAGACCTCCCCGCTGACCGCCGTACTGGGCAGCGAGCAGGAGAGCGTCGGCCCGGCCCCGGCCGTCCCCGGCGCCCGCGCGGGCGGCACGGTGAACGTGTACAACAGCGTGGAGTTCCGCCACCTCGACCCGCAGAAGGTCTACGCGGGCGCCACCTACAACGCCTCGCTGCTCTGGGGCCGCCAGCTGACCCAGTACCAGGTCGTCGACGGCAAGGCCAAGCTGGTCGGCGACCTGGCCACCGACACCGGCACCCCCGCCGACGGCGGCCGCACCTGGACGTACCGGCTCAAGGCGGGCGTCGCCTGGGAGGACGGGCAGCCGATCACCTCCCAGGACGTCAAGTACGGCATCGAGCGCACCTTCGGGAAGGGCTACGAGGTCGGCCCGCCGTACTGGCCGCAGTGGCTCACCGGCGAGGCCAGCTACGAGGCGGCGCGCGCCAAGTACGCGGGCCCGCAGGCCGGCGACCTGGACGCGATCGAGACCCCGGACGAGCGCACCATCGTCTTCCACTTCCCGCAGCCGCAGGCCGACGTCCCGTACATGGCCGCGCAGTCCTCCTCCTCGCCGGTGCGCCGGGACAAGGACACCGGGACGGACTACGACCGCCTGCCGTTCGCCACCGGCCCGTACCGGATCGTCGAGCACGTCCAGAACACCCGCATGGTGCTGGAGCGCAACCCGGCCTGGAAGCCCGAATCCGACCCGATCCGCAGCCAGTACCCGGAGAAGTTCGTCTTCACGTACGGCAAGGAGGCGCTCAACCTCAACCAGGAGATCCTCTCCGGGCGGGACGGCGGCGCCAACGCCACCACCGCGGCCGACACCCTCTCCGCCGAGCTGTACCAGACCACCGACACCGACCCGAAGGCCAAGGAACTGGTGGTCTCCGGGCGGCAGGGCGCCTTCGTCACCCAGCTGGTGATCAACAACGAGCGGGTGCCGGACGTCGAGGTCCGCAAGGCCCTGCACCTTGCCTACCCGCGCCAGCAGGCCCGCCAGGTCCAGGGCGGCGCCCGGACCGGCGAGCTGGCCACCACGCTCAGCTCGCCCGCGCTGATCGACTACCAGAAGTACGACCTCTACCCGGTCAAGCCCGAGGGCGACCCGGAGGCCGCCAAGGCCGCGCTCGCCAAGGCCGGTCAGGCACCCGGGAGCCTGACCTACGCCTACAAGAACACCCCGACCGGGCAGCGCGTCGCGCAGGTGCTGGTCGAGGGCTTCGGCAAGGCCGGGATCACCGTCGTGCCCAAGCCGGTCGACCCCAAGGCCTTCCTGGACGAGGTGCACCGCGCCGACTCCCCGTACGACCTGTTCGAGGAGACCAGCTCGGTCGACTGGCCGACCCCGTCCACCCTCGTCCCGTTCTCCTTCGACGGCCGGGCCGGCAGCGACATCAACTCCGCGCGCTACCGCAAGCCGGAGGTCGACAAGGAGATCGACCGGATCAACCAGATCGGCGAACCGCGCGCGAAGGCCAAGGAGCTGTACGCGCTGGAGCAGACCGTGATGAAGGACGTGCCGGTGCTGCCGTTCGCCTACCCGACGGTCAACCAGCTGCGCGGCAGCAACGTCGGCGGGGCGTTCATCCACCCGATCTACGGGACCGTCTCGCTGGCCTGGCTGTACCTGAAGTCCTGAGTGCCGGGGCCCGCTCACGCTCCCGTTCGCCGTGTTCCTCGCGTTCGCCGCGTTTGCCGCATCTGCTGCATTCCTCGCGTTCCACGCGTTCCACGGCGGGGCGAGGGCGGGCCCCTGCTGCCTCGTCCTTCCGGTTCCTTCTTCGGCCGTCTGCGTCCTTCCGCCTTCCTCCGCCTCCTGACGCCTCGCTCCGCCTCCCCGTCACGTCGACCCCGGATCGGCCATGCTCTCCTTCGTCCTGCGGCGGACCGCCCAGGCCCTCGCGGTCCTGGTCGCGGTCTCCGCCGCCGCCTTCGCCCTCTTCTACGCCGCGCCCGCCGACCCGGCCCGCGCCGCCTGCGGCCCGCGCTGCGACAGCGGGCAGGTCGCGGCGGTACGCCAGAGCATGGGCCTGGACCAGCCGCTGCTCACCCAGTACACCGACTACCTGGTCGGCGTGGTCGCCGGGCGGGACATCGGCGACGTGGACGGTTCGACCATCCACTGCGACGCCCCCTGCCTCGGCTACTCCTACCGGCTGCACCAGCCCGTCACCGAGGCGCTGGCCGACCACCTGCCCGTCACCCTCTCGCTGACCGCCGGGGCGCTCGCCGTCCTGCTGGTGTTCGGCCTCGGCACCGGGTTCGTCTCCGCGCTGCGGCACGGGCGGCGCACCGACCGGCTTCTCTCCGGCTTCACCCTGGTCGGCGCGAGCGTGCAGATCTACTTCCTCGGGTACGTCGCGCAGTGGCTGCTGGTGTACTCCACCGGGCTGCTGCCGCTGCCGTCCTACACCCCGCCGGCCGAGGACCCGGCCGCCTGGGCGGGCGGGATGCTGCTCCCCTGGTTCGTCCTCGGCTTCGTCAACTCGGCGGTTTTCGCCCGTCTTTCGCGCTCGCAGCTGCTGGAGACGATGAACGAGGAGTACGTCCGCACGGCCCGCGGCAAGGGCCTCGGACGGCTGCGCGCCCACCTCAAGTACACCTCGCGCGGCGCCGCCGGGCCGCTGGTGCAGCTGATCGGGCTGGAGGCCGGGGTGCTGCTCGGCGGAGCCGTGATCACCGAGACGGTGTTCGGGCTGAACGGGGTCGGGCGGTTCGCCGCGGAGGCCGTCGCCGGGCAGGACCTGCCCGCCGTGGTCGGCGCGGTGCTGCTGGCCGCCTGCTTCATGGTGCTGTTCGTCGCGCTGGCCGACCTCGCGGTCGCCTGGCTCGACCCGCGTGTGCGGCTGAGCTGATGGGGAGTCCTTCGATGAAATCCACCCTGCCGGGGGACGGCGTGCGGACCGCGGATGCCCGGGGCGCCGCCGCCGGACGGAGCAGTACGGAAGCGCGGAGCGGTATGGAAGCACGGGGCGCTTCGGAAGCGCGGGACACTGCGGCGAAGGCCGCCGAACCCGTGCTGAGCGTCCGCGATCTGACCGTCGCCTTCGCCGACCCGCGCGGCGGCGCACCGGTGACCGCCGTCCGGAACCTCTCCTTCGACCTCGCGCCGGGTGAAGTCCTGGGCCTGGTCGGCGAGTCGGGCTCCGGCAAGTCGACCGTCGGGCTCGCCGTCCTCGGCCTGCACGACCCGCGCACCACCACCGTCACCGGCTCGATCCGGCTGGGCGGCCAGGAGATCGTCGGTGCCGAGGAGTCCGCGCTGCGCGGGGTCCGGGGCGGAAGGGCCGCCCTGGTCTTCCAGGACGCGCTCACCTCGCTCAGCCCCTTCCACGCCGTGGGCGCCCAGCTCGCCGAGATGTACCGGCTGCACCATCCGGGTGCGGGCCGCGCCGAGGCCGGCCGGCGGGCGGCCGAGATGCTCGACCGGGTCGGCATCGCGGCGGCCCGGACACGCGACTACCCGCACCAGTTCTCCGGCGGCATGCGCCAGCGCGTGATGATCGCGATGGCGCTGATGAACGACCCCCAGCTGCTCATCGCGGACGAGCCGACCACCGCCCTGGACGCCCGGGTCCAGCGGCAAGTCCTCGACCTGCTCGGCGAGTTGCAGCGCGAGCACGGGACGGCGGTGCTGCTGGTCAGCCACGACCTGGGCGTGGTCGCCGGGACGACGGACCGCACGCTGGTGCTGCGCGGCGGAGTCGCGATCGAGTCCGCGACGACCGCCGAGCTGCTGACCGCACCGCGCGAGCCGTACACCCGGGCGCTGGTGGGCGCGGCACTCCGGCTGGACTCGGTGCCCGGCACCGCCCTGCCGACGGTCGACGAGCCGGCGCCGTCGCGGACGTTCCGGCCGCGGACCGTCGAGCGTCCCGAGCGGTGGCTGGTCGAGGTGGACGACCTGTCCGTGCACTTCCCGGGGCGCCGAAGTCTCGCCGGGCACGGGCGCTTCCCCGGGCTGCGGGCCGAACCGGTCCGGGCGGTCGAGGGCGTCGGTCTGCGGATCGCCCCCGGTGAGACGCTCGGGCTGGTCGGCGAGTCCGGCTCGGGGAAGTCCACCACCGCACGGGTCCTGGCCGGACTGCAACGGCCCACCGGCGGAAGGGTGTTGTACGACGGCCAGGACGTCACCCGGCCGGACCGGGAGCTGCGCAAGCGGCTCAGCCGGGAGATCCAGCTGGTCTTCCAGGACCCGTACGCCTCGCTCAACCCGCGCCGGACCATCGGCCGGACCCTGGACACCCCGCTGCGCCTGCACACCTCACTGGGCCCGGCCGAACGGCGGGAGCGCTCCGTCGAGCTGCTGGAGCAGGTCGGGCTGGAGGCCGGGCACCTGGACCGCTACCCGCACGAGTTCTCCGGCGGGCAGCGCCAACGGATCGGCATCGCCCGGGCACTGGCCCCGCAGCCGCGCCTGATCATCGCCGACGAGCCGGTCTCCGCGCTCGACGTGTCGGTGCAGGCCCAGGTGCTCAACCTGCTGATGGAGCTGCGCGAACGGCTCGGCGTCGCCTTCCTGTTCGTCTCCCACGACCTCGCGGTGGTGCGGCACTTCTGCGACCGGGTGGCGGTGATGCACCGGGGCCGGCTGGTCGAGTCCACCGACCGGGACCGGCTGTTCGAGGCGCCGCACACCGACTACACGAGGGAGCTGCTGGCGGCGGTGCACTGAGCCGGCCGAGGCGTCCAGGGGGCCGGGCCGGCCGGACGGCGGGTGGCAGGGTGGCCCGGTGCCTCGTGGGAGTGACCGGGTGGGTCGTGCGGGTGCGGCCGAATGGGTGGCGTAGGAGTGAACGGGCAGGTCGTTCGCCCTTCGTTCGGCTGCGCCGGTCCGGCTCAAGGCGCTAGCGTGCAGGCGATGTGACGTAGGAGACCCGGGCAAGGAATCACCAACCGAGGGGGCACATTTGTCGGATGACCTGCTCATCGCAAAGATCAACCACGGCTTCGATCACCTCGACGCCGACGGAGACGGCCTGCTCACCGAGCGGGACCACGTCCTGATGGGACTCTCGGTGGCCCGCTCGCTCGGCCACCAGGAAGGCTCCGAGGCGGAGGCGGTGATAGTCCGCGCCTACCTGACGACCTGGCACGACCTGCACCTCGCCCGGCTGCCCGCCGGCACCGAGGCGATCACCCGCCAGCAGTTCGTCACCTCGACCGGCGCACTCGCCGACGACCCCGAGGCCGCGCGCGACATCCTCGGCGCGCTCGCCGAGGCCTTCCTCGCCGTCGCCGACGCCGACCGCAGCGGGACGGTGGACGCCGGTGAGTTCTTCGTCTTCCAGCGCGGCCACTTCGTCGGCCTCTCCCGCGACGACGCCGACGAGGCCTTCCGCCACCTCGACACCGACGGCGACGGCGTGCTCTCCGCAGCCGAGTTCACCACCGCGATCATCGAGTACTGGACCAGCCGCGACCCGGACGCGCCCGGCAACTGGTGGACGGGCAAGCCGCCGTACGCCTTCTGAGCCGCACCTCGGGCGGCCCGCCCCTCCCCCGTGAGCCGGAAGCGCGGGGGCGGGCCGCCGTGAAGCGTCGTGCACCTCGTGCACCTCGTGGAGGTCCTGGACGTTGAGTCCGGGGGGGTGGTGGTGAGCCGGGCTCACCTACGGGTGGCCGGCTCCTGTGCCGAATCCTGTGCCGAACGGGCCGGACTCCCGCCGCGCGACGAACGACCCGAGCCCCGGCTGACGCTCACCACCAGGCAGACACCCGCCACCACGATCGCGCCGCCCGCGAGGGTCGGGCCGGTCAGCGGTTCGGCCAGGATCAGCCAGCCCAGCAGCACCGCGACCACCGGGTTCACATAGGCGTAGGTGCCCACCAGGGTCAGCGGGGCGGAGCGCAGCAGCCAGGCGTACGCGGTGAACGCGAGCAGCGAGCCGAACATCACCAGGTAGGCGAGGGCCACCCAGGAGCGGCCGGAGATCGCCCCGAGGTCCAGCCCGTGGTGCTCACCACGGCCCAGTCCGACCAGCAGGTCGGCGGTTCCGCCGGCCAGCATCTGGTAGGCGCTCGCGGCCAGCACGTTGCCGGGCATCGGGATCTTCTTGGTCACGAAGGAGCCGGTCGCCCAGAGCAGGGTGGCGACGATGATCATGATCACCCCGGCCGGCTCTATCGACCCGCCGATCGCGGGAGCCGACAGCACACCGAGGCCGACCAGTCCGAGCAGCACCCCGCCCAGCTCGGCGGCCCTCGGGCGCTCGCCGCCGACCGCCGTGAGCACCACCATCCACAGCGGGACCGCGGCCACCAGCAGGGCGGCCAGACCGGAGGGGACGGAGGTCTCGCCCAGGACCACCAGTCCGTTGCCGCCCGTCAGCAGCAGCAGGCCGACCAGGGCGGCGGAGGCCAGCTGCCGCCCGGTCACCTTCAGGCCGGCCGGACCCTGGCGCACCAGGAGGTAGCCGACCAGCAGCAGGCCCGCGACGAGGAAGCGGGCGGCGGCGGAGAGGAAGGAGGGCATCGTCTCCACCGCGACCCGGATCGCGAGGTAGGTCGAGCCCCAGACGATGTAGACCACGAGGAGGGCCAGCCAGACCGCGCCGCCGAGGCGGGGGGCGCGGGCGGGCGCCGCCTTGGCCTTGACCGTGGCCTCGGTGGTGGCCGCGGCGTCGGTGGTGGCGGTGGTGGCCGCGGCGGTGGTGGCCGCGGCGGTGGTGGCGCTGGGAACGTCTGGGGCCGAGCCGGAGGTCGAGGCCGGCTGGGAGGGTGAAGCGGGCGATGTCATGGGTGTCCCCCTTGGACGGTGCTGGCCGAACATCCGACATGACAGCGCATGGACGCCCGGTGCGCCAGTCGGTATCGGAAGCCGGACCGCAGGACGTACGGTGGGCGGTCCCCAGCAAGGAGGTCGCACCCGTGCCCGCATCCGAGGAGGCCCTGCCGTTCTTCGTGTACGGCACCCTGCGCAGCGGCGGCCGCAACCATGCCGTCCACCTGGCCGGACGCTGCGCCGACATCCGGCCGGCCGCCCTGGAGGGCGCCGCGCTGCACGAGGGCCCCGGATTCCCGTACGCGCTGCCCGATCCGGCGCCCGGACGCCGGATCCTGGGGGAGCTCGTCACCGTACGCCCGGGCGCGTACGCCGGAGCCCTGGAGGCGCTGGACCGGCTGGAGGACTGCCGGGCGGACGGGACCGGGCTGTACGTGCGGCGGCGGATGGTGGTCCGGACGGCGGCGGGCGAGCCGCGGGAGGCCTGGGTCTACCTCGCCGGGCCGAGAGCCGAGGCGCGGCTGCGGGAGCGGCCGGCGCTGATCGAGTCGGGGGACTGGGGGACGGGCGAGGGGTGAGGGGTGAGAGGCATCGGCGGACGGACTGCCAGGTAGGCTGCCCCGGCTAGTCAGATTTCCCACTCATTGGCCTGTCGACCGACGAGGAGCCACCGGTGCCCGAGCTGCCACCCCCGATCACCGTCGTCGGGATCGGGGCGGACGGCTGGCCCGGCCTCGCCACCGGCTCCCGGGCCGCGCTGCGGGAGGCCGAGACGGTCGTCGGCGGCCCCCGCCAGCTGGACCTGCTCCCCCGCGACGAGGTCACCGCCGAGCGCGTCCCCTGGCCGTCCCCGCTGCGCCCCGCCGTCCCCGGACTGCTCGCCGCCCACGCCGGCCGCCGCATCGCCGTCCTGGCCAGCGGCGATCCGATGTTCTACGGCATCGGCCGCACCCTCGCCGAGACCGTCGGCGCCGAACGCCTGCGCGTCCTGCCGCACCCCTCCTCCGTCTCCTACGCCTGCGCCCGGCTCGGCTGGCCGCTGGAGGCCACCGAGGTGGTCAGCCTGGTCGGCCGACCGCTGGACACCCTCTCCCTCGCCCTCCACCCCGGCCGCCGCCTGCTGGTGCTCAGCGCCGACGCCGCGACCCCGGCCGCCGTCGCCGAACTGCTCACCGCCCGCGGCTACGGCGATGCCCGCCTGCGGGTGCTCGAACAGCTCGGCGCCCCCGCCGAACGCCACCTCGACGGCCCCGCCGACGGCTGGCCGCACCCGCCCGGCGACCCGCTCAACGTCATCGCCGTCGACCTCGGCGACGGCCCCCGCACCTCCCTCGTCCCCGGCCTGCCCGACGCCGCGTACGAGAGCGACGGCCAGCTCACCAAGCGCCACGTCCGCGCCGCGACCCTCGCCACGCTGGCCCCCTCCCCCGGCGAGCTGCTCTGGGACGTCGGCGGCGGCTCCGGCTCGATCGCCATCGAGTGGCTGCGCGCCCACCGCGACTGCCGGGCCGTCACCATCGAGCGCGACCCGGTGCGGGCCGAACGGATCGCCCGCAACGCCGCCGCGCTCGGGGTGCCCCGACTCCGCGTGGTGACCGGCCCCGCCCCCGACGCGCTCACCGAACTCCCCGCCCCCGACGCCGTGTTCATCGGCGGCGGCCTCACCGCGCCCGGCCTGCTGGACGCCTGCTGGACCGCACTGCGCCCCGGCGGCCGGATCGTCGCCAACACCGTGACGCTGGAGTCCGAGGCGCTGCTCACCGAGTGGTACCGGCGCCACGGCGGGGAACTCGTCAAGCTCGCCGTCGCCCACGCCGTCCCGGTGGGCGGCTTCACCGGGTGGCGCCAGGCCATGCCCGTCACCCAGTGGTCGGCCGTCAAACCCGACGACGAGCCCAATGACGAGCCCGACGGCGAGCCCGCCGGTGAGCCCGACACCCGCACGCCCGAAACCCCCCAGGAGAACGCCTCGTGACCGTCCACTTCATCGGAGCCGGCCCGGGCGCCGCCGACCTGATCACCCTGCGCGGCCAGCGCATCCTGGCCCGTGCCGAGGTCTGCCTGTACGCGGGCAGCCTGGTCCCGCGCGAGCTGATGGACGAGTGCCCGCCCGGCGCCCGCCTGATCGACACCGCGCAGCTCAACCTGGACCAGATCACCGCCGAGCTGGTCGCCGCGCACGAGGCCGGCCAGGACGTGGCCCGGCTGCACTCCGGCGACCCGTCCGTCTTCTCCGCCGTCGCCGAGCAGATGCGCCGCCTGGACGCGGCCGGCGTGCCGTACGAGGTGGTCCCCGGCGTGCCCGCCTTCGCCGCCGCCGCGGCCGCGCTGAAGCGGGAACTGACCATCCCGACCGTCGGCCAGACCGTCATCCTCACCCGGATCGCCAAGCGCGCCACCCCCATGCCCGAGGGCGAGGACCTCGCCACCCTCGGCCGCAGCGGCGCCCTGCTGGTCCTGCACCTGGCCGCCGGGTACGTGGACGACGTGGTCGAGCAGCTGCTCCCGCACTACGGCGCCGACTGCCCGGCCGCCGTGGTCGCGATGGCCAGCCGCCCCGACGAGCTGGTGCTGCGCGGCACCGTCGGCGACATCGCCGAGCAGGTCAAGGCGGCGGGCGTGGTCCGCACCGCCGTCATCATCGTCGGCCGCACGCTGGCCGCCGAGCAGTTCCGCGACAGCCACCTCTACTCGGCGCAGCGCGAGCGCCCGCACGAGCCCTGCGGGGCATGATGCGGCACGTCCTGATCCTCGGCGGGACCACCGAAGGGCGGACCCTGGCCGCCGAACTCGCCCCGACCACGCACCGGGTCACCAGTTCGCTGGCCGGCCGGGTCGCCCAACCCCGGCTGCCCGCCGGGGAGGTGCGGATCGGCGGCTTCGGCGGACCGGCAGGCCTGGCCCACTGGATGCACACGGAGCAGGTGGACGCGGTGGTGGACGCCACCCACCCGTTCGCCGCCGTCATCTCCCGGAACGCCGCCATCGCGGCCGCCGCCACCGGCATCCCCCTGCTGGTGCTGCGCCGCCCCGGCTTCACCCGCGTCGACGGCGACCACTGGCTCCCCGTCCCCTCCCTCGCCGCGGCGGCCGAGCTGCTGCCCCGGCGCGGCGAGCGGGTCTTCCTCACCACCGGTCGGCAGAGCGTCGCCGCCTTCGCCCACCTCGACGGGTGCCACTTCATCGCCCGCTCGGTGGACCCGCCCGAGCCCCCGCTGCCGCCCTCGTTCGAAGTCCTGCTGGACCGCGGCCCGTTCACGATCGAGGGCGAGGAGGCACTGCTGCGCAGGCACGACATCGACGTCCTGGTCACCAAGGACAGCGGCGGCGCCGCGACCGCCCCCAAACTGACCGCCGCCCGCGGACTCAGGCTGCCCGTCATCATCGTCGAGCGTCCGCCCGCCCCGGACGGCGTGCCGGTCGAACCCGACGTCCCGGGCGCGCTGCGCTGGCTGGAGCAACTGCGGTAGGACACGCGGCGACTACGGTTCCCCACCCCTGACCGCGGACATCGCCTCGGACATCGCCTCGGCCGACGCCGGGCCGGGGCTCACCCCTCGGGGCCCCCTGCGCGGGCCCCGGAGAAATCGCGGGCGGGCCTGGCGGACGGCGGGCAGGATGGTCCGATGACTGATGACCAGCGCACCCAGACCCCTCGTACCGCCGACGAACGCGCCACCCTGGCAGGGTTCCTGGACTACCAGCGCGACACCCTCGCGATGAAGTGCGCGGGGCTCACCGCGGAGCAGCTCCGCGCCCGCGTGCTGGAACCCTCCGGGCTCTCCCTGCTCGGGCTGGTCCGCCACCTCGCCGAGGTGGAGCGCAGCTGGTTCCGCAACGTCCTCAACAAGGAGGAGCGGCCCGGTTTCTGGAAGAATCCGGACGGTTCCTTCGCGGAGTTCGACGCCGACAACGCCGACCCCGACGAGGCCTTCGCGATCTGGCGCCGCGAGTGCGACCACGCCAGGGAACTCGTGGCCGCCGCGGAGTCGTTGGACGTCCTGGGCCACCACGGCGACGAGGTCTTCTCGCTCCGCTGGATCCTCACCCACATGATCGAGGAGTACGCCCGCCACAACGGCCACGCCGATCTCCTCCGCGAGCACCTCGACGGCACCACCGGCGAGTAGCACCGGAGGGCCCCGACAGGACCGGCACAGGGCGGGAACAGGGCAGGAACAGCAGCACCGGCAGCGAGGGAGCGAGCAGGACGTGCGGACCCGCCAGAAGGAACGAGGCACCCCCGGTCCGGCCGAGCCGTGGAACGAGATCGTCCCCGGGCTCTGGATGGGCGGGCACCACTTCACCCCGCCCGGTGGCGAGCTGGAACTCGCGGTCGTGGGGGCCGAGTTCGACCTGGTGGTCAGCCTGTTCACGCGCCCCGGGCACGGCCCGGCGCCGGGGGTGGAGCACATCGTCCGGGAGGTGCCCGACGCCCCGCTCGCCCCCGGTCAGCTGCTCGCCGTCCAGGAGGCTGCCGAGCTCACCGCGGCGGCTGTCCGCCGGGGCCGACGGACGCTGGTGCGCTGCCACTCGGGGTACAACCGCTCGGGCCTGATGGTGGCTCAGGCGCTGGTCGGCCTCGGCTTCGAGAGCGGCGAGGCGGTCCGGCTGGTCCGGGAGCGGCGCTCGCCCTGGGCACTGAACAGCCCGGTGTTCGTGGACTACCTGAACACCGGGCTGGAGGTTGCCGTGCTGCTGACCGGCCTCAACGGGTGAGGCCGGTCAGCGGTATGACGGACCGTCAGATGTCGCGGAAGGTCTCGATCTGGGCGCCGATGGAGTTCAGGCGCTCGGCGAGGTCCTCGTAGCCGCGGTTGATGACGTAGACGTTGCGCAGCACCGAGGTGCCCTTGGCGGCGAGCATGGCGAGCAGGATGACCACCGCGGGGCGCAGGGCCGGCGGGCACATCATCTCGGCGGCGCGCCAGCGGGTGGGGCCCTGGACCAGCACGCGGTGCGGGTCGAGGAGCTTGACGTCGGCGCCGAGGCGGGTCAGCTCGGTCAGGTAGATCGCCCGGTTGTCGTACACCCAGTCGTGGATCATCGTGGTGCCGTGCGCGGCCGCGGCGATGGCGGCGAAGAACGGCACGTTGTCGATGTTGATGCCGGGGAACGGCATCGGGTGGATGGTGTCGATCGGCGCGGTCAGCTTGGACGGGCGCACCGTGAGGTCGACCAGCCGGGTGTGACCATTGTGGGCCCGGTACTCGGGGGTGCGGTCGTAGTCGAGGCCCATGCCCTCCAGCACGGCGAGCTCGATCTCCAGGAACTCGATCGGCACCCGGCGGATGGTCAGCTCGGAGGAGGTGACGACGGCGGCGGCCAGCAGGCTCATCGCCTCCACCGGGTCCTCGGCCGGGGTGTAGTCGACGTCGCAGGTGATCTCCGGGACGCCGTGCACGGTGAGGGTGGTGGTGCCGATGCCCTCGATCTTCACGCCCAGCTTCTCCAGGAAGAAGCAGAGGTCCTGGACCATGTAGTTGGGCGAGGCGTTGCGGATGACGCTGACGCCGTCGTGCCGGGCGGCGGCCAGCAGGGCGTTCTCGGTGACGGTGTCCCCGCGCTCGGTCAGGACGATCGGGCGGTCCATCGGGGCGCCCGGCTCGACCGAGGCGTGGTAGGCGCCGCCGGTCGTGGCGACCTCCAGGCCGAATCGGCGCAGCGCGGTCAGGTGGGGCTGCACGGTGCGGGTGCCGAGGTCGCAGCCACCCGCGTACGGGATGGCGAAGCGCTGGGCGCGGTGCATCAGCGGGCCGAGGAACATCAGCACGCTGCGGGTGCGTCGGGCCGCCTCGACGTCCATCGCCGCGATGTCCAGCTCGGCGGGCGGGGTGAGTTCGAGGTCGCGGCCGTCGTTGATCCAGCGGCTCTTGACGCCGATGCTGGTGAGCACCTCGAGGATGCGGTAGACCTCCTCGATCCGCGCGACGCTGCGGATCGTGGTGCGGCCGGTGGTCAGCAGCGAGGCGCAGAGGATCGCCACGCAGGCGTTCTTGCTGCTGCGGACGTCGATCGCGCCGGAGAGCCGGGTGCCGCCGGCGACGCGCAGGTGCATCGGTCCGGAGTAGCCGAGGGAGACGATCTCGCTGTCGAGGGCTTCGCCGATGCGGGCGATCATCTCAAGGCTGACGTTCTGCTTGCCCTGTTCGATGCGGTTGACCGCGCTCTGGCTGGTTCCGAGGGCCTCTCCGAGCTGCGCCTGGGACCAGCCGCGGTGCTGGCGCGCGGTACGGATGAGGGTGCCGATACGGGTGAGGTAGTCGCCTGTCACTCGCCAGACGATATCTCATGGTTGAGATGGCGACAGAACGGGGGGCCCGCACACTGCTCCATTTGTCCGTTTCTCGCCCCGTATCGGCGTCAGTTCTTCACATCACCAGGTGAGGTTGTCGCACGGCGATGACAGTCGTGACATTGTCACGGCCCGAGCGGCTCCGCCCGGCCGACGACGGTGCCCGCGCGGTCGATGCAGATGACGTCCACCGCGACCGGCGAGCCCAGCAGCACGCCGAGCGCCGTCGCCCGGGCCGCCTCGGCGACCAGGTCCCCGAGCGGCACCCCGGCCGCCCGGCACAACTGCACCGCCTCCAGTGCGGTGTTGGCGCCCGCGACCGCCCCGGCCAGCGCCTCGTCGGCCCCGCCCCGGCGGGCCAGGTCGGCCAGGTAGCCCTTGTCGACCTGGGAGCGCGCCGAGTGGAGGTCGAGGTGGCCGGCCGCGAGCTTGGACAGCTTGGCGAAGCCGCCCGCGATGGTCAGCCGGGGCACCGGGTGGCGCTTGAGGTACTTGAGCACGGCGCCGGCGAAGTCGCCCATGTCCAGCAGCGCGTCCTCGGGCAGCCCGTGCTCCGCCACCGCGACCTTCTCCGAGGTCGACCCGGTGCAGCCGGCCACGTGGGTGCGCCCCGCCGCCCGGGCCACGTCCACCCCGCGGCGGATCGAGTCGATCCAGGCCGAGCACGAGTAGGGGACGACCACCCCGGTCGTACCGAGGATGGACAGGCCGCCGAGGATGCCGAGCCGGGGGTTCCAGGTGGAGCGGGCGATCTCCTCGCCGTGGTCGACCGAGATCTCCACCACCACGTCCCCGCTGCCACCGTGCGCGGCCGCCACCTCGGCGACGGCGTCCCGGATCATCTGCCGGGGCACCGGGTTGATCGCGGGCTCACCGACCGGCAGGGGCAGACCGGCCTTGGTGACCGTCCCCACCCCGGGACCGGCCCGGAACACCACTCCCGCACCGGGCTCGCCGGGCCGCACGGTCGCGCGGATCAGCGCGCCGTGGGTGACGTCGGGGTCGTCGCCCGCGTCCTTGACCACCCCGGCCATGGCGGCGAGGCGCCTGTGCGGGCCGGCCGCACCCTCCGTACCGACCGGCTCCGTGTCACCGACCGGCCCCGCGCCACCGCCCGGCTCGCCGCCCACGGTCAGTTCCTCGGCGGCGAGGGCGAAGGCGGGCTGCTGGCCCTTGGGCAGGGTGATGACGACCGGGTCCGGGAACTCGCCGGTGAGCAGCGCGGTGTACGCGGCCTTGGTGGCCGCGGTGGCACAGGCGCCCGTCGTCCAGCCGGGCCGCAGGCCGCTGCTCTTCAGCTGACCGGCCCGGCCTCCCGCTCCGGCTCCCGCCTCGGCTCCCGCTGCGACCACCTGCGCCCCGTTTCCGACGGCGCCCGCGCCGTCCTGCTCCGCTCCGGCGGCCGCACCGGCCGTCGCCGCCGATTTTCCCTCACCGGGCCGAGTGGGGCCCGACCGGGGTGGCGGCGCCCGCATCGTGCGGGGCGCGACGGAATCTCGTGCACGAGCTGCGGAGGAGCGCCGCCCCGCGTTCCCGAAGAGTTCGCTGCACGGGCCTCGCCCCCCGCCCCTACCAGTGAGTAATCTGGCGGTCCGCCAGAAGCGGGTTCATGACAGACGTGAGCCCGGCCGGGGTCGACGAGCCCCGCCGGGCCATCAGCATGGGGGTTTTTGTGGCAGGGATGAGTCGGCGTACGTTCCTCACCGGTACGTCGGTGGCCGCCGCCTGGTCGGCCTTGTCGCTGGGCGGCGCGCAGTTCGCCTCGGCGGCGACGCGCGACCAGGCGCTGGCGACGACGGCCGCACGGGCGGTAACGATCACCGGGACCACGCTGGAGCAGGTGGCCACCCCGGTCGGCACCGGCGGCTACAAGCGGCTGACGGCCGGACCGGGCTGGCCGCTGATGGTGCGCGGCGACCTCGCGTCGCCCACCACCGGACGGGACGACCGCCGCACCGGCCTCGCCAGCTTCGTCCAGTTCAGCGACCTGCACCTGGTGGACACCGAGTCCCCGGTGCGCTTCGAGTACCTGGCCAAGTTCAACGGCAGCGCGTACCGGCCGCAGGAGGCCCTCAACGCCCGCGGCGTCTCGGCCCTCGTCGAGCGGGTCAACTCGCTCGCCGGCGGCCCCTACACCGGGATGCCGTTCAGCATGGTGATGGCCACCGGCGACAACACCGACAACCACGAGCTCGCCGAACTCGACTGGTACCTCAAGGTCATGGGCGGCGGCCGACTGGCCCAGAGCACCGGTGACCCCAGCCGCTACGAGGGCGTGCAGAACTCCGGCAACTCCGCCTACTGGAACCCCGAACTCTCCTACACCGACGGCTACAAGGCGAAGGGCTTCCCGCAGATACCCGGCTTCCTGTCCGCCGCCGGCCGCCCCTTCGACGCGCCGGGCCTGCGCACGCCCTGGTACACCACGGTCGGCAACCACGACGACAGCATCGAGGGCACGCTGCCGGACTTCGGGCTGCTGAACGACCTGTACACCGGCCGGTACAAGCTGGAGGGCTGCGACGACGCCACGGCCGCCCAGCTGATGGACTCGCTGCGCCGCGACCCGGCGGGCGCCGTGCTGCTGCTGGCGAAGCTGATCGCCAGCGGTGACCTGGTGCGCGAGATCACCCCGGACGAGCGCCGCCGGCCGTTCACGCTCAAGGAGTTCGCCAAGGCCCACCTGAACCCGGCGGCCACCGGCGCCGGCCCGTACGGGCACGGGTTCACCTCGGACATGGTCAACAGCGGCAAGCTCTACTACACCTTCCGCATCTCGGAGAAGGTGGTCGGCATCAGCCTGGACACCACCAACCAGGCCGGGTTCGCCGACGGTTCGCTGGGCACCGCCCAACTGCGCTGGCTGGAGCAGCAGTTGAAGGCGCACAGCGGGCACTGGTACGACGCCGACGGGCGCCGGGTGACGGGCGGGAGCACGGACGAGCTGATCCTCGTCTTCAGCCACCACACCAGCGGCTCGATGGGCAACCTGCTGCCGGACCCGCGCAACATCTTCGAGGGGCGGCACGACGGCAACGAGCTGGTGGCGCTGCTCCAGCGCTACCCGAACGTGGTCGCGTGGGTGAACGGGCACACCCACGCGAACAAGATCACGCCGCACGGCCACGCGGTGCCGGAGCGGGCGTTCTGGGAGATCAACACCGCCTCGCACATCGACTACCCGCAGCACGGGCGGATCATCGAGATCGCGGACAACGGAGACGGCACGCTCTCGCTGTTCACCACGCTGATCGAGTCCTCCGCACCGTACGGGACGGACTTCGGCAGCGGCTCGGACGCCAACCTCGCGGCGCTCTACCGCGAGCTGTCGTACAACGACCCGAACGGGCGGGTGACGTCGCTGCTGGGCACGGGTGCGGACCACAACACGGAGCTGCTGATCACCAAGCCGACCCGGTAGCGGCCGGAGTCCGGCGCACGGGTGACAGACACCCGGTAACAGATGACGGCGAACGGATAACGGCGAACGGATGACAGCGAACAGATTTCATCATCTGTTCGCTGTCATCCGTCGTCCGTCACTCCTCCGGGTACCGCCGCGGCGTCCAGACGACCTCCACGCCGCCGCCCCGCTCGACCGCCCGGGTCTGCGAGGAGCCGATCAGCAGGATGGTCCGCATGTCGACCAGGGCCGGGTCCAGCTCGCCCAGCCGGACGATCCGCACCCGCTCGGTCGGGCCGCCGACGTCGCGGGCCATCACCACCGGGGTCTGCGGCGACCGGTACTCCAGCAGCAGGTCCCGGGCGAGCCCGACCTGGGTGGTCCGGGACTTCGAGCCCGGGTTGTACAGCGCGAGCACCAGGTCCGCCTCGGCCGCCGCACGCAGCCGCTTCGCCACCACGTCCCAGGGCTTGAGCCGGTCCGAGAGCGAGATCGTCGCGTAGTCGTGCCCGAGCGGGGCGCCGGCCCGGGAGGCGGCCGCGTGGGCGGCGGTCATCCCCGGCAGCACCCGGACCGGGACGTCCCGGTACGCCTCCTCGCAGGCGACCTCCAGCACCGCGGTGGCCATCGCGAACACGCCGGGGTCACCCGAGGAGACCACCGCGACGCGGTGCCCGCGCCGGGCGAGCTCCAGGGCGAACTCGGCACGCTCCGACTCCACCTTGTTGTCCGAGCCGTGCCGCCGCTGCCCCGGCCGCTCCGGCACCCGGTCCAGGTAGGTCGTGTAGCCGACCAGGTCGGTGGCCTCGGACAGCGCGCCGCGCGCCTCGGCGGTCAGCCAGAGGGGCCCGGCCGGCCCGGTGCCGACCACGGTCACGCTGCCGACGCCGTCCGACAGCCGGACCTCGGGCTCCAGCGGAGCGACCTTGCTCGGCAGTACCGCGACCGAGAAGTACGGCACCGTCTCCTCGTCGACCTCGGCGAGCGGCGCGACCCGCTCCCCGGCCATGAAGGCCCGCTCCACGTACTGCGCGTCCGCCAGCCGCCCCGCCCGCTCCAGGGCCCGGCGGACGGCCGGGAAGGTGCGCCCCAGCTTCATGATCACGGCCGAGTCGGCGGCCGCGATCCGCGCCGTCAGCTCCTCCTCGGGCAGCGTGCCGGGGATGACGGTGAGCGTCTCCTCGGCCTCGGTCAGCGGCTGTCCGAGCCGGGCGGCGGCCGCGCTGAGCGAGGTCACGCCCGGCACCACCTCGGTCGGGTAGCGGTGCGCGAGCCGCTTGTGCATGTGCTGGTAGGAGCCGTAGAAGAGCGGGTCGCCCTCGGCGAGGACCACCACGTCGCGCCCGGCGTCCAGGTGGGCGGCCAGCCGGGCGGCGGCCTCCTCGTAGAAGTCGTCCAGCGCGCCGCGGTAGCCGCCCGGGTGGTCGGTGGTCTCGACGGTGAGCGGGTAGACCAGCTTCTCCTCGACCTGGCCGCCCGTCAGGTACCGTTCGGCGATCGAGCGCGCGATGGACCGCCCGTGCCGGGCGCTGTGGTAGGCCACCACGTCGGCCTTGCCGATGAGCTCGGCGGCCCGGACGGTCACCAGCGACGGGTCGCCCGGGCCGAGCCCGACGCCGTACAGCCGACCGGTGGGGTTCTGCTGCTCCGTCACGTGCTCCGTCACTCTTCTTCGCTCGCAATCGCGTTGACGGCGGCGGCGGCGATCGCGCTGCCGCCGCGCCGGCCGCGCACCACCAGGTGCTCCAGGCCGGACGGGTGCTCGGCCAGGGCCTGCTTGGACTCGGCGGCGCCGATGAAGCCGACCGGGACGCCGATCACCGCGGCCGGTCGCGGTGCGCCCGCCTCGATCATCTCCAGCAGCCGGAACAGCGAGGTCGGCGCGTTGCCGACGGCGACCACCGCGCCCTCCAGGCGGGGCAGCCACAGCTCCATGGCGGCGGCGCTGCGGGTGTTGCCCATCTTCCGGGCGAGTTCGGGCACCGACGGGTCGGTGAGGGTGCAGATCACCTCGTTGTCGGCGGGCAGCCGCTTGCGGGTGACACCGCTCGCCACCATGTTGACGTCGCAGAGGATGGGCGCACCGGCGTGCAGCGCGGCGCGCGCGGAGGCGACCACGCCGGGCGAGTACACCAGGTCCTCGACCAGGTCGACCATTCCGCAGGCGTGGATCATCCGCACCGCGACCTGGGAGACGTCCGCCGGGAGGGCGGCCAGATCGGCCTCCGCGCGGATGGTGGCAAAGGACTGGCGGTAGATGGACGCGCCGTCCTTCTCGTACTCGATCACTTCGTGGTCCTCCTGGCCTCGGCGACCGCCTCGGCCATCTCCTCGTTCGTCACGTCGACGCCCGTCGCGTCCTTGACGGCCGGCGCGGCGGGGGCCGTCGCACCGGCTCCCGCCCCGTTCACCGTCACCCGGTAGCCGCGCCCTGTCGCGAGCACGTCCACCCACCGCCCGGCCGGGTGGCCGCAGCGCCGTTCACAGCCCGACCAGTGGACGGGCAGCCGGCCGGCGGGGCCGGCACCGGCTCCCGCGGCAGCATCACCTGCCGCCGTCCCACCGGAGTCCAGCGCCCGGGCCGCGTCCGTGCGGACGTCGGCCAGCGACTTGGCGCAGCCCGGCAGCCCGGTGCAGGCGGTGGCCCGCTCCCAGGCCGAGCCGGCTTCGGTGCGGAAGCCGGCCGCGGCGAGCACCGGCAGCCGGTCGGCCGGAGCGCCGGGCAGCACCGCCCCGCGCCAGGGGGTCAGCCGCAGCTCGCCGGCCGAGGCGTCGACCAGCGTCCGCCACTGCCCGGCGCTCGCCCGGCCGAAGCGCAGCCCCACCGAGAGGCCGCCGGGCAGCGCGCCGACGACGGGCGCGGCCCCGGTGAAGGCGGGCAGCGGCACCGAGCCGGCCGGCAGCAGTTCGGGGACCTCGCGCAGGTGCCAGGCCTTGCGCCCGTTGGTCCGCAGCGCCGCCAGGAAGGAGCGGGCCGCGTCCAGTACGGCCGTCACCTCCTGCCCGGCCTCGACCGGGTGCCCGTGGTCGTCGCGCCCGAGGCGCAGCAGCCGGGTGCCGCCCGGGCCTGCGATCAATGTCACATCGGCGTCGAGCGCGGCGACGTCGCCCCGCCCGTCGTCCAGCGCGAACAGGAACTTGCCGGAGAGTCCGGCGGCCCAGTCGCTCGCGCACAGCCGCGCGTCCAACTCCCGCACCCAGGCCTGCACATCGGCACTGCCGGGGGTCCCGGCGGCGTCCGGTCCGGCGGCCGGTCCGGCGGCCAGTCCGGCGGCCGGTGAGGCGACGATGTTGCGGACCCGCTCGTGGGTGTCGGAGGGCAGCAGTCCGACGGCGCGCAGCCGGTCGGCGAGCTCGGCCGCGCAGTGCGGGGCCAGGCCGCGCAGCTGGACGTTGCCGCGCGAGGTGGTCTCCAGTTCGCCGTCGCCGAGGGCCTCGGCCGCCTCGGCCAGCGCGAGGGCCTGACGGATCGTCAGCAGTCCGCCGGGCAGGCGGATCCGGGCGAGGGCGCCGTCGTCGGCCGCATGCAGACGAAGCGCTCCGGGACAGGCGTCCGCACGCCCCCGGTCGGGCACCTCCCGGTCGGGTCCTGCGGCGCCCGGCGCGGTGGCGTCGGGTGTCGGTGGCATGGCGGCGAGCATACAGATGATCCGATCGCTTGCCTCCGTCCGCTGCATCACACCCCGCCCTCGCCATCGGGCTCACCGGCACGCCCACCACGGACCTCACCGCCGGCCTCACCACCGGCCTCACCACCGGCGACGCCCGTGCCTCGGCACCGCGTCGCCGCCGCCCGGCCCCGCCCCGCGTGCCGGACGTCCGAAGCTCACCCTCCCCCAGGTCAGCCGTACCCCGTACGATGCTGACGGGCGGTCCCGACAGGCCGCCCACACGCCAGCGACGGCGCAGGGGAGGAAACCGGTGCGAACCCGGTGCGGTCCCGCCACTGTGACCGCGGTTCACCGGTAGATCCGGTCGGCCGCGGGAGCCAGGAACTCCTGCCGTCCTCCACCGGCCCGGGGCGCGGACCCCGAGGAAGGCAGAAATGTTCCAGCGCTGTCGCATGCCCGCGCCCGCGTCCTCGGCCGCCACCACGGCCGTTCCGGCCGCCGCCACGACCACCCCGGTCGACCGCGCGGCCGTTCCGGCCCAGATCCCGGCCGCCCTGGCCACCCACGAGGCCGGGAGGGCCTTCGCATGATCCTGCTGCTGTCGACGTCCGACACCGACCTGCTCAGCGCCCGCGCCTCCGAGGGCCCGGTGCGCTACCGGCTCGGCAACCCGGCCCGGCTCGCCCCCGAGGACCTGCCCGCGCTGCTGGAGGGCACCGAACTCGTCGTGGTCCGCCTGCTCGGCGGGCGCCGCGCCTGGCAGGAGGGCCTGGACGCGCTGCTGGCCGGCCCCCGCCCCGTCGTCGTACTGACGGGCGAGCAGGCCCCCGACGCCCAGCTGATGGAGCTGTCCACCGTCCCGGCCGGCATCGCCGCCGAGGCGCACGCCTACCTGGCCCACGGCGGCGCGGCCAACCTGGCCGAACTGGGCGCCTTCCTCTCCGACACCGTGCTGCTGACCGGCCACGGCTTCGCCCCGCCCGCCTCCGCCCCGGCCTGGGGCCCGCTGGAGCGCGAAGCCCGTACGAACGACGGCCCGACCGTCGCGGTGCTCTACTACCGCGCCCACCACATGAGCGGCAACACCGCCTTCGTGGAGACGCTCTGCCGGGCCGTCGAGGACCAGGGCGCCCAGGCCCGGGCCTACTACTGCGCCTCACTGCGCGGCGCCGAGCCCGAGCTGCTGGCCGCGCTCGGCGAGGCCGACGCGATCGTCACCACCGTGCTCGCCGCCGGCGGCACCCGCCCCGCCGACGCCCAGGCCGGCGGGGACGAGGAGGCCTGGGACGCCGGCGCGCTGGCCGCCCTCGACCGGCCGATCCTCCAGGCGCTCTGCCTCACCTGGTCCCGCGCCCAGTGGGAGGCCAGCGACGACGGCCTGTCCCCGCTGGACACCGCCACCCAGATCGCGGTGCCGGAGTTCGACGGCCGTCTGATCACCGTCCCGTTCTCCTTCAAGGAGCTGGACGAGGACGGCCTCACCGTCTACGCCGCCGACCCGGAGCGCGCCGCCCGGGTCGCCGGAACCGCCGTCAAGCACGCCCGGCTGCGGCACATCCCGGCCGCCGAGCGCCGCCTCGCCCTGGTGCTGTCCGCGTACCCGACCAAGCACGCCCGGGTCGGCAACGCCGTCGGCCTGGACACCCCGGCCAGTGCCGTGCGGCTGCTGGAGCGGCTGCGCGCGGAGGGCATGGACCTCGGGGACAGCCTCCCCGCCTTCGACGACGGCGAGAGCGGCCACGAGGGCGACGCCCTGATCCACGCCCTGATCGCGGCCGGCGGCTACGACCAGGACTGGCTCACCGAGGACCAGCTGGCCCGCAACCCGGTGCGCATCCCCGCCGCCGACTACCGCCGCTGGTACGCCACCCTCCCGCGGGCCCTGCGCGAGCAGGTCGAGGAGCACTGGGGCCCGGCCCCCGGCGAGCTGTACGTCGACCGCTCGCAGAACCCGGACGGCGACATCGTGCTGGCCGCGATCCGCTCCGGGAACCTGCTCGTGCTGATCCAGCCGCCGCGCGGCTTCGGCGAGAACCCGGTCGCCATCTACCACGACCCCGACCTGCCGCCGAGCCACCACTACCTGGCCGCCTACCGCTGGATCGAGGCCGCCCAGGAGGACGGCGGCTTCGGCGCCCACGCGGTGATCCACCTCGGCAAGCACGGCAACCTGGAGTGGCTGCCCGGCAAGACCGCCGCGCTGTCCGCCGAGTGCGGCCCGGACGCCGTCCTCGGCGACCTGCCGCTGGTCTACCCCTTCCTGGTCAACGACCCGGGCGAGGGCACCCAGGCCAAGCGCCGCGCCCACGCCACGCTCGTCGACCACCTCGTCCCGCCGATGGCCCGCGCCGACTCCTACGGCGACATCGCGCGCCTGGAGCAGCTGCTGGACGAGCACTCCAACATCGCCGCGATGGACCCGGCCAAGCTGCCGGCGATCCGCGCCCAGATCTGGACCCTGATCCAGGCCGCCAAGCTCGACCACGACCTCGGCCTGGACGAGCGCCCCGAGGACGACGGCTTCGACGACTTCCTGCTGCACGTCGACGGCTGGCTCTGCGAGGTCAAGGACGCCCAGATCCGCGACGGTCTGCACGTCCTCGGCCAGGCCCCGGCCGGCACCGACCGGGTCAACATCGTGCTCGCCATCCTGCGCGCCCGGCAGATCTGGGGCGGCGTCAGCGCCCTGCCCGGCCTGCGCGAGGCGCTCGGCCTGGACGAGGCGGCGCTGACCCTGGGCGCCACCGACGCGGCCGAGGCCCGGGCCCGCGCCCTGGTCGAGGCGATGGAGGCCGAGGACTGGGCACCCGAGGCGGTGGAGAAGGTCACCGCCGAACTGCCGGAGGCCGTCCGGCCGGCCGTCCTCGAGGTGCTGGCCTTCGCCGCCACCCAGGTGGTGCCCCGGCTGTCCGCCACCACCGACGAGCTGGACGCCGTGCTGCACGCGCTCCAGGGCGGCTTCGTCCCGGCCGGCCCGTCCGGCTCGCCGCTGCGCGGCCTGGTCAACGTGCTGCCGACCGGCCGCAACTTCTACTCCGTCGACCCGAAGGCCGTGCCCAGCAAGCTCGCCTGGGAGACCGGCCAGGCGCTCGCCACCTCGCTGGTCGAGCGGTACACCGCCGACAACGACGGCGCCTACCCGCCCTCGGTCGGCCTCTCGCTCTGGGGCACCAGCGCGATGCGCACCGCCGGTGACGACATCGCCGAGGCCTTCGCCCTGCTCGGCGTCCGCCCGGTCTGGGACGACGCCTCGCGCCGGGTCACCGGCCTGGAGCCGATCCCGCTCGACGAGCTCGGCCGCCCGCGCATCGACGTCACGCTGCGCATCTCCGGCTTCTTCCGGGACGCCTTCCCGCACGTGGTCGCCCTGCTGGACGACGCGGTGCGCCTGGCCGCCGCCCAGGAGGAGCCCGCCGAGTCGAACTACGTGCGCGCCCACGTCCAGGCCGACCTCGCCGTGCACGGCGACGAGCGCAAGGCCACCGTCCGTGTCTTCGGCTCCCGTCCGGGCACCTACGGCGCGGGCCTGCTCCAGCTGATCGACAGCCGGGACTGGCGCACCGACGCCGACCTCGCCGAGGTCTACACGGTCTGGGGCGGCTACGCGTACGGCCGCGGGCTGGACGGGCGCCCGGCGCGCGAGGAGATGGAGACCGCGTACAAGCGGATCACCGTCGCCGCGAAGAACACCGACACCCGCGAGCACGACATCGCCGACTCGGACGACTACTTCCAGTACCACGGCGGCATGGTGGCCACCGTGCGCGCCCTCACCGGCAAGGCGCCGACCGCCTACATCGGCGACTCGACCCGCCCGGAGACGGTCCGCACCCGCACCCTGACCGAGGAGGCCGCCCGGGTCTTCCGCGCCCGGGTGGTCAACCCGCGCTGGATCGAGGCGATGCGCCGCCACGGCTACAAGGGCGCCTTCGAGATGGCCGCGACGGTGGACTACCTGTTCGGCTACGACGCCACCACGGGCGTGGTCGCGGACTGGATGTACGAGAAGCTGACCCAGGAGTACGTCCTGGACCCGGTCAACCGGGAGTTCCTCGCGGGCGCCAACCCCTGGGCGCTGCACGGGATCAGCGAGCGGCTGCTGGAGGCGGCGAGCCGCGGGCTGTGGGAGCAGCCGGACCCGCAGCTGATCGAGCAGCTGCAGGCCGCGTTCCTGGAGACCGAGGGGGAGCTGGAGGGCGGCGAGGACTGACCTCCCGCGCGGGAGCGGGGGGCGTCCTCGCCGAGGACGCCCCCCGGCGTACTGGTGGTGCGCGCCCTCCCGGCGGACAATGCGAGTCATGTCGCGTCGCTCCGCTCCCACCAGCCCGGCCCTGAGCACGACTGCCACCGGGGCACGGGAGCCGCACGCGCCGCACCGGCACCGGTACCGGGGGCGGGTGGGCGCGTTGGTGTGCGGGGCGGTGCCGGTGCTGGCGTTCCCGTCCGCCGGGCAGGCGTGGCTGGCCTGGATCGCGCTCGTGCCCGGACTGCTGCTGATGCAGCGGGCGCCGTCGGGCCGGGAGGCGGCGGTGCGCGGCTGGTGGTTCGGCGCGGGGTTCATCCTGACCGCGATGGCCTGGCTGGTCCCGTCCATCGGGCCGGGACTGCCGGTGCTCGCGGTGCTGTTCGGGGCGCTCCAGAGCGGCGTCGGCTACGCCGTGCACCGGCTGCTGCGCCCTCAGCTGTCCGCCCCTCGGGCGCTCCTGGCGCTCCTGGTCGTGCCGGCGGTCTGGGTGACCACCGAGTACGCCCGGTCCTGGCCCGCGCTCGGCGGCCCGTGGGCGCTGCTCGGCGCCACCCAGTGGCAGCACCCGGCGGTCCTCGCGCTGGCCTCGGCCGGCGGGATCTGGCTGGTCAGCGCGGCGGTGGCGGCGGTGAACACCGGGGTGCTGATCGCGCTGACCGCGGTGCACTGGCGGCCGCGCGCCGTCGCCGCCGGATCCGTCGTGCTGGTGCTCGCCTCCGGCCCGCTGCTGTTCGCGCTGCGCGAGGCGCCCGCCGGGGACGGGGCCGTGACCGTGGCACTGGTCCAGCCCGGCATCGTGGAGGACCCGCAGGCCAGGTTCGAGGCGAGCGCGCGGATCACGGCCGGACTCGTCGGGCAGCCGGTGGACCTGGTCGTGTGGGGCGAGAGCAGCACCACCGCCGACCTGGACCGCGACCCGGCCGCGCTGGACACGCTGCGCCGACTCGCCGCGACCACCGGCGCCGAGGTCGTCGCCGGGGAGGACGCGCGCAAGGCGGACGGTCGGATCTCCAAGGACGCGGTGCTGGTCTCCCCCGCCGGCGTGGTGGACCGCTACCGCAAGATCCGGCTGGTGCCGTTCGGCGAGTACATCCCGCTGCGGCCGGTGCTCGGCTGGATCGCCGGGGTCAGCCGGGCCGCGGGCGAGAACCGGGCACCCGGCACGGCCTTCCACGTCCTGCCCGCCACCGACCGGGCGGGCGCGCCGCTGCCCGTCGGGACGCTGATCTGCTTCGAGTCGGCCTTCCCCGACATGGCCCGCACCGCCGCCCGGGACGGCGCCCGGGTGCTGGTCTACCAGTCCTCGACCTCGACCTTCCAGCACACCTGGGCGCCCGAGCAGCACGTCTCGCTGGCGGCGATCCGGGCCGCCGAGACCGGCCGGCCCGCCGTGCAGGGCTCGCTGACCGGGGTCTCGGCCGCCTTCGACGCCCAGGGCCGGGAGCTCACCCGGCTCGGTACCGGCGGCACCGGCGCGCTGACCGTCCGGCTGCCGCTCACCGCGCCCGGGACGCTGACCTGGTACGACCGGATCGGCGACGTGGTGCCGCTCGGGGCGCTGCTCACCACCGCGGGGGCGGCGCTGGTGGCCGTGGCCGGGTGGCGTCGCTCACGCGTCGTCCGGCGGGCCGCTCAGCCTTCGACGCCGGCGGTGTAGACGCCGAACGCGGCGCCCTGGGGGTCGCGCAGCACGGCGATCCGCCGGCGTCCCGGCACGCCGGAGACGGGCATCAGGACGTCCCCGCCGAGCGCCACCGCCCGGCTGACCGTGTTGTCGACGTCGACGACCGCGAAGTACGGCATCCAGTGCGGCGGCACCTGGGGCGGGAAGCGGTCGTCCATCGTCAGCATGCCGCCGAAGTCCTGGCCCTCCACGCCCCATTGGGGGTAGTACTCGGAGGGGGCGACGGACCAGCCGAAGACCTTCGGGTAGTAGGCGAGCGCGCCGGACGGGTCGCGGGTGAGCAGTTCCACCCAGCCGAGCGAGCCGGGCTCGTTGAACACCCCGGCGCCCTGGAAGGCGCGGGGCTGCCAGAGGATGAGCACCGCGCCGGAGGGGTCGGCGGCCACCGAGAAGCGGCCGAAGTCGGAGACGTCGGTGGGGTCCTTCAGGATCCGGCCGCCGGACTCCTTGACCCGCACGGCGGTGGCGTCGGCGTCGGCGACCGCGATGCAGACCGTCCAGGCGATCGGCTGCTGCGGAGCGTAGCGCGGGGTGATGGCGGCGGCCGGGACGCCCCCGGCCAGCATCTGGGTGTAGTCGCCGTCCCCGGGGCGGGCCGTGTCGTCCACCTGCCAGCCGAAGAGCTCGGTGTAGAAGGCCAGGGCGGCGGGCGGGTCGGAGGTGCCAAGCTCCGTCCAGCAGGGGGCGTTGGTGGTCACGGAGGTCTGCTTCATGACGTCTGTCCTCGCAGCTTGCTCGGGAACTCCCGGGTTATCGGCGCCTCGGCCCCCGCACCTCCTGCCCCAGCATGCGGGGCGGGGCGGAGCTTGGCGGGCGGTGGTGGGCCGAATGGGGTGGGCGGACGGATGACAGCTGACAGCTGACAGATTTCGAAATCTGTCAGCTGTCAGCTGTCATCCGTTATCGGTTATCTGTCGGCTGTCAGCCGCGCACGGCCCGCGCCACCGGGATCCACAGCTCCGCCTCCGCATCGGCCGTTCCCGGGACGAAGCGGGTCTGGAGGATCTCCGGGCCCGGCCGGGCCTCGTACGGGTTGGACGGGAACCACTGGCCGGCCACGTCCCCCCACATCTCCTGCAAGGCCTGCGGGAACGGCCCCGTGTTGGTGAACACCGCCCAGGTGCCGGCCGGGACGTCGAGCACGTCCAGGTCGGCCGGGACGGCGACGCCCTCGCGCGCCACCACCGCGTGCCAGTAGTCGAGTTCGGACCCCTCCTCGCGGTTCGGCGAGAAGTCGTCGCTCACCGACAGGATCCCGGCCGGGTCGTCCCCGGACAGGGCCGCGATCCGCTCGACCGTCTCCTTGCCGAGCCCCTTGATGAACTCGGCGATCCCCGGGTTGATCCCCAGGTAGACCAGGGTGACCCGGGCCTTCTTGCCGACGATCCGGAAGTCCGTCTTCTCGACGATCCGGTATTCCATGCTGCTGCTTCCCTCCACGACGAGTCGGAAGGACATCCGGGGCTGGGAGACGAGCACCGCACCGTCGCGCCGGGCCTCACCCGGCCCGACTCCGTGCATGGCCCGGAACGCCCGGGCGAAAGCCTCCCCCGAGGAGTACCCGTACCGGACCGCGATGTCGAGCAACGTCCGCTCGCCGTCCAGGACTTCGGCCCCGGCGACGGTGAGCCGCCGGCGCCGGACGTACTCCGACAGCGGCATCCCGGCGAGCATCGAGAACAGCCGCCGGAAGTGGTACTCCGACGTCATCGCGATCCGCGCCAGCTCGGCCACCTCGACCTCGCGGTCCAGGTCCTGTTCGATCCGGTCCATCGCCCGGTTCAGGTGCTCCAGCACGCCAACCCCGTCCTTCCCTTACTGACATCCACCGTAGGAAGGACCCACCCTGCCGCACCCGACAATCGGTGCCCGCTCCGGTCGGGTCACCGATCGCCGGGTGACGGCGGACGGCAGTCGGCAGTCGGCAGTCGGCAGTCGACGGACGGCAGTCGACGGACGGCCGACGGCCGACGGAGGCTCAGATCAGGCCCTGGGCCAGCATCGCGTCCGCGACCAGCTCGAAGCCGGCGATGTTCGCGCCGACCACGTAGTTGCCCGGGTGGCCGTACCGCTCGGCGGTGGTGAAGCAGGAGTCGTGGATGTGCTTCATGATCCCGGCCAGCCGCTCCTCGGTGTGCTCGAAGGTCCAGGAGTCGCGCGAGGCGTTCTGCTGCATCTCCAGGGCGCTGGTCGCGACGCCGCCCGCGTTCGCCGCCTTGCCCGGCCCGAAGGCCACCCCGGCCTCCTGGAACACCCGCACCGCCTCCGGGGTGGTGGGCATGTTCGCGCCCTCGGCGACGGCCAGCACCCCGTTGCGCACCAGGGCCAGCGCGTCGGCCTCGGCCAACTCGTTCTGGGTGGCGCAGGGCAGGGCGACGTCACAGGGAACGCTCCACACCCCCGGGCCCTCGACGAACCGGACGTGGCCACCGCGCAGCCGGGCGTAGTCGGAGACCCGGCCCCGCCGGACCTCCTTGACCTCCTTGAGCAGGTCGAGGTCGACGCCCTTCTCGTCCACCACGTAACCGGAGGAGTCGGAGCAGGTGAGCACGGTCGCGCCGAGCTGCTGCGCCTTCTCGATCGCGTAGACCGCGACGTTGCCGGACCCGGAGACGGCCACCCGGCGCCCCTCCAGGCTCTCACCACGGCTGTGCAGCATCTCGGAGGTGAACATGACGCAGCCGTAGCCGGTGGCCTCGGTACGGACCTGCGCGCCGCCCCAGCCGAGGCCCTTCCCCGTGAGCACACCGCTCTCGTACCGGTTGGTGATCCGCTTGTACTGGCCGAAGAGGTAGCCGATCTCCCGGCCGCCGACTCCGATGTCCCCGGCCGGCACGTCGGTGTACTCGCCGAGGTGGCGGTGGAGCTCGGTCATGAAGGACTGGCAGAACCGCATGATCTCGGCGTCCGAACGGCCCTTGGGGTCGAAGTCGGACCCGCCCTTGCCGCCGCCGATCGGCAGGCCGGTGAGGGCGTTCTTGAAGATCTGTTCGAAGCCGAGGAACTTGACGATCCCGAGGTTCACCGAGGGGTGGAAGCGCAGCCCGCCCTTGTACGGCCCGAGGGCGCTGCTGAACTCCACGCGGAAGCCGCGGTTGACGTGGATGTCGCCGGAGTCGTCGGTCCACGGCACCCGGAACATCAGCTGGCGCTCGGGCTCGCAGATCCGCTCGATGATCCGGGCGTCGAGCAGCTCGGGGCGGTGGGCGAGCACCGGAGCGAGGGTCTCCAGCACCTCGTGGACGGCCTGGTGGAACTCGTCCTCGCCCCGGTTGCGGCGGACGACCTCGGCGTAGAGCGCCGCAATCGCGCGCTGCTCGGCGTCGAGGGAACCGAGGGAGGAGTCGAAGGAGGAGGACTGGGAGGTGGCGGGGGTCATCGGCATCTGGTCAGGACCCTTCCGTGGTCGTCGTTGGGGCGTGCGCGGTGTCCCGGCGGGCCTGAGGGACGTGCCCAGGAAACGGCGCAAGTCTCGCAGTGTCCACACCGCGGGTCCCGCGCCATCCACATGCTGGAAGGCCCGGCCGGAACAGCCGGGGACGATGGGGTGCCGCGCGCCTCCGGGGTCGAGCCCCGTCCCACCGACCGGTAGTTGTTCAAATTGGAACTACCTAGTACGGTCGACCTCCGATCCACCACGATCCGTCCGGGTCCGGTCGAACCCGCCCGGTTCGTCCCGGCCCACCCCGACCTCCGGAGGCCCACCCATGCCGCAGCCCGGCTCCGCCACGGTGCGCTCTCGTGTGCGCATTCCGCTGACCTTCCCCGACGGCTACCGCGCCCAGGCGGAGACCTTCACCTTCCACGGCCTCGCCGACGGCGCCGAGCACCTGGCGCTCGCGCTCGGCACGGTCCCCGAGGACGGGACCCCGCTGGTGCGACTGCACTCCGAGTGCCTGACCGGCGACGTCTTCGGTTCGGACCGCTGCGACTGCGGGCCTCAGCTGCGCGAGTCGGTGGAGCGGATCAGCGAGGCCGGCGGCTACCTGCTCTACCTGCGCCAGGAAGGCCGCGGCATCGGGCTCTACAACAAGCTGGACGCGTACGCCCTCCAGGACTCCGGTCTGGACACGTACGACGCCAACACCGCACTCGGCCTGCCCGAGGACGGCCGGGACTACACCGCGGCCGCCCAGATGCTCGCCGCACTCGGCGCCACGGGCATCGACCTGCTGAGCAACAACCCGGACAAGGCGGCGCAGCTGGCCGAGCTGGGGATCACCGTGCGGCACCGGGTGCCGACGGGTGTGCACCTGTCGGCGAGCAACGTCCGTTACCTGCGGGCGAAGGTGGAGCGGACGGGACACTCGATCGAGCTCTCCCGGCTGGTCGGCTGAGCAGCGGCGGGCGACCCGCGAGAGCGGACAACGGGGGCGGCGGACAGCGAACAGCGGACAAGCGACGGATAACAGATGACAGCTGACAGATTTCGAAATCTGTCAGCTGTCATCTGTAATCCGTCAGTCGCCACCCGTCAGCCGCGCCCCGCCCGCCCCCGGACCGTCCGCAGCCCCCCGTACGCCGCCAGCGGCAGCGCCACCAGCAGCGCGGCCCAGAAGGCCCCGTGCCCCCACAGCCCCGCGATCGACCTGAACAGTCCCTCGAACACCGGTATCCGCAGCGCCTCGACCGGACCCAGCGGCCCCGGCCAGGCCCCCAGGAACAGGGTGGCCGGAACCCAGAGCACGAGCAGCCCCCGGGCGGTGGCCGGGGTCCCGAAGGTGCTCACCAGGGACACCACCGCCAGCAGCAGGACGAACCCGGCTTGGTAGGCCGCACCGGTCTGCCCCGTCCCCCAGGAGCCGGGCGTCCGGTGCACCCCGGTGGCCGCGAGCCGGACCTCGACCGCCGCCCACAGCAGCAGCACCAGCACCGCCGTCGTCCCGAGCGCGAACCGCAGCCGGTCGCGCGTACCGGCGCCGCCCGTCCGCCACCGCCCGGACGGCGCGCTCCACATCCGTCCGCCGCTCGCGGCGGCCCCCGGCGAAGCCGCCGCGTTCCGCTCGTCCAGCTGCCGCCAGGCCTCCCGGACCTTTTCGCGGGCCTCCTGAGCGGGCTTCAGCAGCCGGTGGGAGGCCCGTTCGATCAGGACGAGCGAGACCACGACCGCCACGACCGCCGCGATGCCGGCCCAACTCCCCATCCCGCCCTCGAACACGACCACCCGGTCGGCCACCGACTGCGGCGTCTCCAGCGCCGTCATCGGCGGCCCGAGCCGCAGGTAGCCGATGGCGAGGGCCCCGGTCCCGGTCAGCAGCGCCGTGCCGATGCCCACCCGGGCGGGGAAGAAGGCGATCACGGCGGCCGCGACGAGTCCCGCGCCGAGCTGTCCGACCACCTGCCGGGCCGCGTGCTCCCCGGCGTTGCGCAGGTGACCGCCGAAGGCGCCGGCGGGCGAGATGGCGAGCTTCTCGCCCGCCTCGATCGGGTAGCGGAGCACCGCCCCCGCCCACAGCAGCAGTCCGAAGGCGAGGAGCAGCGGCAGGACCGCCCCGGCCCGGCGCGGCAGCGCGGTACGGGCGTGCGGCCACCAGGCCGCCAGGCGGCCCCGCCGGTCCACCGGCGGCCGTCGGCGCCGGTGGAGCCACGACCGGTTGAGCCCCGGCCGATCGAGCCACGACCGGCCCACCCGCCCGTCGGCTCGCCCATCCGCCCGCCCGTCCGCCCGGACCCCGGCCTCCGGCTCGGGCCGTTCGGGCCTTCCCCGGCCGCGCCGCCGCAGAGCCTCGGCCGCGACCAGGGCCGCCCGTCCGCCGGGCTGCGCGGGGTCGGCGCCCACCGCTCGGCGCCGCAGCCCGGACCAGCGGCGGCGCACCACGTCCCGGGGCGTGGCCGCCGCCGGGTCGGGCGCCGGTCTGCGGGCCACCGTCCGTCCGGCGGTGCGGGCGCCCGCGCCCACGGTCAGCGCGCCGTCCACCACCGCGGCGGCCACCACGGCCGCGAGCTCCGACACCCGCTCGGGCAGCGGCAGCCGGTGCAGGGCGGCGGGCAGCGGCGACAGCCGGCCCAGCAACCGCGCCCGCTCCTCGGGCCGGATGCTCAGCCAGACCGCCTGCCGGTGCGCCTCCTCCCGCTCCTCCGGGCTGAGTCCGTCGCCGCCGCGCCGGCCGCCGCCGACGGTGCGGGCCAGCCGGTCCACCTCGGCCAGCACCTCCGGCAGTCCGGCCAGCGCGAGCAGCCGCGAGCAGTGCTCTCCCGCGCACTCGGGGTGGAAGCAGTCGTAGCGGGCGGCCACGGCCGGTGCCCCGCCCTTGACCAGCTCGTCGATGAACTCGGCGCCGTCCGCCGCGGTGACGACGCGTTCCAGGCCGGTGGTGTCGATCGGACGGTCGCGGTAGTGCGGGACGGCGCCCGGGGCATAGGCGGCGCCCAGGGCGAGCACCGCGACCGCCGCCACGGACTCGCGCCGGGAGCCGGGCGCCCGGGCGACCTCGGAGAGGTAGTGCAGGTCGAAGACGGTGTCCTCGACCTCGTCCCGCAGCCAGTCGCGCACCCGTTCCGCTCCGCCGGTGGAGAGCCAGCGGGCCGCCGCGCCGGAGTTCTTGAGCAGCGCCTCGGTGAGCCGGACCGGGTCGGTGAACGGGTTGCCGAGGAAGGTGACCGGCCGGTGCGCCCGGGCCTGCGGCTGCGGTCGGCGGCGGATCACCTCGGGCGTGCCGCCGGCCAGCCAGCTGCGGACCTGCGGCGCGGTCCAGCGGTCCTCCGGCTTCTTGGTGAACAACCCCTGGAGCAGGAGCAGTTGGCGCGGATCACGGACGGCGGCGAGGTCCACCTCCTCGCCCATGACCAGCTCCAGCTCCAACTCCTGGTCGGCCGGGCGCTCGCCGTCCGCGCCGACGAAGCGCGGGCGGCCGACGAACAGCTCGTACAGCACGTTGCCGAGCCCCCACCAGGGCCCGGCCTGGTGGTTCTTGCCGGCCAGCTGTTCGGGGGCCATGTAGGCGACGGTGACCATCATCGCGGAGGTGAACCGGCGGCTGTCGGTGAGCCGGTCGACGCCGCCGAAGTCGGCGATCACGAACTCCCCGGACCCGCTGCCGGGGCGCACCAGGATGTTGGCGGGCTTGAAGTCCAGTGGGTTGCGCTTGATCCGCCGCTGCCAGAAGTCGAGCAGGGCGACGAGCTCGTAGACGATCTGTTCGGTGGTCCGCCGGTCCCCGTGACCGCCCTCCCGCCACAGCCCGGCGACGTGCGCGGCGAGGGTGACCGGCAGGTACTCCATGGCCACCCAGTCCACCTGGGCGCCGTGGTGCCGGACCCGGCCGAAGTCGATCAGGTGCGGGACGTGCCGGCGGAAGCCGTCGTTGCGCAGGTGGGCGAGCAGCTCGTGGTCCATCGGCTGGCCGGCGACGGCCACCTTGACGGCGGCGTCGCCGCCTCCGTCGGTGCGCCGGACGTACCAGACGGTGCCCTCGGAGCCGGCCCCGGCCCGGCCCAGCGGGATGAAGCGGCTCCGCAGCGCGTCCGGGAAGGCGCCCTCGAACGGGCCGTCGGAGTCCTGGTCGCCGTCGCCGAAACCGCCCTCGGGGCCGACCGCCCCGCCGCCCGCCGCCTCGTCCGGGCGGCCACCCATCGGCCCGCCCGGACGCCCACCCATCGGCCCGCCGGCGCCTCCGGCCGGAGTGGGACCGCCGGGCCCGATGCTGTCCTGCCAGGAGGGCGAGTCGGCTCCCGCCCCGGACCTGGGCCGGACGACCTCGGTCACCGCCTCCGAGTCGACGCCCCCCGAGACCCCCGAGACCCACGCGGCTCCCGAGACCCCCGAGACCCACGCGGCTCCCGAGACCCCCGAGGCTCCCGCGACCCCGGCGTCCCTCGAGCGTTCCGAAGGTTCCGGATGCCCCGGTCGGCCCGGCCGGACCTCCGTCGGAGCGTACGGGTCGAACCTCGGCCCGGCATCCGGCGTACGGCGGGTGGCCGCCTCCGGGTCGAACCGGGGCGCGGCGCCGGACATCCGACGCGTCGCGGCCTCCGGATCGAAGCGGGGCGCGATGGCGGGCGCCCGACGCGTCGCGGCCCGCGGGTCCACCCGGGTCGGCGGATCCACGCCGGGCGGAACCGCCCCGAGCCGGGAGGACCGGTCCGCGGCGGCCTCCGAGCCGCGCCAGCGCCCCCGCGACCACCGCTCCGCCCTGCTCCGCGGCGGATTCCCCGGCTCGGCGCCGGCGGCCGACCGGGGCCTCGGCCCGCGCCGATCGCCCTCGGCCGGGTCCGCGTCCTCCGTCGTGCCCATGCGACGTTCCCCTTTTTTCGCAGCCCGGACGGGCGCGGGGCCGTGACCATGGACGCGCCGGTTTCCGGGGTGGATCGTGACGCGCCATCATCCCGCACGGCGGGCGGGGGTGTCGGTTGCTTTCGCGGATCAGGACCGACCCATCGCAGGACCGGTACGCAAGCGCGACCCACGACGCGGAACCGGGCGCCGTTGAGGATCCGGCACTACCCGACCGGGCGCCCCGCCGGCTCCTCCACGATCCGCCGGGCGATCTCCTCGGGCCGTACCGGGCGCCCGAAGTGCCACCCCTGCGCCCAGTCGCAGCCGATGGTCCGCAGCCGTTCCGCGTCCCGGTGGGTCTCCACGCCCTCGGCGGTGACGTTCAGCCCGAGCGAGTGCGCCATCGACACCAGTCCGCTGACGATCCGCCATCCGGTGGACTCGTCCTTCCCCGGCTCGTGCAGGTCGCCGACGAAGGAGCCGGCGATCTTCAGCCCGGAGACCGGAAGGTCGCGCAGGTAGGCGAGGTTGGACCAGCCGGTGCCGAAGTCGTCCACGGCCAGCGACACCCCGAGGTCGACCAGCCCGTGCAGGGTGCGCAGCGCCTCGTCCTCGGGTCCGACCACGGTCGACTCGGTGATCTCCAGCTGTAGCCGGGCCGGGTCCAGTCCGGTGCCGTCGAGGATCCGGTCGAGGTCGGTGACCAGCGCGGCGCTGCGGGCCTGCCGGACGGCCAGGTTGACGTTGAGCTGCGGCGCGGCGTCGCCGTACCGCTTGATCCAGTCCGCGGCCTGGCCGCAGGCCTGTTCCAGCACCCAGCGGCCGAGCGGCATGATCAGCCCGGTCTCCTCGGCGGTGGTGACGAACTCGTCCGGGCCGAGCACGCCGAGCTGCGGGTGGCGCCAGCGCACCAGCGCCTCGACGGCGGCCAGCCGGCCGTCCGCGAGGCGGTAGAGCGGCTGGTAGTCGATGAAGAACTCGCCGCGGTCGAGGGCCGCGGGCATCCGCACCGACACCGCGTAGCGGCTGACCGCGCGGGCGTTCTCCTTGGGGTCGAACAGGGTCCAGCGGCCGCGGCCGGCCTCCTTGGCGCGGTACAGGGTGAGGTCGGCGGCACGGACGGCGGCGCCCGGGGTGGTGGTGGACACCCGCCGTTCCAGCACACCGACGCTGGCGCCGACGGCGAGCTTGTGGTCGCCGATCAGCACCGGCCCGGAGAGCGCCTTGAGCACGGTCTTCGCGGCGGCCACCGCCTCCTGCTCGCCCCGGCACCGCTCCAGCAGGACGACGAACTCGTCGCCGCCGAGCCGGGCCACCAGGTGGCCGAGCGGGCTGAGGGCGGCCTTCAACCGGGCGGCGACGGCGGCCAGCAGCTGATCGCCCATGTCGTGGCCGAGGCTGTCGTTGACCACCTTGAAACCGTCGAGGTCGACGTAGCAGAGGCCGAAGCGGGCGCCCGGCTCGGGCTCCTCGAACAGCTTCTCCAGCCGCTCGAAGAAGGCCGCCCGGTTGGGCAGGCCGGTCAGCGGGTCGTGGGTGGCCTGGTGGCGCAGCCGCTCCTGGAGCCGGTAGCGGTCGGTGACGTCCTCCAGCATCGCGACCTGGTACTGCGGGATGCCGTCGTCGTCGCGGATCAGCGAGACGGTCAGGTGGGTCCAGACCACCTCGCCGTCCTGGCGGTAGTACGGCTTGTCGAACTGGAAGTAGTCGCGCTTGCCGCTGATCAGCTCCTCGTACGCCTCCCACACGCCCGGGGTGTCCTCGGGGTGCACGAGGTCGTCGACCCGGCGCCCGACCATGTCCTCCGGGCCCGCGCCGAACAGCTCCTGCACGGCCTTGTTGACGGCCAGGATGTTGCCGTCGGTGTCGCCGATGGCGATGCCGATCGCGGCGCTCTCGAACAGCGCCCGGAACCGGGCCTCGGAGGCGCGCAGCGCCCGCTCGGCCTCCTTGCGGGCGGCGTCGGCGGCGGTGCGGATCGCCTCCTGCTCGACCAGCGTGCGCTCGCGCAGGGCGCCCGCCCAGCCGGCCGCGAAGGCGCCGGTCAGGGCCGGGCCGCGGTCGTCGTGGACGGGCTGCGCCTGGAGCAGCTCGACCGCCCGGGCCAGCAGCACCGGGTCGGTGAAGTGCGCGTCGACCAGTTCGGCGCCGGCCTGCGCGGCCAGCCGCGGCTCGAACGGGTCGCCCTCCTGGGCGCGGTGCAGCAGCGCGGCGGTGCGCGCGACCAGCCGGCCGAGCAGGCCGGGGTGGACGGCGATGCCGTGGTCGGCGGAGAGCAGTCGGGCCCAGTCCTCGTGGAACCGCTCCGCGTTGCCGCGCACCGGGGTGGTACTCATCTGCTGAACCTGGTTCCTCTGGTGTGCGCGCCGGTTCCGGCGGGCCCGGCGACGGCCGCTCGGCGGGTACGGCTGCCACCGCCGCGACCGCTGCCACCGCTACGACCGCTGCCGCGCGTCCCGCCGACGGGCGTACGGCCGCCGGTGCCCCGTCCGTCGCGTCCGCTCAAGGGCGGATCCCCACGCCCGCCACCCCGGCGATCCGCTCGGGGTGCTCGCCGACCGTCCCGGGCTGGTCCGGGCGCCACAGCGGCAGGTGGACCACGCCCGGCTCGACCAGCTCGAACCCGGAGAACATCGCGGTGATCTGCTCGTGGGTGCGCATGGTCAGCGGGGTCGGCGTCATCCGGTAGAGCTTCTGGTGGTCCTCGGCCTGGTCCGGGCGGCTCTCCAGGGCGGCGTGCGAGAGCACCAGCGCGCTGCCCGGCGGGAGGGCGTCACGGATCACGCCGATCAGCTTCCACGGGTCCTCCTCGTCGCTGACGAAGTGGGCGACGGCGACCAGCAGCACGGCCACCGGCTCACCGGCCGCCAGCAGCTCGGCGACCTCGGGGCGGGCCAGCAGGTCGGCCACGTCGCGCAGGTCGGCCTGGACGACGGCGCTGTCCGGGTCGCCCTCCAGCAGCAGGCGGCTGTGCGCGACGGCGACCGGGTCGCGGTCCACGTAGACGACCTTCGCCTCGGGGCGGATCTCCCGGGCGATCTCGTGCACCGCGCTGAAGGTCGGGATGCCGGAGCCGATGTCCAGGAAGCGGGTGACGCCATGCTCGGCGAGGAAGGTCACGGCGCGGCGCAGGAACGCGCGGTTGGAACGCATGATCTGGGGCAGCTCCGGCCACAGGGCGATCGCCTTGCGGGCCATCTCCCGGTCGACCTCGAAGTTGTGCGAGCCCCCGAGGTAGTAGTCGTAGACCCGCGCGGCGTTCGGTTTGTCCAGGTCCGTACCCTCCGGTACCCAGCTCGGTCGCCGCATGCCTGTGACTCCTTCACTCCGGTTCTGGGGTGGCAGCACCCTGGGGACACTGCTGTGACTGTCGAGACTACAAGCACACAAGATCCTCCCCCGCACCCCGAACGGGTGCAAGCGGAGTGCACCGTTCCCACCGGACGGACCCTTCCGGAACGCCCGCCCTCCGGGTCGGGCCGGCGCCGCGGACCAACTCGGCAACGGTCCAACGGTGTTCGCCCCTGCGGCGGGCCGGGCCCGACTAGGGTGGGGTGGTGGATCCCAACCACTACCGATTCCGGGGCGTCTGGCGGCTCGCGGCTCCGGCGCCCGCCGTGTACGCGGCGCTGGAGGACGTGCGGAGCTACCCGCTGTGGTGGCCGGAGATCCGCGAGGTCCGGGCGACCGGCGAGGACCGCGGGGACGTGGTGATCCGCGCCCTGCTGCCCTACCGGCTGGTGGTCGGCCTCGTGGCGACCCGGCGTGACCCGGTCGCCGGGGTGCTGGAGGTGATCATGCGGGGCGACCTGACCGGGTGGTCGCGGTTCACGGTGACGCCGGACGCGGCGGGCGGCGCGGGCAGCGCGGGCGGCGCGGGCAGCCGGGTGCTGTTCGAGGAGGACACCCGGCCCGGCAAACCCCTGCTGCGTCGGCTCGCCCTGCCGCTGCACCCGCTGTTCCGGGCCAACCACGCGGTGATGATGCGCCGGGGGCGGCGGGGGCTCGCCGCCTACCTGGCGAACGACGGGCGACGGGTGGAGGCGAACAGATGACGGACGACAGCTTTCAGCGAACAGATGACAGATTTCGAAATCTGTCATCTGTCTCCGGCGCCACCGACCCCGCTCCCGCCCCTGACCTCGAACCCGACTTCGACTTCGACGCCCCTTTCGACCGAGCCGGCACCGGCAGCAGCAAGTGGGCCCGCGCGGACGCCCCCGGGGTGATCCCGATGGGCCTCGCCGACATGGACCTGCCCGGCCCGCCCGCCGTCGCCGAGGCGCTGGAGCGGCGTGCCCGCCACCGCGCGTACGGCTACACGGCCTGCGACCCGGCCGGCCGCACCCTGGTGGCCGACTGGTACCGCACCCGGCACGGCGCCGTGGTGGACCCGGACTGGGTCCTGCTGCTGCCCTGCGGCCCGCGCACCGCGCTGCGCATCCTGCTGGAGACCGTACGGCCGCAGGCCCCCGTCCTCTTCCCCACCCCCGAGTGGGGCGGCTTCGCCCAGCTGTGCCGCGCGGCCGGCCTCCCGTACCGCGCGCTGCCCCTGCACCTGGGCCCGGGCGGCTACCGGCTCCCGCGCGGCCCGCTCCCCCGCCCCGCCGGAGCCGTGCTGCTGAGCAACCCGCACAATCCCTCCGGCACCGTGTGGCCCATCGGCGCGGTGCGCGGCCTCGCCGCGTGGGCGGCCGACAGCGGCGCGCTGCTGGTCTCGGACGAGGTGCACGGCGACCTCACCCACCCCGGCCGGGCCCACCCCGTCGCCGTCACGACCGCCGACCCGGCGCACCGGTCCCACGTCGTCACCCTCAACTCCGTCGGCAAGACCTTCAACTGCTCCGGCATTCCCAGCAGTTTCGCCCTCGTCCCCGACCCGGGACTGCGCACCCGGTTCGCCGAGGCGCTGGCCGGCTACGGCCTCTGGGAGGGTGGCCTGCTGGAGCAGACCGTGCAGCAGGCCGCGCTGCGCGAGGGCGGCCCGTGGCTGGACGCGCTGCTCGCCCACCTGGCCGCCGCCCGCACCCGGCTGACCGACCGGCTCGGGCCCGCCGTCCGCTCCGCCCCGCGCGCCTCCTACCTGCTCTGGCTGGACGCCGCCGCGCTCGGTCTGCCGTCCGCCGACGCCCGCCGGGCGCTACTGGAGCGCTGCGGCCTGGAGGCCTCCGACGGCGCCGACTTCGGCCCCGGCGGCGAGGGTTCGCTGCGCCTGAACTACGCCCTGCCGGGGCCGGTGCTCGGGACCGTCCTGCGGCGGCTGGAGCGGCTGGAGCGCCCGTGACCCCGGCACATGCCCGGGCCGGGCGGGGCCCGGGCGCCGCCCGCCGATTGCCCGGCAAACCCCGTCCTCACCCGTTCGCCACACCGCCAACCTGCGAAAACGAACGTTCACCCGATTTTTGCGGGGCGCCCCCGCATGCTCCGTAGCAGACTGGGCAGGGTAGACCGGGCCGCAATCGTGATCCCGAGGATGGTGAGTCCGGTGATACCGGTATCCCGCACCACTCCGCCCGACCGGCAGAGCACGCCACCACCCCCACCGGGGGTGACCCCGCTGACCGAATCGGGGGCGCGCAGCCATGTGTCGGGCGTCTGCTTCAAGATCGGACCGCCCCGCCTGGTGGGGGTGGAGGTCGAGTGGTTCGTCCATGACGATCGATGTCCCACCCGGCCGGTGCGGCCGGAACTGCTCCACGCCGCACTGGATTCGCTGCCCCTGGGCGGCCCGGACGGCACCTCACTCCCCTCCGGTTCGCGCCTCACGCTCGAACCCGGCGGACAGGTCGAGCTCAGTTCCCCGCCCGCCACCGGCCTCCTGGCCTGCGTCGAGGACACCCGACGCGATCTGACCGCCCTGCGGGCCGCCTTCGCGGCGCAGGGCCTTCGACTCACCGGCACCGGGACGGACCCCCTGGCCCGCCCCCGACGGATGGTGCTGGACCACCCGCGCTACCTGGCGATGGAGCGCTTCTTCGACTCCGCCGGGCCCTGGGGCCGGATCATGATGACCGGTACCGCGTCGGTGCAGGTGTGCCTGGACGCCGGTGACGCGGACGGTCCGCACACGGTGGAGCGCCGCTGGCGACTTTCCCACCTGCTGGGCCCGGTACTGGTCGCCGCCTTCGCCAACTCGCCGATCCTGGACGGCAGTCCGACCGGCCACCGGTCCACCCGACAGACCGTCTGGTCCCGGATGGACCCGACCCGCACGCTCTCCCCGGAGCCGGACCACGGTGATCCGCGCGAGGCGTGGGCGCAGTACGTGCTGGACGCCCAAGTGCTGTGCGTGCGAAGGCCCGAGGGCCTTCCTTGGACGGCCCCGGCCGGGCTGACCTTCCGCGACTGGATCCGCGGCGCCGGCGAACGCCCGCCCACGCTCGACGACTTGGAGTACCACCGCACCACCCTCTTCCCGCCGGTGCGCCCGCGCGGCCACCTGGAGCTGCGGATGATCGACGCCCAGCCCGGGGACGGCTGGATGGTGGTCGCCGCACTGGTCACCGCACTGCTGGAGGACCCGGTGGCCGCCGACGCCGCGCTGGCCGCGCTGGAGCCGCTGGACGCCATCGACCGGCGGGCGGGAACGGACGGTCCGCGCCCGCCGCGCAGCGAGGCCTGGCGCCGCGCCGCCACCCTGGCGATGGCCGACCCCGAGCTGCGCCGCGCCGCCCTCGCCTGCTTCGCCGCCGCCGACGCCGCACTGGGCCGCCTGCCCGGTGCCGGGCGGCTGCGCACCGCCGTCGCGGAGTTCGCCGAGCGCTACCCCGCGCGCGGCCGCTGCCCGGCCGACGACCAGCTGGACGCCCTGCGCTCCGGCACCCGACGCACTCCCCCGGAGGAGGCCGCACCATGACAGACGTCCGACCCCACGGGGGCACCGGGGCAGCCGGCACTGACCGCACCGACGCCCCGGCCGAAACCACCGGCGCCGACACCACCCGCGCCGGCACCGACGGCACCGACGGCACCGGCATGATCGGCACCAGCGGCAGCATCGGCACCGAGGCGCTGCGTGAGAGCATCGCCACCGAGCTGCTGGCCGCCCGCGCCCGCACCGCCGCGCTGACCGACTGCGTCGAGGACGGCGATCTCACCGCCCAGCACTCCCCGCTGATGTCCCCGCTGGTCTGGGACCTCGCGCACATCGGCAACCAGGAGGAGCTCTGGCTGCTGCGCAACGTCGGCGGCCGCGACCCGATGCACCCCGAGATCGATCCGCTCTACGACGCCTTCCAGCACCCTCGTGCCGAGCGCCCCAGCCTGCCGCTGCTGCCGCCCGCCGAGGCCCGCGCCTACGCCCACGAGGTGCGCGGCCGGGTGCTGGACCTGCTGGCCGCCAGCCCGCTGGAGGGCGCACCACTGCTGGAGGCCGGGTTCGCGTTCGGGATGATCGCCCAGCACGAGCAGCAGCACGACGAGACCATGCTGATCACCCACCAGCTCCGCAGGGGCGAGCCGGCCCTGGCCGCTCCCCCGCCGCCGCCCGCACCCGCCGACGCGGCCACCCTGCCCGCCGAAGTCCTCATCCCCGCAGGGCCGTTCACCATGGGCACGGACACCGAGCCGTGGGCGCTGGACAACGAGCGCCCGGCACACACCGTCGACCTGCCGGCCTTCCTGCTGGACACCACCCCGGTCACCAACGCCGCCTACCAGCGGTTCATCGCGGACGGCGGCTACGACGAGCCTCGCTGGTGGACGCCGGAGGGCTGGGAGCACCGCCGGCGCGCCGACCTGACCGCCCCGCTCTTCTGGCGCCACCAGGACGGCCAGTGGCTGCGCCGGCGCTTCGGCTCCGTCGAGCCAGTCGAACCGAACGAGCCCGTCCTGCACGTCAGTTGGTACGAGGCGGATGCCTACGCCCGATGGGCCGGACGGCGGCTGCCGACCGAGGCCGAGTGGGAGAAGGCGGCCCGGCACGACCCGGCCACCGGCCGCTCCCGCCGCTACCCCTGGGGCGACGGGCCGCCCGGCCCCGAGCACGCCAACCTCGGCCAGCGCCACCTGCGGCCGGCCGGTGCGGGGAGCTACCCGAAGGGCCAGTCCGCCTACGGTGTACGGCAGTTGATCGGCGACGTGTGGGAGTGGACGGCGAGCGACTTCCGCTCCTACCCGGGTTTCCGGGCCTGGCCGTACGAGGAGTACTCGGAGGTGTTCTTCGGCCCCGAGTACAAGGTGCTGCGCGGCGGCTGCTTCGCGGTGGCGCCGGTCGCCTGCCGGGGCACGTTCCGCAACTGGGACTACCCGGTCCGGCGGCAGATCTTCGCCGGGTTCCGCACCGCGCGCGACCTGGAGTCTGCCTGATGTGCCGTCACATCGCCTATCTGGGCGAGCCGCTGGCACCTCAGGAGCTGCTGGTGCACCCGCCGTGCGGGCTGTACCGGCAGTCCTGGGCGCCCCGGATCCAGCGGTACGGCACGGTCAACGTGGACGGCTTCGGCCTCGGCTGGTACGCGGACGGCGACGAGGTGCCCGCCCGCTACCGCCGGCGCGGGCCGATCTGGGCGGACGAGACCTTCGCCGACCTCGCCCGGGTGGTCCGCACCCGGGCGCTGCTGGCCGCCGTCCGCTCCGCCACCGAGGGCTGTGCGGCGGGCGAGGGCGCGGCCGCGCCGTTCGCCGCCGAGCGCTGGCTGTTCAGCCACAACGGCGCGGTGGCGGGCTGGCCCGGCAAACTGGACACCCTGGCGGCCCTGCTGCCCCCGGCCGAGCTGCTGGACCTGGAGGCGCGCACCGACTCGGCACTGCTGTGGGCGCTCACCCTGCACCGGCTGCGGGCCGGCGCGGGGCTCGGCGAGGCGCTGGCGGGCACCGTCGCGGACGTCTCCGCGCACACCACCGGCCGGCTCAACCTGCTGCTCTCCGACGGCACCGCTATCGCCGCGACCACCTGGGGCGACACCCTGTACCACCGCACCCTGCCGGGCCTCGGCACGGTGGTGGCCTCCGAGCCGTACGACGACGCGCCGGGCTGGACGGCCGTCCCGGACGGTTCGCTGCTGCTGGCGGACGCGCGCGGCATCACCGTGAACTCTCTCCCCGGTCGCGACTGACCCTCCACTCTCCCTTCATCTTCTGAACAGAGGAACCACCCTGTCATGGACACATTCGAACTCACCCGACTGCTGCCCGCCGACCACTTCAGCACCGCGCTGCACCACGACGTGGAGCACGGACTGACCTCGCAGCCCAAGTGGCTGCCGCCGAAGTGGTTCTACGACGCGCGGGGCAGCGAGCTGTTCGAGGAGATCACCCGGCTGCCCGAGTACTACCCGACCCGCGCCGAGCGGGCCATCCTGACCGCCCGGGCCGGCGAGATCGCCGCCGCCACCGGGGCCCGCACCCTGGTCGAACTGGGCTCCGGCTCCTCCGAGAAGACCCGGCTGCTGCTGGACGCCCTGCGCGCGCTCGGCACCCTGGAGACGTACGTCCCGGTGGACGTCAGCGAGAGCGCGCTGACCGCGGCCGGCGCCGCGCTCGCCGCCGAGTACCCCGGGCTCGCGGTGCACGGCGTGCTCGCCGACTTCACCGCCCGGCTCGGACTGCCGCCGGAGGGCGGGCCGCGCCTGGTCGCCTTCCTCGGCGGCACCCTCGGCAATCTGCTGCCCCCGGAGCGCGCGGCCTTCCTGCGCGGCCTGCGCGCCGCCCTCGACCCGGGCGACTTCCTGCTGCTCGGCACCGACCTGGTCAAGGACCCGGCGGTGCTGGTCGCCGCCTACGACGACGCCGCCGGGGTGACCGCCGAGTTCAACCGGAACGTGCTGAACGTGCTGAACCGCGAACTGGGCGCGGACTTCGACCCGGACGCCTTCGAGCACGTCGCGCTCTGGGACGCCGAGCAGGAGTGGATCGAGATGCGGCTGCGCTCGCTGTGCTCGCAGACCGTGAAGATCCCGGCCCTGGACCTGCCGGTGCACTTCGCCCGGGGCGAGGAGCTGCGCACCGAGGTGTCGGCCAAGTTCCGCCGGGAGCGGGTGGCCCGGGAGCTGGCGGCGGCCGGGCTGCGGCTGAGCCACTGGTGGACCGACCCCCAGGGCCGGTTCGGGCTCTCCCTCGCCTCCCCGGCCTGATCGGCGCACCCGAGCAGCTCAATTTGCTTGTTCACCTTACGAATTCTCAGAGCGAAACTTGAGGGTCCAGGTGTACAAGACTTAAACGAATAGGGGTTACGATCTCGGCTACCGAGCTCAGCGTTGAGTACCAGGAGTCAGATCGTGAGCGTCACCCAGAAGCCCTCCGGGGCGGTCGAGGCCCCCGCGCCCGGCCGCCTCGGCTTCGTCGTCTTCATCACCGCGGCAGCCGCCCTCGGCGGTTTCCTGTTCGGCTACGACAGCTCCGTGATCAACGGCGCCGTCTCCGGGATCCAGGAGAAGTTCGGCGTCGGAAGCGGCGTGACCGGCCTGATCGTCTCCTCGGCGCTGCTGGGCTCGGCGGTCGGCGCCGCGTTCGCCGGACGGTTCGCCGACCGGTACGGCCGGATCAAGGTCATGAAGGCGGGCGCACTGCTGTTCGCCGTCAGCGCCGTCGGCTCGATGCTGCCGTTCTCCGCCTGGGACCTCGCGCTCTGGCGCGTCCTCGGCGGCGCGGCCATCGGCATCGCCTCGGTGATCGCCCCGACCTACATCGCCGAGGTCGCGCCGACCAAGTACCGGGGCCGGCTGGCCTCCTTCCAGCAGGCCGCGATCGTGCTCGGCATCGCGATATCCCAGCTGGTCAACTGGGTGCTGGCGCAGGCGGCCGGCGGCGACACCCGCGGCCAGCTGCTCGGGCTGGAGGCCTGGCAGTGGATGCTCGGCATCTGCGTCGTCCCGGCCGCGGTCTACTTCGTGCTCTCCTCGGTCATCCCCGAGTCCCCGCGCTACCTGATCCAGGCCGAGCGCCTGGACGACGCCCGCAAGGTGCTCGCCGAGGTCGAGGGCGAGGGCGTGGACGCCGACGCCCGGATCACGGAGATCCGGACGCTGATCGCCTCCGACCACCGCCCGCGCTTCCGCGACCTGCTCGGCGGCCGCTTCGGCCTGCTCCCCGTCGTCTGGGTGGGCATCGGCCTGTCGGTCTTCCAGCAGCTGGTCGGCATCAACGTGATCTTCTACTACTCGTCGATCCTCTGGCAGTCGGTCGGCATCGACCAGAGCAACTCGCTGCTGATCAGCTTCGTCGGCTCGGTGATCAACATCCTCGGCACCGTGATCGCGATCGTGCTGGTCGACCGCATCGGCCGCAAGCCGCTCGCCCTGATCGGCTCGGTCGGCATGGCCGTCGCGCTCGGCACGGCCGGCTGGGCCTTCTCCTCCGCCACCGGCAGCGGGGACAACCTCACCCTGCCCGATCTCCAGGGCACCGTCGCGCTGGTCGCCGCCAACGCCTTCGTGCTGTTCTTCGCGATGTCCTGGGGCGTGGTCGTCTGGGTGATGCTCGGCGAGATGTTCCCGAACCGGATCCGCGCCGCCGCGCTCTCCGTCGCCGCCTCCGCGCAGTGGATCGCCAACTGGGTGATCACCGTCTCGTTCCCGGCCATGTCGCGCTGGAACCTGTCGGCGACCTACCTGGTCTACGCGGCCTTCGCGGCGCTGTCCATCCTCTTCGTGGCGAGGTTCATGAAGGAGACCAAGGGCGTCCGGCTGGAGGACATGGGCTGATCCGCCCGTCGGACTCCCGGCCCCCGCACTCCCGCGCGATCAGCGCGGAGGTGCGGGGGCCGAATCGTTTCCGCGGGCCGGGCTCGCGAGGCGGAGCGTCACGAGGCAAGGCGAGGCGAAACGTTCCGACGGGCTCAGGGCCGCTCGGCGAGCCGGGCGTAGCGCAGGGCGAGCCCGTCGAGCAGCGCCTCCAGCCCGGTCTCGAAGGCGCCCTCGTCCACCGTCCCCCGGTGGCCGGCCAGCCGGTGCGCCTCACCGAGGTGGGGGTAGTCGGCCGCGTCGTAGACCTCGGCGTCCGCCGGGAAGCCGGCCGCGAAGGAGGCCAGCGCCGAACCGGTGACGAAGTAGCGCATCAGCGCGCCGATCCTGGTCGCCTGTCCGCGGGGCCACCCGGACTCGACCAGGTGGCCGAAGACCGCGTCGGCCAGCCGCAGCGCGTTCGGCCGGCGCCCGGGGCCCTGGGCCAGGACCGGGACGATGTTGGGGTGGGCGGCCAGCGCGGCGCGGTAGGAGCGCGCCCAGTCGCGCAGCGCCTCCGGCCAGGCGGTCCCCGTGGAAGCGTCGGCCTCCGCCGAACCGGCGGTCCCCGCGGAAGCATCGGCCTCCGCAAGCCCGGCGGCCCCGTCGGAGGTCCCGAACATCGACAGGTCGACCTCGCCGATGACGCTGTCCACCACCGCGTCCAGCAGCTCGTCCTTGGTCGCGAAGTGGTTGTAGAGCGAGGGCCCGCTGACCGAGAGCTCGGTGGCGAGTCGGCGGGTGGAGAGGGCGTCCAGTCCCTCGTCGTCGATCAGCCGCAGCGCGGCGGCGACGATGCGCTCGCGGCTGAGCAGCGGGGTGCGTGGACGGGCCATCGCGGCGGGGCCTCCGGTTCCTCCGGTCGGGTGCGTGGGGGACCGATTCTGGCAGGTGCCCCTTCCCAGCGCGGGCCGGGCGGGGCTACAGTCGCCCCCATAAAACTTGCAGCGCTAGTTTAACGGGCCCGGCCCCGCACCGGACCCTGGACACCGGATTCGGGAGCCGTCGTGAACCTGGAGTTGTCCGAGGAGCAGAGCGCCGTCCGTGACCTCGCCGCCTCCTTCACCGACCGCGAGATCGTCCCGTACGCCGCCGAGTGGGACCGCGCCGAGTCCGTCGACCGCGCGATCATCGGCAAACTGGCGAAGGTCGGCTTCCTCGGGCTGACCATCCCGGAGGAGTACGGCGGCAGCGGCGGCGACCACCTCGCGTACTGCCTCGTCCTGGAGGAACTCGGGCGCGGCGACTCGGCCGTGCGCGGGATCGTCTCGGTCTCGCTCGGTCTGGTCGGCAAGTCGGTCAACGCCTTCGGCACCGAGGAGCAGAAGCGCCACTGGCTGCCCCGGCTCACCTCCGGCGAGGCCCTCGGCTGCTTCGCGCTCACCGAGCCGGGCACCGGATCGGACGCCGCCAACCTCACCACCCGGGCCGTCCGGGACGGCGGCGACTGGCTGATCAGCGGCGCCAAGACCTTCATCACCAACGGCACCTGGGCCGACGTCGCCCTGGTCTTCGCCCGCACCGGCGGCGACGCCCCCGAACAGCGGGGCCACCGGGGCATCACCGCCTTCCTGGTCCCCACCGACCTGCCCGGCTTCACCCGCACCGAGATCCACGGCAAGCTCGGCCTGCGCGGCCAGGCCACCGCCGGACTCGCCTTCGAGGACGTCCGGGTGCCGGACAGCGCCCGGCTCGGCGAGGTCGGCAAGGGGTTCACGGTGGCGATGGCCGCCCTGGCCAAGGGCCGGATGTCGGTGGCGGCCGGCTGCGTCGGCATCGCCCGGGCCTGCCTGGAGGCCGCCGTCCGCTACGCGGGCGAGCGCGAGCAGTTCGGCAAGCCGATCGCCTCGCACCAGCTCGTCCAGGAGCTGCTGGCCGGCATCGCCGTGGACGTCGAGGCGGCCCGGCTGCTCACCTGGAAGGTCGCCGACCACATCGAGCGCGGCCTGCCGTTCGCCACCGAGTCCTCCGTCGCCAAGCTGTACGCCAGTGAGGCCGCCGTACGGGCCGCCAACAACGCGCTCCAGGTCTTCGGCGGCTACGGGTTCATCGACGAGTACCCGGTCGGCAAGTACCTGCGCGACGCGCGGGTGATGACCCTCTACGAGGGCACCAGCCAGATCCACCAGCTGCTCATCGGACGCGCCCTCACCGGCGTCAACGCCTTCTGAGCCCGCCCACCGGCACCCCGCCCACCGGCACCCCGCCCCGGGCACCCCGCCCCACCATCGGCACCCCCTCCTCCGCCACCGACAAGGAGCCCGACGACGTGCGTCCCGTCTACTTCGCCGCCGCCCGCCGCACACCCATCGGCCGGCTGCGCGGCGCACTCGCCACGGTCCGCCCGGACGACCTCTCGGCCACCGTGCTGCGCGCCCTGCTCGCCGACGTTCCCGCGCTCGACCCCGCCCGGATCGACGACGTCTACTGGGGCGCCGCCAACCAAGCCGGCGAGGACAACCGCAACGCCGCCCGGATGGCCGTCCTGCTGGCCGGCCTGCCGGAGACCGTCCCCGGCGCCACCGTCAACCGGCTCTGCGCCTCCGGCCTGGAGGCCGTCACCCTCGCCGCCCGGGCCATCGGCTCCGGCGAGGCGGACGTGGTGCTGGCCGGCGGCTGCGAGTCGATGACCCGCGCCCCCTTCGTCCTCCCCCGCCCGGACGAGGCGCTGCCGCACCGGATGGAGACCTTCGACACCCGGCTCGGCTGGCGGCTCACCAACCCGCGGATGGCCGAACTGCACGGCGTGCTCAGCATGGGCGAGACCGCCGAGGAGGTGGCCGGCCGGTACGGCATCGGCCGGGAGCGCCAGGACGCCTTCGCGCTGCGCAGCCACCGACGGGCCGGCGCCGCCCGCAAGGACGGGCACTTCGACGCCGAACTCGTCCCGGTCGAGCGGCCGGACGGGGTGACGGTGAGCCGCGACGAGGGCATCCGCGAGGACACCAGCCTGGCGAAGCTCGCCGGCCTCAAGCCGGTGTTCCGCGCCGGCGGCACGGTCACGGCGGGGAACGCCTCGCCGATGAACGACGGCGCGGCCGGGCTCGTCCTGGTCGGCGAGGAGGCGCTGCGGGACCTCGGGCTCCAGCCGCTCGGCCGGTACGTGGCCGGCGCCTCGGCCGGGGTGCACCCGGACGTCATGGGCATCGGTCCGGTGCCGGCCACGGCGAAGGTGCTCGCGCGGGCCGGCTGGTCGCTCGCCGACCTGGACACCGCCGAGCTGAACGAGGCCTTCGCCGCCCAGGCGCTCGCCTCCGCCGACGGCATCGGGTTCAGCCCGGAGCAGGCCGAGGAGGTGGTCAACCCGAGCGGCGGCGCGATCGCGCTCGGCCACCCCCTGGGCGGCTCCGGCGCCCGCATCCTCACCACCCTGCTGCACCGGATGCGCCGTACCGGTGCCCGGCGCGGCCTGGCCACCATGTGCGTGGGAGTGGGGCAGGGTACGGCCGTGCTGGTCGAGAGCGTCTGACCGGCTGCCGTCCTTCGCTCGTCGACCGTCGCTTGCCGACCGTCGACCCGTCGGCTGTTGATCGTCGGCTGTCGTCGACTGGCGTCGACTGGCGTCGACTGCCGATCCAGATGTCGACCCAGATGTTGCAGATGTTGATCCAGATCTCCGAGGAGTTCACATGACGCGGTTCGCGGGGAAGGTCGCCGTGGTGACCGGCGCGGCACAGGGCATCGGGGCGGCCACCGCCCGCCGGCTGGCGGAGGAGGGGGCGGCGGTCGCCGTCGTCGACCTCACCGCCGAGCGGGCGGCCGGGACGGTCGCCGAGATCACCGCCAAGGGCGGCACCGCCCGGGCGTACGGCTGCGACGTGGCCGACTACGACGCCGTGGAGGCGGTGTTCGCCCAGGTCGCGGCAGACCTCGGCGGGGTGCACATCCTGGTCAACAACGCCGGGATCACCCGGGACAACCTGTTCTTCAAGATGCCCAAGTCCGACTGGGACGCGGTGCTGACGGTCAACCTGACCAGCGCGTACAACTGCAGCCACGTCGCTCAGAAGTACATGGTGGCGCAGAAGTACGGGAAGATCGTCTCGCTCAGCTCGCGCTCCGCCCTCGGCAACCGGGGCCAGGCCAACTACGCGGCCGCCAAGGCCGGCATCCAGGGTCTCACCGCGACCCTGGCGATCGAGCTCGGCCCGTTCAACATCAACGTCAACGCCGTCGCGCCCGGGTACATCGCCACCGCGATGACCGCGGCCACCGCCGAACGGGTCGGCAGCAGCGCCGAGGAGCACCAGACCGAGGTCGCCGCCCGGACGCCGCTGCGCCGGGTCGGGCAGCCGGAGGAGATCGCCTCGGTCGTCGCCTTCCTCGCCAGCGAGGAGGCCTCCTACGTCAGCGGGCAGACGCTGTACGTCAACGGCGGGGCGCGCTAGGCACTCCCCTGACGCATCGTCACCACGTCGCCCCAGGTGGGAGGTTACTTTCCCCTGGGGCGACCTTTACCTTTTCGCGTGGCCGAGCATGACCATCTCCTTGATCAGATGACCCCACCAAATGACTATGGCATGATCATGCAGCTATCGATGGGATGGCCGGACCGACCCGACCGAACCAGGTCGGGCCCTGCGTCCCAAGGAGTCCCATGGGCAGCCCCGCCACCCTCCGCCGCGCCCTGGCCCTTCTCGCCGTGGGGGCCACCGCCCTCACGGCCGGCACCGTCGCCGTACCGGCCGCCGGCACCGCGATCGCCGCCCCCACGCACGACCTCACGGGCGTCCACGTCCGCCCCGCCTCCTTCGGGCAGCACAGCGCCCAGGGCCGCCCCGCCCCGCTGAGCACCACCCAGTGCGTCAGCCAGGTCGGCATCCACTGCTACTCGCCGCTCCAGTACCGGGCCGCCTACAACCTGAACCCGCTGTACCAGGAGGGCATCACCGGCAAGGGCCGCACGATCGTCATCGTCGACTCCTTCGGCTCGCCGACCATCCAGCACGACCTGGAGGTCTTCGACAAGCAGTGGGGCATCCCGGACACCAACGTCGAGGTGGTCAAGTGGGGCAACGTCCCCACCTGGGACCCGAAGAACCCCGACCACACCGGCTGGGCCGGCGAGACCACCCTGGACGTCGAGTACGCCCACGCGATCGCCCCCGACGCGCACATCATCCTGGTCGAGACCGGCGTCGCCGAGACCGAGGGCACCACCGGTCTGCCCGAGATGATGGACGCCGAGAAGGCCCTCATCAAGGCCGGCCAGGCCGACGTCATCTCGCAGAGCTTCGGCGCCACCGAGAACACCTTCCCGGGCTACGACAAGGGCGACTTCAAGTCGCTCACCGACCTGCGGTACGCCTTCCAGGCCGCCGCCGACCACAACGTGACCGTGCTCGCCGCCTCCGGCGACAACGGCGCCACCGACGCCCAGGAGAACGGCAGCGACCTGTACCCGTACAAGGTCAACTCCTGGCCGTCCTCGGACCCGCTGGTCACCTCCATCGGCGGCACCCAGCTCACCCTGGACGACTCCGGCAAGCGCACCGCGCCCGACAAGGTGTGGCACGACAAGTCCGGCGCCGGCGGCGGTGGCGTCTCGGGCATCTTCGAGCGCCCGTGGTACCAGGCCGGCGTGGCCAACGTGACCGGCAACCACCGCGGCACCCCGGACATCAGCATGAGCGCGGCCGTGGACGGCGCCGCCTGGACCTACGAGTCCTACGACCCGACCTCGGTCGGCTGGCACCTCACCGGCGGCACCAGCGAGGCCACCCCGCTCTTCTCCGGCGTCGTCGCGCTCGCCGACCAGCTCGCCGGCCACCGCCTCGGCCAGCTCAACTGGCGCCTGTACGGCATGAACCTGATGCCGAGCAAGTGGAGCGGCATCGTGGACGTCAAGGAGGGCGACAACGGCTGGAACGGCGTCACCGGCTACAACGCCACCGAAGGCTACGACCTCGCCAGCGGCCTGGGCACCATCGACGGCGCGAAGTTCGTGCACGCGATCGCCGGTCGCTGAACCGCCTGGTCACCGGGGAGCGAGTCGCCGGTGACGGGCGACAGGTGACAAGTAACAGATAACAGATGACAGCGAACAGCTGACAGATTTCGAAATCTGTCAGCTGTTCGCTGTTTTCCGTCAGCTGTTACCCGTCTTCTGTTATCCGTCAGCTGTCACTCGTCGACCCATCAGCCCATCGGCCCGTCAGCCGGCGGCGGCAGCGGCCAGCTGGGCGAGGTAGCGCTCGGCGGCCCGGAGCTTGCGGCCGTCGGGGCCGGGGAGGTAGGCGCGCAGTTCGATGATCTCCGGGGCGATCCGGATGGCCTCGGAGCGGTCGCCGATCGCGCGCCAGCAGGCCTCGGCGTTGGTGGCCGCCCGCTGGGTCTCCGGGTGGTCCGGGCCCTGGGAACGGAGCAGCGTCAGCGCCACCTCGCGGTAGATGTCCGCGGCCTCCGCCGAACGGCCCGCGAGCCGGCAGACGTGCGCCCGGACCTGCCGGACCTGCAGCACCGGCTCGGAGACGGCCCCGTGCTCGGCGATCGCCTCCAGTTCGAGGGCGAAGGCCAGGTCGGTGGCGGCGGCGTGGTCCCCGGCGTCGGCGCTACGGACGATCCGTCCGATGACCTCGCGGTAGTCCGGCCGGGGTGCAGCCGCCGGAGCGGCCTCGTCGACCGGTGCTTCGGCAGCGCTGTCGGCCGGGGCCGGCGACGAGCCGGCCGACCCTTCGTCCTGCGGCACGGCGTCGGCGGGCTCCCCGTCGGCCGGCGTCTCCTCGGTCGGCGTCGCCTCGGCGGGCAGCTCCTCCGTTTCCGCCGTCTCCGGCGGGACGGCGTCCCTGGGCTCCTCCACGGCCGGGGAGGTTTCCTCGCCCTCGGGCTCTGCCGCGACGAACTCCCCGGTAGCGTCCGCGCCCGGCTCCTCCGTCGACGACTCCAGCAGCGCCTCGACCGTCTCGGCCTCCGCCGTGGCCAGATCCTCGACCGTCTCCGCCTCCGACGAAGCCAGATCCTCGAGTGTCTCCGCCTCCGCCGTGGCAAGAACCTCGACCGTCTCCGCCTCCGCCGTGGCCTCAGCGGCCACCACGGCTTCCTCCTGCGGGAGTTCGGGCTCGGCGACGACCGCGTCCGAGGGCTCCGGCCGGGACTTGAGGAGCGTGACGCCTGCCGGGGGCGTGCCGTCGTCGGGCACGGCGTCGGGCACGGCGTCGGCCGGGGCGGCCTTGCGCAGGGTCACGCCCGGGGTCTCGGCGCCCGCGACCGCCTTCAGCAGGCTCACCGGGCGGGCGGGCCGCGGCGGAGTGGGCGGTACGCCCGGCTTGACCAGGCTGACCGGGCCGCCGCCGGTCGCCGGAGAACCGACGGCCGTGGTCGACGGCTCGGGCACCGCGGCCGGTATCGGCGACGGCCGCCCCGGGACGGCGTCCCGCGGCTCCGTCGGACGCGGCTCCGTCGGGCGCGACAGCGGTGGCGCCACCGGCGGTGGCATGTCGGAGTGGGCCGTACCGGCGGCCGGCACCGGCGGCACGTCGGTCGGCAGGCCGTCGCCGCGACGGGCGGTGTTGCGGAAGAACGGCCGGTCCGGGGCGTGGGTGGCGAGGATGACCACGTCCGGCCGCAGCACCGAGTACACCTGCTGCCGCAGCTGTTCGGGCGCGAGCACCTCGCCCGCGCCGGGCCGTCCGCCGTGCAGCGCCTCGATCAGCGCGCGGGTGAAGGTGCCGATCTGCTCCGGGTCCGGGCTGACCACCGCCCACAGCGGGATGCCCTCGCTGAGCGGCGAGACGGTGCCCTGGAGGTACGGCCAGGCGTTCTGGTCGGCGCTCAGGTCGGCGATGACGAGGGTCTGCCACTCGGCCGGACGGTGGCTCAGTTCGGCGGCGACGGCCTGCCAGGGGAGGCCGTCCTGCTTGGCGTCGCGCAGGGTCAGCTGGAGCTGCCCGCCGCGCTTGTCGGCGACGATGTGGCCGCCGAGGTGGATCAGCAGCGGTCCCGGGTGGCGGGAGGCGGCGCGCAGGTGGGCGAGGACGGTGTGCGGGTCGCCGGCGCCGGGGAGGTGGACGGCGTCCACCGCGTCCGCGGCGAGCAGCACCTGCGGTGAGACGGCGGCGAGCATCGCCGAGAGCACCGGCGCCTGGGCCGGTCCGCCGCGGCCCCAGGTGCGGCGGCCGGAGTTGCCATACCCGCCCTCGATCACCAGGATCCGCCCGCGCGGGGCGGCGCCGAGTCCACCCGCTCCGAGCCCGCCCGCACCGACGGCAGCGGCGGGCGCCGTGCTCTGGACCGGGAACGGCGGCGGGGTCGCCGAGGAGGCGGCCCCGGCGGCGGGGATCCCGGTGAGGGTCCACCCGGTGGGCGCGACGGGCGGTGCGGCCGGGGGCGCGGGCGGTGGCACGGGCGCCTGCCCGACCGGCTGAGCGCCCCCCTGCGCACCCACCCCGGAAGCCGGCACGGCGCTCGGAACGGCGCCGGGTACGGAAACCGAGCCCGGGACGGGGGCCGGGGCGGTCGGGGGCGCGGGCGGCGGCTCGTACAACGCGGCGGGGCCGGGCGGGTGCTCCTCGGCCGGGAGGCGCGGGGGCGGCGGTACGGCGTCCCAGGGCCCCGAGCCGCCTGCCGGGTCGGGACCTCCGGAAACCGCTGTCGTCTCCGCCATCTCCTGGTCACCGCCCCGCCCCGCCGCTCCCGCGGCGTCTGATGCCCTCGCCTGCGTGGTGCCTGCCACCACACTCCGTGCGCGCCACCCTACGAGATCCCGGCTCACCCGTTCCAGGCCGGGTGGCCGATCGGCGCGCCACACCACCCGCACCGCCCCGCTAAGGTGCCGTCATGATCGATGCCGATCGCCCCTTGCTGTTCCTCGACGTGGACGGCCCGCTGATCCCCTTCGGCGACCCGCCCCCTGGCGGCTACCCCACCTACCGCAGCCCGTACCTCCCACCCGACTCGGCGGCGGGCAGGAATCCGCTGATCGCCCGCGTGGACCCGGAGTTGGGGCCGCGGCTGCTGAGCCTGCCGTGCCGGCCGGTGTGGGCCACCACCTGGCTGGAGGACGCCAACGAGTGCCTCGCGCCCTGGCTCGGCCTGCCCCGACTCCCCGTCGTGGACTGGCCGGTGGACGACACCGACGACATCGACGACACGGACGCCATGGAAGCCGTGAACGCCGGGGAAGCCACGGACGCGACGGACACGAAGGACGCGAAGGACCGGCCGGACATCACGAACTGGCCGGACGGCCCGGACGGCGTGCACTGGAAGACCCGCACGCTGGTCGCATGGGCGAACGGGCGGCCGTTCGCCTGGGTCGACGACGAGATCACCGAGCCCGACCGCCGCTGGGTCGCCGCCCACTCCCCCGCCCGCACCCTGCTCCACCGGGTGGACCCCCGACGCGGACTCACCGAGGCGGACTTCATCGCCCTCGACGCCTGGCTACGGGCGGTCTGAACCGGCCACCGGCCCACCGATCCGCCGATCCGCCGATCGACCGACCACATCCGCACGGAACGTCCACACCGCCGTCGTATCCGCCGTCGGCCCGTCAACACGACTGCCCGGCCACCCCCGTGGGAGTGACCGGGCAGTCGGCGATCCGCCTCAGGAACCCGCGAGCAGGTCCCGCAGCAGGGCCACGGTGTCGGCGTCCAGGTCCCGGCCGGTACGGCGGCTGAGCGCGTCCAACCGGTTGACGGCGCGCAGGAGTTGGTCCCGGGCGCCGGCCGAGGCGTAGGCGTAGAAGAGGTCCCGGTGCAGCAGTTCGACGTCCGGGGCGACGGCGAGGCCGCGGAAGACGGCGGCCTCGGCGCTGCGGTGGTCGCCGTACTGCAGGCGGCGGGCGGCCAGTTCGTGGGCCGTGTCGACGATCGCCGCGATCATGTCCTGCCGTTCGGCCTCGGCCCAGCCGTACGAGGCCGGCGGGGCCTCGGCGAACGGCGCGCCGCGGACCAGCGCCAGGGCGTGGGCGAGCGCCGCGTCGGCGGTGGCACTGGTGCTGCGCATGCCGCGCCGGTAGAGGCTGCGGAACTCGTCCCAGTCGCAGGTGACCGCCGGGGCGAAGGCGTACCCCTCGGTGCCCTCGGTCGGCAGGAAGGCGCGGCCTTCCGGCGAGGTGCCGAACCAGGCGGCCAGATCGGCGAGTTTGGTCGGTAGCGGGCTCCTGGCGTCGCCCGCGGTGGGGTGCGGGTCGAGGTGCGCCGCGCCGGGGTGCAGATCGTGGTCGAGCGCGTGGTGGTCGGAGCCCGGACGCAGCGCCAGGTAGACGGCCAGTTCGGTGAGCCGGGTCAGCGCGCCGGGCGCGGCGGTGCCGAGGACTCCCGCGACGTCCACCGGGCCGAGCAGCCGGATCCGGGGGGCGTTGCGGGGCGCGTGCGCCTCCGGGGAGCGGAGGATGGCGAGCAGGTCGTCGCTGTCGCTGCGCCCGGGCGTGGTCCGGGCGACCGGGGCGACGGCGGCGGGGCCCGGCTCGACGGCGGACCCGGGCTCCTCCGTACCGACGGGGTCCGCGGTCCCGGCCGCCTCCGCGACACCGGCCGGCCCGGTCCCGGCGGCGACGGCAGGCTCCGGAGCGGACTCGGCCGAGGGCGCCGGCTCCTCGACCGTCTCCGGCGCGATCGGCTCCACCACGTGCGACTCCGCCACGTCTGGCTTCACCACGTCCGGCTTCACCACGGCCGGATCAGCCACGGCGGGCTTCGGCACGACGGGCTGCGGCACCACCGGCTGGACGGCGAGCACGACCGTGGCCGTGGACTCCGAGGAGGTGTCCCCCGACTCGTCCGCCCCCTCGCCCTCCGGCAGTCCGGGCCGCCGCAGGTCCCGGGTGGCCTCGTCGCTGCCCGCCTGCCTCCCCTGCCCGTTGACGCTGAACCGCGCCGGACCGGCCGGAACCGAAGCCGGCACGGGAGCCGGGGCGGGAGCCGGCGCGGGAGCCGGCGCGGGAGCCGGGGCCGCAGCCGAAGCCGCGGGCGGCAGAGCGGCCGGAGCCGGAGCCGGCGTCACCGGATCGGTGCCCGCGAACGGGCTGGCCCCGGTGCCGATGACCCGGGCGAGCAGCCGGGGGCCGGCAGCCGCGTCCGCACCCTCCTCCGCACCTCCGCCCGAGGCCCCGACGGCGGCCAGCACCGGTACGGCTGCGGGCAGTTCGGTGGTGTCGGTGTCGTCCTCCGGCCCGTCCAGGGTCCAGGCCGGGGCCGGGTGCTGGGTGGTGTCGTCGGCGGCCCGGAGCAGCTCGGCGACCTGGTGGTACTGGTGATCGCTGAGCCGCTGGAGCTCGACGGTGAGGTGCAGGCCCGGGATCGCGGCCTGACCGGAGGTCGGCAGGGTCCACCGGGCGACCGGGCCGGTGCCGCGCTCCGGGGCCCGGGTGATGACGGCGACGCAGGTGCGCGGGCGGGCGTCGAGCAGGCGCCCGAGCTCGGCCGGGATGTCCCCGCCGGGCTGGTGGGCGCAGAGCACGATCTCGGGCGTCCAGGACTCGTCGGCCTGGCCCCGGCTGCGGGCCTCGCGCGGACTGGTGGCCTCGGCGGCGACCAGGGTGGCGCGGGCCTTGGCGGTGCGCGGGCCGAGGGCGGCGAGCGCGGCCTCCAGGGTCGGGTGGCGGTGCACCCGTTCGGCGGCCGGGCCGCTGATCGGCACTTCCTCGGCGAGGTCCACCAGGTGCAGGTGGAGCCGGTCGGCCAGCGGGCTGTGGGCCAGTTCGACGGCGAGGGTGCGCAGCACGTCCCGGGCGTCGTCCGGGTGGCCGGACAGGTGGAGCAGCCGGACGGCCTCCAGGTCGGCGAGGACCACCGAGCCGTCGGGCGAGGTGCCGAGGGTGACCAGCGCGGGGTACGGCGCGGCGGTCTTCCGGGCCTGGGCGGGGCTGAGCAGGTCGCCCGAGTCGGCGCTGCACCACCACACGTTGGCGGCGTGCGCGGCGCGGAACGGCGCGATCGGGGTGGCCGGGCCGGACAGGTGCAGCTCGACGGTCTGGCCCTGGGTGATCCGGGCGGCGACGATGGCGGGCAGCCGCTTTCCGCCGCGCACGGTGTTGCGGGCCAGGGTCCGCAGGGCTCGGTCCAGCAGTTCCAGTCCGGCCTGGTCCTGCCGGGCCAGCAGCTCGTTCTCGAAGGCGGCGGCCTCGGCGCCGGGCATCGCGATGCGGTGCCGGGGGCGGCGGGCGCGCTGCTGGCCGCCGCGCTTGTGGGCGACGGCGCCGACCATGATGGCGGCGAGCAGGACGCCGACCGTGGAGGCCGAGAGTGCGACGGTGTAGTCGTCGTCGGTGTCCTGGTCGGCGTGCGCGGCGGGGGCGTGGGCCGGTGCCTGGGTGGGCGCGGGCACCGGGGCCGACTGCGGCGCGCCCTGCGCGGGGGCACCCGGTGCCGGGGCCTGGTCGGCGGGGGCCGGGGCGGGTGCCGGGGTCTGCGCCGGGGCCTGGTCGGCAGGAGCCGGTGCGGGCGCCGGCACCGGGCTCTGGTCGGCCGGCGCGGGGGTGTTGGCGCCCCCCGCCCCCGGTACCGTGAGCACCATCCCCGGCACCACCACGTCCGGGTCCGTCAGCCGCTCCCCGTCCGGGGCCTGCGCACCCTTGTTCGCCTCGAACAGCGTCGGCCACTGTTCGTCGTCCCCCAACTCGCGCTGGGCGATGGCCGACAGGCTGTCCCCGGCCTGGACGGTGACCGTCCGCTGCCCGCCGGATCCGCCCGTACCGCCGGCACCACCGGGGCCCCCGGCCTCCGTCCCGGACTGCGGAGCGCTCTGCGGCGCCCCCGGCTGATTGCCCTGCGGCGCACCCTGCGCCGCGTCCCCGGACGGAGCCGGCGCGGGAGCCGGAGCGGGAGCGGGCGCCGGCGTCCTCGCCTCGTCCGGCTTGGCGTCGGCCGGCATCAGCAGTTCCCAGCCGGGCTGGATCGGGCGTTCGGCGTCGAAGCGGATGCCGGAATCGCCCATCACCCGGCCCTCGTTGAGCTTGGCGATCTCCACCCACCGTTCCCCCGAGCCCAGTTGGCGCTCGGCGATGGACCAGAGGCTGTCGGCCGGCCGGGCGTCGCGCACGGTGTAGGTGCTCTGCTGCTCGGCGGCCGGGGTCAGGGCCGGTGCGGCCTGCGCGGCGGGCAGTGCGGCGCGCTGCACACCCGGCGTCAACTGCGCCTGGACGACCGGCCCCTGTGTCAGCTCGGGGACGGCCGCGAAGGCCGAGCCGGCCACCGGCAGCAGGGCGAGCACCGAGCCGACCAGTCCGGCCGCGAGCCGCTGGCTCCAGCCGAAGGCCGGGATGCGTCGGGCGATCCGCCCGCGCAGCTGGGCGGGGATCTCCAACAGGACGGAGAGCGCGAAGCAGGCCCAGGCGATCCAGCCGACCACCACCAGCGCCCACAGGAACAGGCTTCCGTCGTCCGGGCTGGTGAGCGCCTCGCCCACCCCGCCCGAGGCGACCTCGCCCATCCCGGCGACCGCTTGGGTGCCGTACAGCAGCAGGGCGGGGACGCCGATCAGCAGGGCGAGCAGGGTGACCAGCGCGCCGAGCGCGGTGATCACGGCACGGCCGCGCCCGCGGGGTGGTCGGGGCGCCGGGGCGGCGGGCCTTCGGGCGCCGCCGGCGCGATGGGACGTCCCGGCCCGGCCGTTGCGGGCCTGGGCGGTACGGGCCTGGTCCTTGGCACGTGGCGCGGCCATCAGTCGGTCTCCGCTTTCTCGACTCCGTGGACGAGGGTCGCACTGCCCTTGCCCGTTACCTTCCGTTCCCCGAGGGCGCCCAGCAGGACCGGACGGTAGTCGGCCTGCACGGTGACGGTGACGACCTTGCCGTCACCGGAGAACTCGACGTCGCCCGCCCGCAGGCCGTACAGGCGCAGGTAGGCGTCGGCGGCGTCCCGGACGTACTCCTCCTGGACCTTGAAGCCCTTGCCCTGCAGGACGGCCGCCCGGTCGAGCTGCTGGCCGCCGACCCGCGCGGCCTCCAGGGCGTAGGCGTCGGTCCGTTCGGCGACCCGCAGTCGGCCGCCGGCGTCGATCACCAGGGCGATGACGAGCACGACGTAGGCCGCGCAGATCGCCACGAAGAGGGCCACCGCGCCCCGGTCGGACCGGCGCGCCGACAGCCGTCGCCGCAGACGGCTCACCACTCCCGTCCCCTCCCCCCACTTCGCACGCTGCTCTCCCCACCGGCCCCCACCGGGCGCCACTCGGTACCGCTGTGTCATCCCCCGGGCGCTCTCCGCTTGCGTCTCCCCCGCACGGGCCGTCTCCAATCCCCCGTCTTCCCGGCGACGGCGCCGCGCGCTGTCATGTGCCCCGGTAACGGTCCACCACCGAGGTGAACTCGCCGACGAGGTGCTTCGTCACGGGTACCCCGGACGGTCCGCCGATCAGGTCGGCCAGTTCCACGTCGCAGATCACCGTGACGGTGACGGTCGTGGCCGGTCCGCCGGGCAGGTTCAGCTCCCCCTTGTCGACCCGCACGTCCCCGTTGCGGCAGGACACGCCCTGCTGGCGCAGTGTCGCGAGGGCGGAGTCCCTGGCCGGCTGGTCCATCCCGTCCACGCTGCGTTGCAGGGAGGCGGTCCGGGCCCCGGCCCGGGCGGCGGCCTCCACGGTGCCGGCCGTGGTCTGCACCCGTCCGGCGGCGATGGCCACCATGACCAGTCCGACCACCCCCGGCACGACGATCGCCGCCTCGATCGCGATCCCGCCCCGGTCACGCCTGCGCAGCCGCGACCAGGACCGCGGCCGCGGTGGCCGCGCCGGTCGCCGCCGCCACCGGCCCGGTGCCCGCGACACGCTCCTCACGGCTTCACCCCCGGCACCCATCACGGCTTCACCGCCGGCACCCCTCACGGCTTCACCGCCGGCGCCACGAAGCGCTCCCGCGGCGCCTCGGCGAACTGGGTGACGGTGGGCGCCCTGAGCCCGGGTATCAGCAGCGGCGGGGTCAGCTCGACGGTGACCCGGACGGTCTCCGCCGTGCTGCCGTCGGTCCGCACCGCGTACCCGTGCACGCCCTGCCGATCGAGGAAGTCGCGGGCCTGCCGCTCGGCGGCCGCGTTCTTCTCGCCGTCCGTCGCGCTGCTCTGCACCCGTCCGGCGTCCACGCCCTCGCGGGCCGCGGTGAGCGCGACCTGCCGGTCGTACCAGAGCAGCGCGGCCTGGACGACGAGCAGCAGGAGCAGCAGGACGACCGGAAAGACGATGGCGAGGCTCAAGCTCATCGACCCCCGGTCGCCCCTGCGGCGGAAAGCAGGACGCATCACGGGGTGGCGCCGCCCGCGCCCGCGCCGCCCGGCATGTTCGGGTCCTGCTCGACCCTCTTGACGACCCTGTCCTTCAGCAGGTAGAGCGCGGTCGCCACGGCGCCCGCGACGAAGACCAACGCGATGATGGCGAGGGCGAGTTCGATGGAGATCGCACCGCGGTCGCCGCGCGCGCGGGCGGCCCGCAGCCGGCCGAGCCGCAGGGTGAAGAGCATCAGTGCGAACTGGACCGGTAGTAGGGCGGGTCGCAGCGCCCGGACTGCCAGTCGGGCGAGTCGTACGGTCATCGGGTTCTCCCGGGGGATGTGGCGGTGTGGTGTGGTGGTGCCTGCTGCTCCGGAGCGGACCGGCGGGTGGGGCTCGCGAGGACCGGTCGGGTACGGCGCGTGGTCGTGGAGCTCGTTCAGTTGAGCATCTGGTGCAGGGCGGGGAAGACGATCAGGACGGTCATCAGCAGGGTCAGTGCGGCCCCGGGCGCGACCATCCGCTCGCTGTCGGCGTTCGCACGGGCGAGGTCCTCGGCGAGCAGTTCCCCGCGCAGGCCCTTGGCGCGGGCCCGCAGGGTGTCGTACACGGCGGCGCCGTCGGTGCCGGACAGCCGCATGATGTCGGCCACGTCCTGGAGCGGGCTGAGCCCCAACTCCTCGGCCAGCGCGTCGAGTCCGGCCCACGGGGGGAGCCGGTCGGTGGCCGCGCGCTCCAGGGCGTCGCGGATCCGCCGGAACACCGCGCCCTGCCCGACCGAGGCGGCCCGGCGCAGCGCCTCGGCGGGGCCGCAGTCGGCGGCCCGCTCCATCGCGACGAGTTCCAGGTAGGCGGCGATGCCGTGCAGGTACTCGGTGCGCGCCTCCTTGGCCTCGCCGCGCACGATGGCGTCCGGGACGAACCAGAGCAGTCCGGCCAGCAGCGGCCCGGCGACCAGCGGCAGCGCGAACGGCAGGCCGGTGTCCATCAGCACGGCCATCGCCCCCAGGTAGGCGGGCAGCAGCAGGCCGAGCGCGGCGAACAGCAGCTTGTGCACCATGAACCGGGCCGGGGTGCGGCCGATCAGGGCGAGTTCACGGCGCGGCACGGAGACCCCGCGGAGGTGGACGGACCGCTCACCGATCCGGTCGTACCAGCGGGGCCGCTCGTCCGGGTCCTGCTCGCGGTCGGCGGGGGTGGCGTGCAGCCGGTCCAGCGCCTGGCGCAGGTCCGGCGGCGCGGGCCGCAGTTCGGCGACCAGGAGGGCGAGGCCGCCGGTCGCGACGGCGCCGGCCAGCACGGACCAGGGCGAGATCACCGGACCTCCCCGAGCCGCTCGGCCGGCTCCGGCGAGGCCGCCGGCGCGGTGGACCGCCGCCCGCTCCTGCTGCGCCGGTCCGGCGCCAGCAGCCTGGGCACCGGCGGATGGGAGGCCAGCGCCCGCATCCAGGCGATGATCGCCACGAACAGGGCGGCGACCACGGCGAGCACCACCTGGCCGAGGAAGGTCCCGTACGGCCGGGTGTACTCGGTGTTGAAGGACCCGATGGTGACGACCAGCACGATGATGCCGACCAGCCAGCGGATGGTGGTCCGGTGCTTGGCCCGGTCGGCCTCGATGGCGCGGCGCTGGCGGACCTCCTCGCGCACCGAGTCGGCCATGTCGGAGAGCGTGCGGGCCAGGCCGGGGCCGCTGTCCCCGGCCCGCAGCACGAGCGCGGCGAGCACCTTGTCGGCGGTGGCGTCGGCGAGGCTGTCGGCGAAGGCGCGCAGCGCCTCCTCGGGCCGCCAGCGGGCCTGCAGCCGGGCGGCCAGTTCGCCGATCTCGTCCTCCAGGGCGGCCGGGGCGGTGCGGCGGCTGGTGACGATGGCCTGGTTGAGGCCGACGCCGAGCAGCAGCACGTCGGCGATCCGCTGGGTCCACTCGGAGAGCGCCTCCAGCCGCTCGATCCGGTGGGTGTCCGGGCGGGTGGTGTCGAACAGCCAGGGCAGGCCGAAGACGGCCAGCGGCACCAGCAGCGCGGTCAGCGGGATGCCGGTGAAGAGCCAGGCCAGCGGCGCGCCGGCGAGCGCGAGCGGCAGCTGGACCCGGCGCAGCCGCACCATCCGGTGCGCGGCCGTCCCGGGGGCGCCGTACCAGAACACGTGGAGCCGGCCGGCCAGCGGGTTGGGCTCCCGCTCGGCCCCGTCCTCGGCCCCGTCCTCGTCGCCGGGCTCGCTGCCGCGGGCCCAGACCACCAGGACGACCAGGCCGCCCGCGACCGCCAGCCCGCAGAGGGCGAAGAGCAGCATCACCGCTCGCCACCGCCGATCCGCAGCTGGAGCGGGGTGGCCCAACTCCCGTACCGGGAGCCGAGCAGCGAGGCGTCGAAGCCGGCCCGGCGCAGGTCGTCCAGGCACTGCGGCGGGGTGTGCGGGACGGCCCGCGGCTCGCCGAGGTCCGGCCGGGGGCCGAAGACGGTGTTCAGCGCGGGCCGGCCGCTCTCCCCGAGGCCGGTGACCTCCAGGACGTGGGACACGAAGCGGTGCCGGCGGCCGCCGACGGCGGTCTCGTCGACCATGGTGACGTGCACGATGAGGTCCAGGGCGTTGGCGGTGAGCCGGTAGGCGAGTGAGTCGGTCATGTGCGAGCCGTACTCCAGGCAGAGTTCGGCGATGCGGTCGACGACCATGTGCGGGCCGCGGGCGTGCAGGGTGCACATCGAGCCGCCCTCGCCGTTGGTCATCACCCGCAGCATCGGGACGACCTCGCCGGAGCGGACCTCCCCGACGATGATCCGGGAGAGCGTCATGCGCAGCGCGGCCGGGATGAGGTCGCCGATGGTCAACTCCCCGGCCAGGCGCCCCTCGACGCGCTCGCCGTTGCCCTCGCGGGCCTCCATCGGGACGACCTGGCGCAGGTGGCCGAGGGTGTGCAGCCAGAGTTCGAACTCCGACTCCAGGGTGCCGATCCGCTCGTCCGGCGGGATCTCGGCGGCCATCGCGCGCAGCAGGCTGGTCTTGCCGACACCCTGGGTCCCGGTGATCATCACGTTCTTCCGGGCCCGGATCGCGGAGGCCAGGAAGGCCGCCAAGGTGGCGTCCAGGGTGCCGAGTTCGACCATCTCGGGCAGCGTCGCCGAGGCCACCCGGTGGCGCCGGATCGCCACGTACGGGCGGGGCGTCACCTCGGTGAGCGCCTGGAGGCGCATGCCGCCCTCCAGCCGCAGCGCGAGGGTCGGGCTGGCGGTGGACAGGCTGCGCTCGCCGCCGCCGTGCTGGCGGGCCAGGTCCTGGAGCAGTTCGATGAGTTCGGCGTCGCTCTCGGCCACCGGCGGTACCTGGCGCAGGGGTTGGTGCACTTTGGAGACCCAGACGTCGTCGCAGCCGTTGATCAGGATGTTCTCGATCTCCGGGTCGTCCAGGTAGGGCTGGAGCCGCCCGGCCCGGAACAGCAGGTCGAAGACGGCCTCGGCGAGGGCGCGGTCCTGCTCCCGGGTGGGCGGGATGCCGTGGGTCTGCGCGTACGCGTCGGACCAGCGGGCGACGGCCTCCTCGATCAGCGCCCGGCCGCGCTGGCGGCGGGTGGCGCGGTCCGGATCGGAGCCGGAGGTGGAGGTCAACCGGGTGATCTGCTGGTGCAGTTCGGCGGCGACCTGGCGCTTCAGCTCGCGGGCGACCTGGGGGTCGACGGCGGGCCGGGTGGCGGAGCCGCGCAGGTCCAGCGAGGGCAGCTGGGAGGGCACGGCGGTCGGCCCGGCGGCGGGACCGGCCGCGCCGGGCGGAACGGGCTGGGGCGCGACGGGCTGCGCCGGCACGGGCTGGGGCGCGACCGGTCCGGGCTGGTACCCGTGCGGCGGGACGACCTGACCGGGCGGCGGCGCGCTCCAGGGCAGCGCGGCCGGATCGGAGGAGGGACGCTGGTGCAGGGGGCTACCGCGCACGGAGCACCTCCCCGGGGTTGTGCGGGTACGGTCCGTTCACATCGTCCTGACGGTCGGTCACGACCGGTTGCTGGAGCCGGTACTGGTCGTCCGGCTCGCCGTACGGCGCGGACTGGACGTGCGCCGGGAACGGCGCCGGCGCGGCCGGCTGCGGCGCCAGCCCGGCCAGCGGCGCCACCGGGCCGGTGGTGATCACCGGCGGCACGGGCTGCGGCGGGGTGTACGAGGGCTGCTCGCCGTCCACCGGCCCGTGGCCGGAGCCGCCGGGCACGGACTGGCCCTGCACGAAGCTGCCCTGCACGGACTGGCCCTGCATGGAGTGGCTCTGCACGGACTGGCCGGGGCCCGCCGCGCCGTACCCTCCGGGCTGGTACGGCACCTGGCCGTGGCCGCCCTGCCCGTACCCCGGCTGGGCGAACCCGGGCTGCCCGTACGCCGGTTGGGCATACCCCGACTGGACGTAGCCCGGCTGGACATGGCCCGGCTGCCCGTACGGGCCCGGCGCGGGCGAAGGCTGGGGCCCGGCTCCGGGCGCGGGCATCGACGGCTGCGGCGCCATCGGCACGGGCGGGGCCGGTATCGGCGGGGCCGGCACCGGAGCCGTCGGGACCGGCGGCGTCGGCACCGCCGCCGCGACCGGGGCCGCCGCCGGGCCGCCCGCCGTCAGCTGCGCGGGCGCCGCGTCCTGCGCCGCGCCCGGCGCGAGCCGCTGGCGCCGGCGGCGGATCAGCAGCTGCACCTCGTCCGCCGCCGACCGCGCCGTCCGCATCAGCTCCGAGCGGACGAACCGCCGGTCGGTGGTGTCCCCGCCGTCGGAGAGCACCTTCGCCGTCCGGGTGGCGTGCGGCAGCACCCCGAGTACCGGCAGCCCGAGCTCGCGGCTCACCTCGGCCCGGGTGTACGGCCCCTCGGCGACCAGCAGCAGCCCGAGCGCGTCCGCCCCGGTGCCGGCGGTGGCCAGGTCCTCGGCCAGGGCGGCGAGCCGGGGCCGGACCGAGCTCAGCCCACGCAGCGTGGTGCGCACCGTCGCCACCACCGCGTCGGCGCGGCGGGCCAGCACCGCGCTGTGGCCGGTGGCGCCGGAGCGGCCGAGGTCCACGATGACGTCGTAGCCCTGCTGTTCCACGCCGTGCAGCAGTTCGGCGAGCGGCTCCCAGGTGTAGGCGAGGCCGGGGGCCTGGACGGGGTCGGTCAGCCCGGGCAGCAGCAGCCGTTCGGCGTTGCCCTCGGGCGAGAGGTCGATCAGCTGCTCCCAGATGGTCTGGGTGAGCAGTCCGCGCCGGTCGGCGACGGCCAGGTTGCGCAGCCCGTACACCGCCTCGACCCGGCCCTCCAGGGCGCCGGCCAGCACGGCGCCGCCGTCCGGGTCGGCCTCGACCAGCAGGATCCGGCGGCCGGGCGGCAGCGGCCAGGACAGCAGCAGTGCCAGGGCGGTGGTGGTCGCTCCCGGTGCGCCCGGGCCGCCGACCACCGCGATCACGGCCATCAGGCGCCGCCCGTCGCGGCCGGGGCCCCGGATGCGGCGGCGCCACCGGGCGTGGCGGCCCCCGACGCGGTGGCCCCGGGTGCCGCACCGCCGGACGCGCCGGCTCCGGCCGAGGGCGCGCCGCTCGGCGCCGGGGCGGGCGCGGCGGCGCCACCGGCGCCACCGGCCGCCGCACCGCGCGGCGCGAGCAGCACCTGGATCCGCCCGCTCGCCACCCACTGCGCCAGCCGGGGCCCGTCCGAGGCACCGACCGCCACGTCGATCACCTGACTGCCGTCGGTGTCCACCCGACCGACGGTGATCACCGTGGCCGGCAGCGAGTCGGCCCGGCCGTTGTCGGGGGTGTAGACGACGACCAGCTGCACGCCGGGCTGGAGCCGGCTGGCGGGCAGCTGGGTGCGCTTGGCCGACACCCCGACCACGATCTGCCCGGGCTGCACCGACAGGCCCTGCGCGAGGTCGGAACCGGTGAGCATCGCACCGCGCTTGAGGTCGGTGGCGGCCCGCATGCCGACCGCCTTGGCCCGGTCCTGGGCCGACACCGGGCGCAGCGCCGGGTCCCCCGCGATCCGGGCGACCACCAGGTCGTCCTCGGTGATCACCTGCCCCCAGGGCACGTCCCGGGCCAGCGCCAGCACCGCGACCCGCTGGCCGGTGCTGTTGTAGAGGACGGCCCCGCCCAGCCCGCCGGCGGCGATCAGCGCGACCGCCATCGCCAGCACCGCCGGACGCCGCCGGCGCGCCCCCATGGTCCGCCCGGGCGCGTGCGGGACCGCCCGGCCCCGGCCCTTGCCCGCGCCTGCCTGCTCCGGCTGCTCCGGGAGCGCCACGGACGCCGCCGCGCCCGCGGAGGTGCCGGATCCCGGCGTCGCGAACGTACGGTTCTCCACCGGGTTCCGCCCTTCCCTCGTTCGTCTCTGGCTCGTCTGGCTGGTCAGTGTGCGAATCGCCGTGCCGGCGCGCTCAGTTGAGCACCTGCATCTCGGCGACCTTGAGCTCGAAGGGCTTGCTGCTCTGGTTGATCCCCGGGATCGTGAACTTCCGCGGGTTCGGCCCGCCGGTGACCACGACGGCGGCCTCCCAGTGCATCGTCACCGTGGCGTTGAAGACGCCGTTCTTCTCGCCGGCCGAGCTGGTCCTGAACTCGTAGCCGCAGTCCGGGGACTTGGCGTCGCCGTACTTGGGGTCGTACGGCGTGCCGGTGGTAGTGCAGGAGGTCTGGAGGTGCTGGCCGAAGCTCCAGTCCGCCCGCACCAGCCGGGGGGTGACGGTGACCGAGATGCCGCCGACCGCCGCGTTGCCCGGGGCGGGCAGCGCGGCGTCGTCCGCCCAGAGCCAGACCGGGGCGTTGACCACCGCCGTGGCCTGGGGCGCGGCCCGGCCCACCGGCGGCCGGAAGCGGACCTGGTCGTAGGCCCTCTGGATGGCCATGGCCTCGGCGTTGACGTTCTGCCCGCCGGGAGCGGTGGCCTCGAAGACGATCTCGGCGCCGCCCTGGCCGCCGTCGGTCTGCGGACAGACCTTCGTGTAGAGCATGCCGTCCTTCGGGTCGTGGCCGTCCCACGCCGGGTCGCCCGCGGGCGGTGGGTTGTCCAGCGCGCGGAAGTAGCAGCCCTTGTCGCTGTTGAACCAGCCCAGCTGGGGGTCATGGCAGGCCCACGAGACCTCGTGGTAGCTGCACAGCTGCGGGCCGGTGTCCGAACCGCCTCCGCCTCCGGGCTTCGATCCGCCGGGCGTCGTGGTCGATCCGCCGGAATTGACGTCTATGCAGATCACGTTCGGGTAGCACTGCTCGGCGCCGCCGGCCGGCGGTTCGTCCGCGGTCGCGTTGACGGCCGAGGACAGCAGCAGCCCGGCCGACATCGACGCGGCGATCGCGATTCGCCGGGCCGGTTTCCGCGCGTTCAGCATGTCCGGTCCACCTCCCGTTTGAAGTCGTAGATCAACCAATGCGCCTGGAACCAGCGCAGGGAAGCGGTCCCGACGTACCGGTTCAGACGCGCTCCCGGATCCTTGGCGGCCCCGGTGACGGCGTCGACGCGGTGCCAGCCCGACAGGTCGACGCAGTCCTCGATCACGGCGGTTTGCGGATCGGCTTTGAGATCAATGGCCTTGACCACCGCGGAATTGCGCGGAGTACCGGTCATCACCACTTTGGCGTCGCGCAGTTGCCGGAGGCTGACCAGGCTGTCGGACAGCGCACGCCCGGAGGCGTACTGCTCCAGTGCGTAACCGTCCGAATCCGAGCGCCCGAAGACCTGGGCCTGGGCCTGCCACCAGTCCTGATACGTCTTCAGGGCCAGCCGCCCCATGGCCCCTTCCGGACCGCTGGTCGGCGCGATCGAGCCGTTTACCGGACCACTCGAAGGAGTTAGCGGGTTCACTCCCGCGACCGTGGGCGCCCCCGACCCGATGCGATCGACGGAACCGTCCGCACCACCGCTCGCACAAGCGCCGAGCAGCAACACCAGAACCGCCCCACCGACCCCAACCGCCCCAGGGCGCAACACATTTCCGCGCTGCCGCATGGCCCCACCTCGTTGCGACCGACCCGATCCGTGATCCACGGCCGCCAGGAGAATTCCGCCGTCCCGCCGGTGTTTCCGCTGAGGATCGATTCTTCGCCAACCCACCCCATCACGGCAACACCTCAGGCCCCCTGACCTTACGCGGAAGGAGGTTCCGTCGGTGCACTTTCCCGCCACAGAACGGCCAACAGTTCTTCGGAAAGCGACAATCCGGCCAATGCGCCCCGAACCGCGGCCCGATTGCGCATCAGGAGCCGCCCGGCGTGCGGCGGAACGAGCAGGCGCGCGCCGGGCGCACCCGAACTACCGGCCGCTTCTCCACCGTCCGTCAGCGCGGCCACGGCCGGCTGGAGATCGAGCGGGGCGACGGCCGCGGGGGCCCCCGGGACGCCCTGGCGCAGGACCGTGGTCAGGGCCCGGCTGAACGAGCCCTCCCCGCCCGGCAGGACGGCGTCCCGGCCGCGTCTGCCCGGCGCGTAGCGGCTGCCCGGGGCGTGGCGGCCGATCCGGCCCCACAGCGGAACCCTCGAGTAGCTCAGCAGTTCGCCCGCGCCGTCCTCGCCGCGCTCCAGCGCCGCCCAGGCGTCGCGGTCGACCACCGCGTCGACCAGCAGCAGCGCCTCCTCCTGGTCCCCGTGCACCATCGCGCTGACCACCCAGTCCCAGGCCAGGCCCCGGCGGTAGGCGTTGTCGGCGGTGCTGCCCGCGGTGACCAGGGCCAGCCGGCGCCCGCGCGGATCGACCACCAACTGGCCGACCAGACAGACCAGCAGCCAGCGGCCGGGGTGCTGGGCGGCGTCCCGGACGGCGGTGAGCATCGCGTTGGCGTCCGCGTCCGGCGCCACCGTGGTGACCCGGCAGCCGGCCGCACCGGTGTCGAAGCACATCCCGGGCAGCACCTCGGCGAGCAGCCGCGCGCCGTCCGGCGCGAGCGCCGCACCCCCGAAGGCCCGGTCGGGCCCGCCGTCCGCCCCGATCACCACCAGATCGACCCCGCCCGCCATCCGGCCGTCCCCCTCCTGCACCATTTCTCCACCCGCCGGGCAGGCTACCGCCCCGAGCGGCCTCCGACGGGGCTCCCGGCCCGCCCGCTCAGGGACCATGGGCCCTATCGGTGCGCGCACCGACCGAGGACGATCGGACGCATGGAGCGTGAGGACCGTGTGGAGACCCTGAGCGAGGCCGAGTGCCTGCGGCTGCTCAGCACCGTGCCCGTCGGGCGCGTGGTGTACACCGAGCACGCACTGCCGGCCGTCCTGCCGGTCTCCTTCGAGGTCCTGGACGGGCGGCTGGTGCTCGCCGTACGCCGGGGAAGTGCCACCGCGCGCGGGCTCGACGGCACGGTGGTGGCCTTCCAGGCGGATCTGCTGGACCCGGTCACCCGCACCGGGTGGAGCGTACTGGTGCACGGGCGGGCCGACGTGGTGAGCGATCCCGAGCAGGTCCGACGGGTGCTGCGCTCCGGCCTGCGGCCCTGGGTGGGCGATCCCGAGCCGCTGTTCATCGCACTGGTGCCGGAGCTGGTCAGCGGCCGCCGGCTGTTCCCGACCGGGCCGGGCGCCCCGGGCCGCCGGACCCGGCGGCAGCCGAGCACCGGGCAGGTGAGCACCCCGCCCGTGAACGCTCCGCCCGTGAGTACCGGGCCCATGACCCCGGGCCCGTGAACACCGGTTTTCCGTTCGACTCCTGACAGATACCGGTGGGTAGGCATACGCTTCCGGCGTCCTGATCCCTGCCCGGGCCCGTCCCCACCAGGAGCGCACCGTGACGACCTTCGCCTCCCTCGCCGAGCTGACCGCCGCCGTCGGCACCGAGCTGGGCACCAGCCAGTGGCACACCATCGAGCAGCGGCGGATCGACCTGTTCGCCGAGGCGACGGGTGACCACCAGTGGATCCACGTGGACCCGGAGCGGGCCAAGGAGAGCCAGTTCGGCTCCACCATCGCGCACGGCTACCTGACCCAGTCGATGATCCCGGTGCTGGCGAAGGAGTGCTACACCGTCGAGGGCGTGCGGATGGCGCTGAACTACGGCTCCGACAAGGTGCGTTTCCCGGCTCCGGTGCCGGTGGGCACGGCGATCCGGGCCACCGCCGAGCTGGTCTCGGCCACCGAGGTGCCGGGCGGTGTCCAGGCGGTGGTGCGGTTCACCGTGACCAGCGAGCGGAGCGCCAAGCCGCACTGCGTCGCGGAGACGATCACCCGCTTCTACGTCTGACGCTCCGGAGCCGGGCCGGAGCGGGCCGGTTCCGGAGCGGGCCGGAGCCGGGCACCGGCCCGCGCCTGAACCGTGCCGAGGTACGCCGATTGGACCGCGCCGGGCCCTCCACCAGGTCCGGACGGCCCATGGCGAGTAATCTCCGACGAGATGGTTGTCGCATCGCAGCAGCCCCATGCGCCACTGCGCTGCGCGCCCCGGCACGCCCGGTAGCCGTGACCGTCCCTGGAGGAGCCGTGCCCCGCCCCGCCCCGTGGTTCTCCCGCCTCGCCGGTCTGTCCGCGCTGTTCGCCCCGCCGTCCACCGACCCCGCCGCCGAGCGCGCCGTCCCCGGCCCGGCCGGACTGCCCCGGGCCGCCTGGCACCGGATCCGGACCGAAGCCTTCGGCGCCGAGCCCAGGGGCGAGCGGCTGGCCCGTATCCGCCGCTCCCCGCAGTTCGCCGACGGCGCCTTCCGCAACCCGGTGCCCACCCGCCGCCTGGTGTACGAGCGCAGCCCGCTGGAGATCACCCGCGCCCAGCTGACCGGGGACAAGACCCGCCGCACGCCGACCGCCGCCGTGCCGGTGCACCGGCTGCTCCCCGGCGACCTGGCCGCGCCGCCGGAATCCGGGCTGCGGCTGACCTGGCTGGGGCACGCCACGGTCCTGGCGGAGATCGGCGGACGGCGGGTCCTGCTCGACCCGGTCTGGGGCGAGCGCTGCTCCCCGTTCTCCTGGACCGGGCCCAAGCGGCTGCACCCGGTGCCGCTGCCGCTGTCCGAACTCGGGCCGGTGGACGTGGTGGTGGTCTCCCACGACCACTACGACCACCTCGACATGGGCACCGTCCGGGCGCTGATCGGGACGGGCGCGGTGTTCGCCGTCCCGCTCGGGGTCGGGGCGCACCTGGAGCACTGGGGCGTGCCGACCGGGCGGATCGTCGAACTGGACTGGTGGGAGTCGGCCGAGGTCGCCGGGCTGACGCTGACCGCCACGCCGGCCCGCCACTACTGCAGCCGCGGGCCGCGCACCAGCGCGCTGTTCCTGTGGGCGTCCTGGGTGGTCGCCGGTGGCGGGCAGCGGATCTTCCACAGCGGGGACACCGGCTACTTCCCCGGCTTCGCCGAGATCGGCCGGCGGCTCGGCCCGTTCGACGCGACGATGATGCAGGTCGGCGCGTACAGCGACTTCTGGCCCGAGGTGCACATGACCCCCGAGGAGGGTGTGCGGGCGCACTTGGACCTGGGCGGCGAGCTTCTGCTGCCGATCCACTGGTGCACCTTCAACCTCGCGCTGCACCCCTGGGAGGAGCCCGCCGAGCGGGTGGTCACCGCCGCCCAGGCGCTCGGCGCCCGGCTCGCGGTGCCCCGCCCCGGCAAGCCCTTCGAGCCCGCCGACCCTCCCGCCCTGCGCCTGTGGTGGCGGGCCGTCGCCGCCACCCCGCGGGGCATCTCCCCGCTGGTCGGCGAGCGGTCGGAGGCGGAGGCTGCGGGGACTGCGGGGGCTGCCGCGGGGGCTGCGGAGGAGCGCGAACAGACGACGACTTTCAGCGAACAGATTTCAAAATCTGTTCGCTGAAAGTTGTCAGCTGACAGCCGTCGCCACGGCCCCCCATCCACCCCCCTCAGCCCGCGAGAACGTCCCGCAGTGCCCGGGCCTCCTTGACCACCCGGCCCGAACCCGCGCGCTCGGCCACCGCCGTCACCTCGGCGACCGGCCCACGGGCGCCCGTTCGCCGGGCGCAGTCGGCGGCCAGCGCGATCAGGTCACCCAGCCCGCGCGTCGACGGGTCGGCCGCCCCCAGCAGGCCCGGCAGGGCCGGCCCGAGCACCGACCAGACCGTCGCCCGGGCCCCGGTCTCCGCCGCCAGGGTGAGCGCCGCCCCCAGCCGGCCGGCCATCACCGTGCCGCAGGCCACCAGAGCGCCCAGTTCGCGCCCGAGCAGCCCACCGTCCAGGTCGCCGCGCGCGGCGAGCACCAGCAGGGCGTCCACCGCCGCCGTCCGGTCCTCGGTGTGCCGGGCGCCCAGGCCGTACGCCAGCGCCAGATGCAGCGCGAGCCCGGCCGGACCGCCCGCCTCGGCGAGCAGCGGAAGGTGGCGCGCGGCGCCGCGCTCATCCCGGTCGGCGCCCTCGGCGAAGGGGTCGAGCCAGCGCGCGGCCAGCTCCTCCCGGTGCCAGGGGAGCATCGCGAACCAGTGCTCGACGGGCCGCCAGCTCCAGTCGTACACCGTGCGGGCCCGGGCGACGCTGGGCTCGGTGCCGTCCAGCAGCGCCCGCAGCTCGGCCGTCAGCCGCTCGCCGCCCGGCCCCTTCGGCCCGGCGCCGATGCCCGGCTGGGCCACGGCGATCCGCTCGATGTCCTCCCACCAGCGGTCCCCGTACACGTTGGCGCGCCGCAGCCCCTTGCCGGGAGCGAACAGCACCCGCTCGGACGGCTGCCCGGGCAGACCGCCGGTGCGCAGCCAGTGCGCCACCCGGCGCCCGGCCGGGGAGCCGAGCGCCTCGGCCGCCGCCAGCACCGCCTCGTCCGCGGCGCCGACCCGCAGCAGGGCCTGGGAGAGGTCGGCCTTCCCCGGCGTGACGTCCGCCGCCTCGTACCCGGCGATCCGCTCGACCAGCACGGCCGCGTCCAGGGCGCCGGTGGCGTCGGTCGGGGTCGCGAGCAGGTACGGCAGCGAGCCCTGGACGATCTGCCGGGCCGCCTCCTCCAGCCGGGCGGCGAGGACGGCCCCGTGCACGGTGGTGCGCGCTCCGCGCAGCGCGGAGCGGCCCTTGCCGCCCAGGTAGTCCCAGAGCTTCCACGGCGGGGTCTCTCCGGCCACCGCGGCCACCACGTAGAGGATCTCCCGGGGCGTGCAGTCCCCCCAGCCGCCGGTGCCGCTCCACGGGTGCGCCCGGCGGACCGGCTCCACCGCCTCGGCCAGCGCCCTGCGGTCCAGGCGGGTCAGCCGGACCAGCCCGTCCAGCACCCGTTCGAAGGCCGCCACGCCGGGCTCGCGCGCGGCGAGCAGGGCCGACAGCTCCTCCGCGAGTTCGGCCGCCGAGGCGATCGGCGCGTCGAGCGGGCGCGGTTCGGGGGCCGGCGGGAGGAGTTCGTTCCACCCGGTGTCCGGATCGTCCTCGTCACCGCCGACCGGCGCGCCGAACAGCTCGCCCGCCCGCTGGTGGTGGACCGGGTTCAGCGCCTCGGCGGCGCTTCGCAGCTCCGCCACCACCGCCGGCCCCGCCGCCTTCAGGTGACGGGCCACCACGTTCAGCGCCCGTTCCTGGAGGGCCGCGTCCGGGTGCCCGAAGGCCTCGGCCGCGGCCAGCACGACCGGGCCGGAGCGCTCGGGCGAGCGCCGGGCGGCCTTCTCCAGCCAGGCCAGCTGGGCGCGGACCAGCTTCTTCTCACTGCGGAACAGCACCACCGCCGAGGCCTCGGCGAGCACCTCGGGCTCGACCAGCCCGGCCTCGTCCAGCCCGGCGAGCACCTCCTGGGCGTGCCCGGCGAGCACCGACAGGCCGTCCAGCAGCGCCACCACGTCGCGCACCCGGGCCGCGTACTCCCCGGGCGTCGGGTCGAGCGCCCGCAGCACCTCCAGGAAGGCCCGCTGGTCGGCCGGTTTGCCGCCGCGCAGCAGCCGGGCCAGGCAGCGGTCGAGCAGGTCGGCCCGGTCCACCACGCCGGCCGCGGCCAGGGCGCCGATCGCCTCCGTCCAGACGTCGCCGGGGCGCGGGCTGTACCGGCAGGTCAGCTGCCAGCCGACGTCCGCGAGTTCGAACACCTCGGGCAGCAGGACCGGGGCGAAGCCGTCCTCGCGCAGCTTCTCGGCCAGCGGCGGACGCGCGCCGCCCAGGTCGTCGGCGCGGTCCATCCAGCCCCGGACGAAGGCCTCCGAGCGCGGCACCTCACAGCCGGTGCGCCGGACGACGGCCTCGATCACCGGGTACATCGACGAGCCCCAGGAGCGGGTCGGCCGGGCGGCCAGCCGGGTGACCACCTCGATCTGCCACTCCACCGGCTGCGCCTCGATGACCTGGTGCAGCACGGAGTTCCGGGCCCACTGACGGCCGCTGAAGTCACCGCCCGCCAGCCAGGTGGCGGCGCCGGCCGGCCCGGCGTGGCAGCCGGCCCCGGCCACCAGCAGCCTGGCCCTGGCCTCGACGGCCTCCCGCGACCAGTCCTGGCGCAGTTCCCTGCGCAGTTCCTTGAAGGCGGGTAGGCAGTCCCGCCGCTGGGCCGCGTCCAAGGCGGCCAGCAGCTCCGGTATTCGCGCGAGCCGTCCGGACCGGACGGCCGTCAGCAGTTCGTCGACCGGACCGCGCCGGTCGGCACCCGCCGTCGTGTCCTCGGCCCGGTCCACGCCCGTGATCTCGCTCCGGCCCACGATCCTGTTCCCGCTCCTGTTCCCGCTCCTGTTCCCGCTCCTGTTCTCGCTGCGGTTCACGCTGCGGTTCACGCTCCGGCCCCCTTCGCCTCCGCGGCCCCGGCGGCCGACTCCCGCACCATCCCGACCGCCAGCGCGTGCTTGCACGGCCCGCGTCCGCCCCGGTACTTGCCCCACCACAGGCAGGTGCAGCTCAGCCGCCCCGACTCGTCCGTCCGCACCCGCTGGATGTGGTCGTCCACCGTGACCACCGCGGTCGCCCCGCCCTCCTCCAGCCGTACCGCGCCCGCCTCGACCAGCGCCCGGGCGGCCCGCAGCCGGGGGTTGGCCGCCTCGGCCCGCCCGGCGTCGTAGGGGAGCTGCCGGTGGAAGTACGCGGCCTCGGCGGTGTCGTACCCGATCTGCCCGGCGGTGCCCAGCCGGGTGAGCGCGGCGCGGACCCGCTCGGGGCTCAGCCCTGACTGGGCGGCGAGGTCCCCGACCTCGATCCGGGGCTCCCAGGCGAGCAGCACCGCGATCAGCTCGGCATCCCGCTCGGCCGTTCCGGTGGCGAGCGAGTCGAGCACCCCTCCCTCGCCGGAGAAGCCCCGGGAGGCGTCGGGCGAGAGCGTCAGGGTCAGCCGCATGCCGGGCAGCACCGCCTCCCAGGCGGAGGCGGTCGGCTCCCCGGCCGCCACCGGCCCGTACACCCGCAGGGCGAGCGCGTGCCGCAGCACCCGCTGGAGCGCCACCAGCCGCTCGGGCCCGGGCAGGCAGACCGCGCCCGGCACCGGCCGGGTGGTCGGCCGCAGGGCCTTGCCGGCCGGGACGATCCAGCCGACGCCGGCCCGCCCGCCGCGCCCGGAGCGCGGCAGCGAGCGCAGGAACCGGACCGCCTCGGCGGCGGGCAGCTCGGCGCGCAGCTCGAAGCCGGCGGCGACGACCTGGGTCTCGGCGAAGCCGCGCAGCCAGCGCTCCGGCAGCGGGACCTTCTTCTCGACCAGCGGGCCGTCGAAGCTGGTGACCTCCAGCGCGTCCGGCCCGACCGCGAGGTGCAGCGGGTCGGCGGGGCCGATCCTGGTCAGCGCCTCGCGCAGCGGGTTGTTGACGTCCACGTTGGTGGTGCCGTGGCCGATCTCGTCCCCGTCGAGCCCGGCCCGCAGCACGTCGAGCCGGGCGTAGACGCCGCAGCAGCCCGAGAAGGACTCGAAGCGCAGCCGGTCCCCGTTGGCGGTGACCACCGGGTCGAGCGAGGCGCGCAGCTGCGGCTGGTGGTAGCGCGCGGCGGCGACGTCCGCGACCGCGAGCAGCGCGGCGGCGGCCGGCGCCGGATCGGCCAGGAAGCCCGCGAAGAAGCGCGGGTTGGCGGCGGCGCCGAGCGGGGTGGCGCCGCCGGAGGTGGCCAGGTCGAGGCTGCGGCCGCCGACGCCGTCCAGGACGGCGGACGGACGCAGGTAGGCGTACGCGTGTGCGGATTGCGTCATGCCGAGCACGCTAGGTGAGGTCACTGACAATCCCTCGCGCCGACCACCAACTGAAACGTGTTCTATCCACCTTCCAGACCCTCGGGCGTTACCCAGGTCACATCGCCGCACGGTTGGCTTCTGCCACTATGGGCCCGTGACCGACCTGACTGAACAGCGGATCCCGGCCGAACAGGAGCCCAGCCCGGCGACGTCCTTCGCCGGGCTGCTGGAGATCGAGCAGCTGAACGAGAACACGTTCCGGGGCCAGTGCCACGAGGGCGCCCCCACGCGCGCCTTCGGCGGCCACGTCGCCGCCCAGGCCCTCGTCGCCGCCGGACGCACCTGCAAGGGGCAGCGCGCGGTGCACTCCCTGCACAGCTACTTCCTCCTGCCCGCCGATCCGACCCGACCGCTCACGTACGAGGTCGAGCGGCTGCGCGAGGGCGTGACCTACTCCGCCCGCAGGGTCCGGGCGGTCCAGGACGGGCACGAGATCTTCAGCCTCACCGCCTCCTTCAAGCGCCCCGAGTCGACCGACGAGCGCCACCGCGACATGCCCCCGGTGCCCGGACCGGACTCCCTGCCCGACGCGCTCTCCGGCTGGCCCGGGGAACTGCGCGAGGCGGCGCGGAAATCGAGCGGCTTCCGCGACCTCGAACTGCGCTTCGTGCCGTCAGACGCTCCCGGCCTCCCGCCGGCCGTCCCCGGAATGCCGCAGCAGTTCGTCTGGCTGCGCACCACCACGCCGCTCCCGGACGACGACCCGCTGGCGCACGCCGGCGCGCTCACCTACCTGGCCGACCTCACCCTGGCCTCCACCGCCGGGCTGAACGAGCAGCCGAACTTCTTCCAGCGCCCCGGGCCGCCCCGGCTGCTGCTGGCCTCGCTGGACCACACGCTCTGGTTCCACCGCCCGTTCCGGGCCGACGAGTGGCTGCTGTTCGCCCAGCGCAGCCCGACCTCCTCGGACGGCCGGGGCCTGACGCTCGGCGAGTTCTACGACCTGGACGGCCGACTGGTCGCCTCGGCCGCCCAGGAGGCCCTGGTCCGCAGGCTCGGCTAGCAGGCCGGGTCGGCAGGCCCGGCAGGCCGGCCCGACCCCCGGGGCGCCCCGGTGACCGCCCGACGAACGGAAGGGGGCCGGACGGCGTCATACTCCTGAGCGGCCCCGGCCCGTATCATGGTGCGGGTGACCAAGGTTGACCTGTCACCACGGCCGGTGGAGGCGATGTCTCCGCGTCAGCTCGAACGCCGCGAAGGCCTGATCGCGGCCGCGCTCGCCCTGGTGAACGAGATCGGCGTCGAGCGGATGCAGATGAAGCAGGTCTGCGAGCGGTCCGGAGTCGCCCTGGGGACGGCGTACCGCTACTTCTCCTCCAAGGACCATCTCCTGGCTGCGGCGATCGCCGAATGGCATCGCCTGCTGCTGGCCGACCTGGTGGCCGAGCTGCGCGGGCCGAGAGCCGGGCTGGGGGCCACCGACCGGGCGGTCCGGTTCGTCCGGGGCGGGATGCGGGCCTACCAGCGGCAGCCCGAACTCGCGCGGCTGAGGGTGGCCGTGGCCGCCTCCACCGACCCGTTCGCCAGCGAGGCCCTGCAAGGCATGGCCCGGGCCGACAGCACCGCCCTGCAGGCCGTGACGGCCGAGGTGCCGGCCGCCGCGAGCGACCTGGTGCGGCACATCGTCGCCCACGCCTGGCAGGGCGAGCTGACCGCCTGGGTGACCGGCCGCACCACCCTCGGGGACGCCCGGCGGCGTCTGGAGGACGTGGTGCGGCTGGTGCTGACCCCGTACGAGACGCGGTACCCGGCCCCGTACGAGGTCCAGTCCACCGGCTGAGCCCCGGCCGGCGCGACCCAGCGGGCTGGCGCGGCTCAGAGGGCCGGCGCGGCTCAGACCACCGTCACCGGGTGGGCGACCACCGCACCGAACAGGTAGCCCTCCCGGTTGAACACCGCCCGTTCGGGCTGGGTGTTGCCCCGGCGGTCCGTCGCGCGGGCGCGCAGCTCGTACGGGCCGGGCCGCTCGGGGCGCCAGCCGATGCTCCAGCGCACCCAGCCGTCGGCCCTCGGCTCGTCACGCAGTTCGGCGCGCCGCCAGGTCCGGCCGCCGTCGGCACTCACCTCGACCCGGCGCACCGCCGCCGCCCCGGACCACGAGCGCCCGTGCAGCCGGTGCTCGCGGCCCGCCGCCAGCCGCGCGCCCGCGGCCAGCTCGAAGGCGCACTTGACCACCTGCTCGGTGAGCGGGGCGCCGCCGCCCGGCGGGTAGTCCGGGCCGAACATCCGGTAGAAGTCGGTGTTCCACGGCGAGTACAGCCGATGGGCGGCGACCTCCATGCTGCCCACCCACTTGATCGAGGCGATGCCCACCCAGCCGGGCACCACCAGCCGGGCCGGGGCGCCGTGGTCCGGGGTGAGCGGCTCGCCGTTCATCTCGTACGCGAGCAGCACGTCGTCCAGTGCCTTGGCGATCGGCAGCGGGCGGCGCACCGGGCCGTAGTTGGTGCCGCCGACGACGTAGTCCGGGTCCAGGCCGGTGGGCAGCACGTCCACCGCCGCCGCGGTCAGCCCGGCGGCCCGCAGCACCTCGGCCAGCCGGACGCCCCGCCAGCTCGCCGAGCCGACGCCGCCGAGCGTCCACGGCGTGCCCGGAACGGGCTGGCTCTGCTGCTTGAGGTAGTAGCTGCGGGCGTTGCCGGCGCATTCGATCAGCGCGCTGATCCGGGTGGACGGCAGCTCCCGCAGGTCCTCCAGGCCGAACTCGACCGGGCGCTCGGCCGTCGGGGCGCCGCGCAGACCGCTGCCGAAGAGCTTGAGGCTCCAGGTGTCGGGGTCGATCAGCGGGGTGCTGGTGTGGTTGCGGACGAAGAACCGCTCCACCGGCACGTGGCGGCCGACGGCGGCACTTCCGTCGGCGTCGCGGAAGGCGTCCCAGCGCATCTCGGCGTTGGTGCCGTGCGGCACGAACCACTCGGCGGGCAGCGGTTTGACGATCCCGGGCACGGGACCGGGCACCACCCCCGGCGTCGACCCGGGAACGGACCCGGGAACGGACCCGGAAACGGATCCGGGTACCGACCCGGGCAGGGACCTGGGCACGGGCACCTCCTCGGCGGCCGCCCGGCCCGCGGTGAGCAGCGGGGCGGCCGGGATCGGCGCGACCAGCACCCCGGCGGCGGAGACCATCCGCAGCAGCGTCCGGCGGTCCACGCCGTCCTCGCGGACGTGCCGCGCGGGGGCGGCCGGGACCGGGGCTGCTTCGTTCGGAGTGCGGACCTCGTCGTCCATGAACGGGTTTCCTTCCGTGTCAGCGTAGGCGGTTCGCCGGGGCGCGCAAACCAGGGCCGGGGCCCGGAGGCCGTCCTGGACGGGCTCGCGCTCTCCGGTTTCCCACTGGTGTGAACACCTACCGTGCCCGCCGTCGGCGAAACCCCGGCCCGAAGAGGAGCACCGCGTGTCGGCCACCCCGCTCGCCCGGATCGTCCGGACACCGGCCGGCGGCCGAGGCGCTGCCCGAACTGCACGACGTGGCACCGGAGTTCCTCGCGAGCACGACCACGGGAAGGACCACGGGCAGGAGCACGGGGAGGGAAAGGCGGCCTGACGGGACGTAGGTCCCGACCAGCCGCCTCCCCGGCGCGCCGTCCCGTCGCTCGCGGAGCGAACTGGACATAGTGCGGCATACAGCTTGATTCCGAGCGTCCCGCACGGGACGACGAGGTCCCAGCGGGATCCGAGCGGTCCGAACAGTCCGAACGCGCCGAGCACGTCGAGAGGTCCATCCGATGAGCACCCAGCCGCCCCCGCCCGACCAGCCCGCGAAGGAGCCCGACGAACCCGCCGCGACCCTTCCGGCCGACCGGGCGGTGTTCGGCATCGGCGCCGCCCTGGTGCTGGCGGTGGTCGCCTGGGGCGTCTTCGCCGAGGACTCGCTCGGCCGCACCTCCGACACCGCGCTCGGTTGGGTGCTGCACAACTTCGGCTGGCTGTTCGTGGTCGCCGCCGACGTCTTCCTGGTGCTCAGCGTGCTGCTCGCGTTCAGCCGCTTCGGCCGGATCCGGCTCGGCCGCGACGACGACGAGCCCGAGTTCTCCACCCTCGCCTGGATCGCCATGATGTTCAGCGCCGGCATGGGCATCGGCCTGATGTTCTACGGCGTCGGCGAACCGCTCCAGCTCTTCGCCAGCCCGCAGCCCGGATCGGGCCTGGAACCGCAGAGCTCGGCCGCCGCCCAGCAGGCCCTGGAGTTCTCGCTCTTCCACTGGACCCTGCACCCGTGGGCGATCTACGCCGTCGGCGGCCTGGCCCTCGCCTACACCACCTTCCGCAAGGGCCGGGGCAACCGGATCTCCGCCGCCTTCGTCCCGCTGATCGGACAGCGCGGGGCGGACGGCTGGGCCGGGCGCACGATCGACCTGCTGGCCGTGTTCGCCACCGTCTTCGGCTCCGCGACCAGCCTCGGCCTCGGCGCGCTCCAGGTCGCCGACGGGCTCGGCTACATCTCCTCCGTCCGCAACACCCAGAACGCCCAGCTGGTCATCATCGGCTCGCTGACCGCCGCGTTCGTGGTCTCCGCGTTCTCCGGGGTGCACAAGGGCGTGAAGTGGCTCTCCACCGCGAACGTCGTGCTCGCCTCGCTGATCATGGTCTTCGTCTTCGTGTTCGGCCCGACCGTGTTCGCGCTGGACGCGATCCCCTCCTCCGTCGGCGGCTACCTCTCCGACCTGCTCGCCATGTCCACCCAGACCGGCGCCTTCACCGACGAGGGCTGGCTGGGCTCCTGGACGATCTTCTACTGGGCCTGGTGGCTCTCCTGGGCGCCCTTCGTCGGCACCTTCATCGCGCGGATCTCGCGCGGCCGCACCGTCCGGCAGTTCCTGCTCGGCGTCCTGCTGGTGCCCAGCGGGGCCACGGTCATCTGGTTCTGCGTGATGGGCGGCACCGCCATCCGGCTGGTCACCACCGGGGCGGCCGACCTGGTCGCGACCATCCCGCAGGGCCCGGAGGCCTCCCTGTTCGAGATGCTGCGCTCGCTGCCGCTCGGCTCGGTGACCAGCGTGGTCGCGGTGCTGCTGGTGATGACCTTCTTCATCACCAGCGCCGACTCGGCCTCGCTGGTGCTCGGCTCGCTCTCCAGCCGGGGGTCGCTGCACCCGCGCACCTGGCTGGTGGTGGTCTGGGGCGTGCTGATGGGCGGGGTGGCGGCGGCCCTGCTGCTGGCCGGCGGGCTGACCGCGCTCCAGAACGCGACGATCCTGGTCGCGCTGCCGTTCGTGGTGGTGATGCTGCTGCTGTGCGTCTCACTGGTGAAGGAACTCCGCGAGGACCCGGCCGCCGCGCCCTCCCGCTTCCACCCGCCGCACGGTCTGCGGGACGCCGTCCGGGAGGTCGTCGGCGAGTCGAGTCCGCGCCGCTGACCTGCGCAGACGCCCCGGCCGGCGACGGTCGGGGCCTATGCGGCCAACCGACGCCCAACCCCCGTCCGGACTTCACCCGCGCGTACCGACCGTTCACGCCGCCCTGGAAACCTCCCTGTCATGAACGCCAACCCTCAGGCGCCCTACCAGGAACCGCGCTTCCCCCTGCCCCAACGGCACCGCCGGCTGCTCGCCGTCACCGCCGTCCTCGCCTCCATCGCCCTCGGCACCCTGGGCGTCGGCGCCACCCTGGAAACCGTCGAACACGGTCCCCTCGCCAGCGCCTCCGCCAGCAAGTAGCACCCCGACACCCGCCTCAACCAGCACCGCGGTCCCCCTCCTGGACCCGGTGCTTCTTGCTTCCCGGCCCGCCTCCGTCTCGCACCGGCGGCAAGCGGCGGCCCGGCCGGCGGCGGGATCAACGCCCCGGGGCGGGGCGTGGGATACCGGCCAGGCGCCGGAGCGCAGCGAGCGGACGGGCGGGGCCCAGGAGCCAGGCTCCCCCACCCGCGAGCGGCGCCCCCGCTACGCCCACTGCTCCGCGCGGGCCCCGGCCGGCGGCGGGATCAGCGGGCCGGGGCGGGAGTGGCGCCCCGTGCCGGGCGAGGGGTGCAGGTCGGGTGCCGGGGCGTAGCGGGCGGCCGGGGGGCGCAGGCGCCAGGCCGGGGGGCGGGTGGGGTGGGGGGTGGGGGCGATCAGGGCGAGGCGGTGGAGCAGGTCGAGGGCGTCGCGCCGCAGGGCGGTGCGGTCGGCGAGGTAGCGGGCGGGCAGGCCGTACTCGTCCGCGATGTCGCCGAGGACGCCGTCTATCAACGCGTCCGGGATCGGGACGTCGCCGGCCACCGCCTCGCCGGGCAGTGGGCGGACCTCCTCGACCAGGCGCTCGACCAGCAGCAGGGCGGCCTGGGCGACGGTGCCGGCGCCGGGGAGGGCGAGGTCGGTGAGTTCGGCGGCCGGGTCGAGCAGGGCGACGCCCTCGGCCCGCAGTTCGGCCTCCAGACCGAGGAATTCGGCGAGCGCCGCCGGGCCGCTGAGCCGGTGCTCCTGCAGCCAGGCGCGGTGGTCCTCGGGGAGGTCGGCGGCCAGGACGGCGGGTGTCTCGGCGAGCAGTCGGCGGACGGCGGTGGCGGGCTCGGCGTGGGCGGCGCGGCGGATCAGGTCGGCGGCGTCGTCGGCGAGGGCGGGCGGGCCGGCCGGGACGGCCCGGGCGAGTTCGCGGTCCACGGTCAGCACGAAGGAGTCGTCGGCCGGGTCGGTCGGCAGTTCGCCGAGCACCTGCCAGCCGGCCAGCGCGGCCAGCGCCATGCCGAGATCGGCCGGTTCGGCGGCGAGTTCGGGGGCGGCGGCGGTCATCGCGTCGAGCAGTCGCCGGTAGTCCAGCTCCTCCGGGGCGTCGACCAACAGGGCCAGCGCGAGGGCGAGTTGGGCGTACCCGGCCGGGGTGAACGGCGCTCCGGTGACGGGGTGTTCGAGTCGCCGGGAGGCATCGGGGCCGAGGCCGGCCTTGCAGAGCCGGGCGTGCCAGGGGCCGACCACGAGGCGGTAGCCGAGCAGGGTGTCGAACCGCTCGGCCAGCCAGTCCCGGTGACGGCGGATCAGCGGGAAGCCGTCGGCGTGCGGACCGGAGGCGGTGACCAGTGGATGGGCGAGCAACAGCCGGGCGGCGATCCGGCGTTCGGCAGCCGGGAGCTCCTCGCCGGAACGATCCTGCGCCACAACGGTGAGCGGCGTCACCCGCGTGGGCTCGGGCCTGCGGTGCCGGCCCGGCCTGCCCGGCTTGGCACCTGACCGGACGACGGGCAATGCGGCGTCGTCGCGCCGGGCGCGGCGAAGGCCGCCGTCGGTGCGGTCCTCCCGGGGACGCAGGGGCGTGGCGGAGTGCGCGGTGGGGCCGTGCCACCAGCTGACGCCGGGATCGGCGGCAGGCTCGGCGGTGGCGCCGAGGTGGCGGGCGGGGTAGAGGCCGAAGGAGGCGGTGCAGAGGTCGTCGGCGGTGCCGGGGGTGGCGGCGGCGAACCAGTGGGCCAGGCGCAGCAGTCCCGGGTCGGGCGAGAGCGTCACGTCGACGGCCGCGGGGGCCGGCGCCTGCGCGTCGTCAGCACCGCTCGCCGCGACCACCCCAGGCCCCCTGCCGACGGGGCCGGTTCCGGGGCCGGCTCCAGGACCGGCATCGGAACCGGTCTCGGAACCAGGGCCGGGAACGCTGTCAGGGCCGCCGTCAGGACCGGCTTCGCGTACGGCGAGGACGGCGTCGGCGCTTCCCCGTCCTGCCCCGCCCGCGCGTCCGTCCGGCCGGCCGGCCACCCGGGTGGCGCCGACCGCGTAGTCCTGCTGATCCATGTCGGGGTCCAGACTAGACGGTGCCCGGGCCACCCGACGGCAGCAACCGCCCTCCTGAGGAACTCTCCGCAAGAGCCCTCGAAGCGGGGGCCCGCGCTCCGCCGGCCGGCCGCCCCGTCACCGCCGCGCACCCGTCGGGGTTACGCACCGGTAACCCGCCCTTCCGTCGCCGATCCGGCTCCTCTAGGGTCGGGTCCGAAGCAACGGCTCACCGGGAGGCGCACGCATGACTGTCCGTACCACCAACCGCGCCGGCCTCGGGGCCCGACTGCGCTCGGCCACCGGCCTGCTGGGCGGCTTCGCGGCCACCTCGGTGGCGCACCTGGGCGCGATCGCCTCCGGCGCCTCCGTGCTCCGGAACGCCACCAAGCCGGCCCTGATGCCGCTGCTGGCCGCGCAGAGCGTGGCGGCGGCCAAGCAGGCCGGGCAGGAGGCGCCGAAGCTGCTGGCGCCGGCACTGCTGCTGAGTGCGGGCGGGGACGTGCTGCTCCAGCTGAAGAACGAGCCCGCGTTCCTCGCGGGCATGGGCTCGTTCGCGGCGGCGCACGTCTGCTACGTGACGATGTTCGTCAAGCGCGGCGCGCTCACCGACCGCCGCCGGGCCCTGATGGTCGCGGCCGCGTACGCGACGGCCTGGGTGACCCTGGTCGGGCAGCTCTGGCCGGACCTCGGGGACCTGCGCGTCCCGGTGGCGGGCTACAGCCTGCTGCTGGCCTCGACGGCCGTCACCTCGGCCGGGCTGGGCTGGCGGACCGGGCTGGGCGGGGCACTGTTCCTGCTCTCCGACACGCTGATCGCCACCCAGCTGGCGAAGTGGCGGGAGCTGCCGGGCCATCACTTCTGGATCATGGCGACCTACGTGCTGGCCCAGTACCTGCTGGCCGACGGCACCCTCCGCCACCAGGACCGGCTCCACCGCGAGGGCAGCGAGGCCGGCGCGGGCAGCGAGCGCTACGGGAGCGCCGGGCCGCTGCCCGCGTGACACGCCTCCGCGCCGCCGGTCCCGGTGGGATCCAGCGGCGCGGCACAGGGGCGCACGGGGCGCGCGGTGGTGAGGCCCTCAGGCACCGCGCCTCCGCAGCAGCCAGAAGCCGCCGACACCGCCCGCGACCAGCGCGAGGCCGCCGGCCAGCTCCGCCGGGTTCGACGCGACCGAGCCGCCGAGGCCGGTCTGCACCGAGCCGTGCGGGGCGACCTGCTGACTGCCGGCGCCGGACTGCCCGAGCGAACCGGCCCACTCCCCCGCGGCCTCGCCCCATTCGCCGAGGCTCTTGTCGGGGTTCTTCTGCGGGTTCTTGTCGGGGTTCTTGTCGGCGCTCTTGTCCGGGGTGGTGGCGGCCGCGGTGGTGACGGTGACGGTGGTCGCGAAGGCGCCGCCGTCCGGGCAGGTGCCGTCGACCTTGCTGTCCCCGGCGTGTTCGCCGACCAGGCGGGCGGAGCCGCTGTGCTTGCCGTCGGGGCCCAGGGTGAGGGTCGCCGGACCGCCCTCGAAGGCGGCGGAGCGGGCGGTGATGGTCTTGGCGTCGGGCTTGTCCGACTTCTCGCAGGCGACCGTGACCGTCACGGTCTGGCCCGGTGCGGCCTGGGACGGGCTGACCGAGGCCGCACCATCCCTGGCGGATGCGAGGGGGGCCGTCAGGCCGGTCAGCGCCGTCGCGCCGATCAGTGCGGCGGCGGCCGTACGCATGGGGCGCATGCCGGAACCTCCGGGATTCTCGGGTGCGGCCGGGGGACTCCCATGTCCACGTGGTCGATCGACCGCACCCGGTCATTCACCGACGGTAGGGACCCGCCCCGGCCCCGGCCAGCGCTCACGACCGTTCGGGTTACGGCCCCTCACCCGGCGTGACGCCCGCGGCGCCGCTCAGAGGTCGAGGTCCACCACGACCGGCGCGTGGTCCGAGGTGCCCTTGCCCTTGCGGGCCTCGCGGTCGACGTAGCTGTCGGTGACGGCGTCGACGAAGGGCTTGTTGGCGTAGGTGAGGTCGATCCGCATGCCCCGGTTCTTGGGGAAGGCCAGCTGGCGGTAGTCCCAGTAGGTGTACGGGCGGTCGTACTTGAGCGGGCGGGGCAGCACGTCCTGGAGGCCGATCTCGCCGAGCGACGTCAGCGCGGCGCGCTCGACCGGGGTGACGTGGGTGAGGCCCTCGAAGGCCACGGCGTCGAAGACGTCCTCGTCGGTCGGGGCGATGTTGAAGTCCCCGAGGACGGCGAACGGGCGGGCGCCGGCGGCGTCCTCGGTGGCGGCCTTGCGCAGCGCCTCCAGCCACTCCAGCTTGTACTGGTAGTGCGCGTGGCCGACCTCACGGCCGTTGGGCACGTAGACCGACCAGACCCGGACCGGGCCGCAGGTGGCGGCGATGGCGCGCGGCTCGACCTCGGGCAGCAGGGCGCCGTCCGCGAGGTAGCCGGGCTGGTCGGGGAGGCCGCGCACGACGTCGTCCAGGCCGAGCCGGGAGACGATCGCCACGCCGTTCCAGCGGCCGTTGCCGTGCGCGGCCGTCTCGTAGCCGAGCTCGCGGACCGCCTCGTACGGGAAGGCGTCGGCCGCGCACTTGAGCTCCTGGAGGCAGAGCACGTCGGGCTTGGCGCCCTCCAGCCACTCCAGGAGCTTGGGCAGCCGCGCGGTGACGGAGTTGATGTTCCAGGTGGCGATGCGGACGGTCACGGCGGGCGGCCTTCCCGGGGGTTCGGTGCGGACGGAGGTGCGGACGGACATGCGGACGGGGTGGGCCGCCCCTCACGGGACGGGCCCACCCCGAACATACCGTCCGGCACCGACAGGCCGGTCCGATCAGCGCGCGGGCCGGACCACCGCGGCCGAGCCGCCGCCGCGCCGCACGGGCTCGGCGGCGGCCACCCAGCGGCCGTCCGGCAGCCGTTCCACGCCGGTGGCGGCGCCGATCTCGCCGCCGTTGACGAAGCTCTGTCCGAGGCCCTCCAGCGCGGCCCGCTCGGGCAGCGCCAGGAAGCCGGGCTCGGCCTGGGTCGTGGCGGTGTTGCGCTGGCTGGCGCGCGGCGCGGCGATGGCCTGTTCCAGGCTCAGGCCCCGGTCGAGCCGCCCGAGCAGCACCTGGAGGGTGGTGGTGATGATGGTCGCGCCGCCGGGGCTGCCGGTGGCGAGCAGCGGCTCGCCGTCGCGCAGCACGATGGTCGGGGAGAGCGAGGAGCGCGGCCGCTTGCCCGGGCCCGGCAGGTTGGGGTCGGGGACGCCGGGGAAGAGCGGGGTGAAGTTGAAGTCGGTCAGCTCGTTGTTGAGCAGGAAGCCCCGACCGGGGACGGCGATGCCGCTGCCGCCGGTCTGCTCGATGGTGAGCGTGTACGAGACGATGTTGCCCCAGCGGTCGGCGACCGTCAGGTGCGTGGTGTTGGTTCCCTCGTACGGTTCGTCCGCGGCCGGGCCGGCGCTCTCGCAGTCGGCCGGGTGGCGCGGGTCGCCGGGGGCGAGCGGACTGGTGAGCGCGCGGTCGGGGCTGATCAGGCAGGCCCGGGAGGCGGCGTAGCGCTCGGAGAGCAGCTCCTTGACGGGGACGTCGTTGAAGGCCGGGTCGCCGACCCAGCGGTTACGGTCGGCGAAGGCGATCCGGGAGGCCTCCAGGAAGTGGTGGTAGTACTGGGTGGCGCTGTACGTCGAGACGTCGCCGCCGTCCTCCAGGATGTTGAGCGCCTCGCCCACGGTGGTCCCGCCGGAGCTGGAGGGGGCGATCGAGTAGAGGTCGTAGTCGCCGTGGGAGACGTGCGTGGGCGCCTGGTCGCGGACCCGGTAGGCGGCGAGGTCGGTGGCGTCGACCTTGCCGGGGCGGGCGTTGCGGCCGGAGGCCGGGTCGACCGGCGGGTGCTGCACGGTGTTGACGATGTCCCCGGCCAACTCGCCCTGGTAGAAGGCCTTGACGCCGTCCTTGGCGAGCAGCCGGTAGGTGGCGGCGAGGTCGGGGTTGCGCAGCAGGGTGCCGGTCTCGGGGGGCTTGCCGTTCGGCAGGTAGAGCGCGGCGGTGGCCGGGAAGTCCTTGAACCGGGCGTAGTTGTCGGCGGTCTGCTTGCGGAAGGTGTCGTCCACGACGAAGCCGTTGTCGGCGATCCGCTCGGCCGGTTCGAGGTTCTGGGCGAGCGAGCGGGTGCCCCACTTGCGCAGCGCGGTGTCCCAGGTGGCGGCGGTGCCGGGGACGCCGACGGACAGACCGCTGGTGACGGCGTCGGCGAAGGCCAGCGGTTTGCCGTCCTCCAGGAAGAGGCCGGTGTCGGCGGTGCGGCCGGCGGTCTCCCGGCCGTCGATGGTGTGCACCCGGCCGGTGGCGTGGTCGTAGTAGACGAAGTACCCGCCGCCACCGATGCCGGAGGAGTACGGCTCGGTGACCCCGAGGGCCGCGGCGGCGGCGACGGCCGCGTCCACCGCGTTGCCGCCCTTGCGCAGCACCTCGATGCCGGCGGCGGTGGCGTCCGCGTCGACGGTGGACACCGCGCCGCCCCGGCCCACCGCCTCCGGCACCTTCGACGGCGGGGCCGCGGCGCCGGCCGGGCCGACACCGGACCAGACCAGCGCGGTGGTGAGTAACAGAGACGGCGCGAGACGGGGCAGAGCTCTCATGCGAGTCCTCCTGAGTCGACGTCAACTCATCAGTTGTTCCACAGGAGGCATCATCCGACAACCACACCGCGCCGCTACCAACCGGTAGTTGACGGGGCGACGGGGGTTCGGGGAACACGAAACAGCCGACAGCTTTCAGATGACAGAAAACGAAATCTGTCATCTGAAAGCTGTCGGCTGAAAGCTGTTCGCTGAACTCTGTCGGTTGAACTCTGTCGGTTGAACCCTGTCAGCGCCCCGACCGGAGCGGCCCCGCCTCCCCGCTACAGCGCGCTGCGCTCCACGCGCCGCCGCTTGATCGTGCGGAAGCGCCGCGCCACCTGCCGGGCCAGGTCGGCCGCGCCCACCAGGCCCGCCTCGTTGCCGAGGGCGGCGTGCACGATGGCTGCCTCCGGGCGGAAGCCGCGCCCGGTGAGGGTGCGGCGGAAGGTGTCCCGGGCCGGACCGAGCAGCAGGTCGCCCGCCTCGGAGACCCCGCCGCCGATGACGAAGCGGCCCGGGTCCAGCGCGGCGGCCAGGTTGGCGATGCCGATGCCGAGCCAGGTGCCGACCTCGTAGAGCAGCTCGGTCGCGGTCGGGTCGCCGTCCTGGGCGGCCTCGGTGACCAGCGGGCCGGTGATGCCCTCGACCGTGCCGCCCGCCCGGGCCAGCAGCGGCTGCACCACCGGCGACTCCTCGGCGACCAGCTCGCGCGCGTCGCGCACCAGCGCGTTGCCGGACGAGTACTGCTCCCAGCAGCCCCGGTTGCCGCACGGGCAGCGGTGGCCGCCGGGCAGCACCTGCATGTGCCCGAACTCGCCCGCCAGGCCGTACTTGCCGCGGTCCACGTAGCCGTCCCGGACCACCGCGCCGCCGATGCCGGTGCCCAGGGTGAGCATCACCATGTGGTCCTCGCCGCGCCCGGCGCCGAAGCGCCACTCGGCCCAGGCGGCCGCGTTGGCGTCGTTCTCCACGATCACCGGGAACCGCAGCCGCTCGCTGAGCGCCTCCTGGAGCGGCTCGTTGCGCCAGTTGAGGTGCGGGGCGAACAGCACGTTGGAGCGGTCGGCGTCGACCCAGCCGGCCGCGCCGATGCCGACGGCGTGGACGTCGTGCCGGTCGGCGAGCTGGAGCACCAGCTCGACGATGACGTCCTCGACGACCTTGGGGCTCTTGCTCTTGTGCGGCGTGTCCGTGCGCAGCTTCTCCAGCACCTTGCCCTCGCCGTCCACCACCCCGGCGACCACCTTGGTGCCGCCGATGTCGACGCCGATGGTGGGCAGCCGCAGTATCCCGGCGGGCAGGGCGCGGCGGCGGCGCTCGGCGCGCGGGCCGAGGCCGAGGAGGGTGGGCAGGACGGGTGGCCGGGTGCTGCCTTGGGAGCTGGTCACGGCTGCGGACGCTCCTCACGGGGGTCGGAATCGGACGGGTCGGAAACGCCGGGGCCGGAAACGCCGGGGCCGGCGACGGAGGTGCCGGAGACGCCGGGGCCGGACACGGAGGGCCGGGCCAGCTCGTGCGAGAGCTCGGCGAGGTCGGAGCCCCCGGCCATCTCGGTGGTGAGCTGTTCGAGGCTGATCTCGGCACGCGGATGGCTGCCCGCCATCCGGCCCCGCTTGAGCAGGGTGAAGTGGTCGCCGACCAGGTACGCGTGGTGCGGGTTGTGGGTGATCAGCACGACCCCGAGCCCGGCGTCGCGGGCGGCGGTGACGTACTTGAGCACCACTCCGGACTGCTTGACGCCGAGCGCGGCGGTGGGCTCGTCGAGGATCAGCGCCTTGGCGCCGAAGTGCACCGCGCGGGCGATCGCCACGCACTGGCGCTGCCCTCCGGAGAGGGTGCCGATCGGCCGGTCGACGTCGTACAGGTCGATGCCCATCCGGGCGAGCGCCTCGCGGGTGGTGGCGCGCATCCCGTCGGCGTCCAGCCGCAGGCCGCCCCAGCGGCGCATGCCCTGCTCGGAGCCGAGGAAGAAGTTGCGCCAGACCGGCATGAGCGGGACGACCGCGAGGTCCTGGTAGACGGTGGCGATGCCGCGGTCCAGGGCCTGGCGCGGGGAGGCGAGGCGAACCTCCTCGCCGCCGACGGTGAAGGTGCCCTCGTCGTGCTGGTGCAGCCCCGCGATGATCTTGATCAGGGTGGACTTGCCGGCCCCGTTGTCGCCGAGCACGCAGCTGATCTCACCGGCCCGCAGGGTCAGCGAGACGTCCTGCAGCGCCCGGACGGTGCCGTAGCTCTTGCCGACGCCCTCGAGCGACAGCAGCTCGTCGCCGGCCGGAATCCCGGTGCTCGTCCCGGTACTCATCGCGGTGCTCATCGCGGCCCCCGCTCGGCCCGGCGCTTGACGTAGGCGTTCAGCAGCGCGGCCAGCAGCAGCATCGCGCCGAGGAAGAACTTGAACCAGTCCGGGTTCCACTGGGCGTAGATGATCCCCTTGCTGGCCATGCCGAAGATCAGCGCGCCGAGCGCGGAGCCGACCACCGAGCCGTAGCCGCCGGTGATCAGGCAGCCGCCGATGACGGCCGCGACGATGTAGATCAGCTCGTTGCCGACGCCCTCGCCGGACTGCACGGTGTCGAAGGAGAACAGCAGGTGCTGGCCGAGCACCCAGGCGCCGAAGCCGACGCCCAGGTAGAGCAGGGTCTTCGTCCGGGCGACCGGCACGCCGACCGCGCGGGCCGCGTCCGCGTCGCCGCCGACCGCGAAGACCCAGTTGCCGAAGCGGGTGCGCAGCAGCACCCAGCTGCCGACCACGAGCAGACCGAGCCACCACCAGACGGTGGCCTTGATCGTCAGCCCGCCGACGGTCACCTCGGAGGCGAACAGCCAGCGGCAGGAGGCGAAGCCCTCCATGTCGGAGATCGACTTGGTGGAGACGGTGCCGGAGATCGCCTTGGTGACGCCCAGGTTGGCGCCGGTCAGCATCAGGAAGGTGCCGAGCGTGACGATGAAGCTGGGCAGCCTGGTGCGGCCGAGCATCCACCCGTTGAACCAGCCGATGGCCAGCGTGGTCGCCAGCGAGACCAGCACGCCGACCCAGGTCACCGCGGTGAGCTGGTACGAGACCATCGAGGAGGTCAGTGCGGCGGTGGTGACCAGCACGCCGGCCGAGAGGTCGAACTCGCCGCCGATCATCAGCAGCGAGACCGGCACCGCCATGATCCCGATGGTGGAGGCCGCGTACAGCACGGTGCCCAGCGAGGAGACCCGCAGGAAGGGTTCGGCGACGGCGGCGAAGACCAGGAAGACCGCGACGGCGGCGATCAGCGAGCCCAGCTCGGGGCGGGCGAGGAGCCGCCGCAGGGCCGCCGGACGGTCGTCGACCAGGCCGTCCTGGGCGAGGAGGTCGGGGCTGCTCACCTGGTCCCCCTCGCGACGTACTCGGCGAGCGCGTCGGCGTTGTCCTTGGTCAGGATCTGCGGACCGGTCTCGACGGGCTTGCCGCCCCCGAGCATGTTCAGGTTGTACTTGTACAGCCAGATCAGGTCGACGCCCGTGTAGCCCTGGAGGTACGGCTGCTGGTCGACGGCGAAGCCGACGCTGCCGGACTTGAGCCCGGACACCACCTGGGTGCCCAGGTCGAAGGTGTCCAGCTCGACGTCGCGGTGGGCGTCCTGGACGGCCTGGAGGCCGGTGGCGGCCATCGGGCCGGAGAGGGTCAGCACGGTGTCGATGGCCTGGTCGGCCTGGAGCTTGGCGGAGATCGCGGCGCGGGCGTCGGGCATGTCGACGCCGTTGACGTAGAGCACCTGGAAGGTGCCGCCGGCCTTGGACTGGGCTCCGGAGCAGCGCTGCTCCTGGCCGACGTTGCCCTGCTCGTGGATCACGCAGAGCACGTTCTTGCGGCCGCGCGAGGCCAGCTCGGCACCAGCGGCCTGGCCGGCGGTGGACTCGTCCTGGCCGATGTGGGTGAGCGCGCCGAACTTCTGCGAGTACTCCTGGCCGGAGTTGATGGTGATCACGGGGATGCCGGCGGCCTTGGCCTTGGCGAGGACGCCGGCCATGGCGTCGCCCTTGGCGAGGGTGACCAGCAGGCCGTCGACCTTCTGGTCGATGGCGGCCTGGACGAGCTGGACCTGGTTCTGGGTCTGCGCGTCGTTGGAGTACAGGAAGGTGATGTTGTCCTTGGCGGCGGCCTGCTCGGCGCCCTTGCGCACAGTGTCCCAGAAGGCGTCTCCGGCGCCGGCGTGGGTCACCATGGCGACCTTCCAGCGCGGGGTGGTGACGGCGCTGCCGCCGGTGGCCGCGGCCTTGGCGCGGGCCTCCTCGGCGCGTCTGCCTCCGGTACTGCTGCAACCGGCCGCGGTGACCGCGAGTGCCAGAACGGCGCACACGGGCCAGAAGCGGCGGGACGGGCGAAAGCGGGTGATGCTCATCCCCATAGTCTCCCTTCCCTGGTCGCGCGCCATCGCACCGCCTCGCCCGGCAGGCCGAACGGCCTGGGAGGTAAGGTGCCCCGGGGGACCTTTCCTGGTAGTTCGCTGAACATCTGGTCCGGACGTCATCTGTCCGGGTGGCAGACTTAGGCGCCGATCCGAACGGGTTCATCGCGAGAAAGTGATGTTCCTCTCAGGTTCCGCACAGATTCGGACGGCAACCGATCACCGGTCCACCACCGTCTGATGCCATTGACGTGCGTCCGGGCGAGTGGGGCCCGGGCGGCGTGCGACCCGGATACGAGAACTCGATGGAACTGACAGGCACGCCATTCTTCCTCCTCACCGTCATCCTGGTGCCGGTGTCCATCACAGTGGCGCTGCTGTTCTGGGGGAAGGTCGGCGGACCGCAGCCGGTGCGCTACCTCACCCGGATCGTCATGATCATGTTCTGCCAGGTCACGGCCGTCCTGATGGTCTTCGTCATGGTCAACAACGCCAACCTGATCTACGGCAACTGGGACGACCTGCTCGGCACCGGCAACCACGTCCGCGCGGTGCCCGTGGTGGCGCCGGTCGACCCGACCGCCGCCGCCACCCCCGGCCAGAGCGGCGACGCCGCCAAGGAGCCGCCGAAGGTCAAGCAGAGCTTCGGCGGTGTGAACGACCCGCTCGTCCCGAACGACGTCCAGAAGACCGAGCTCAAGGGCCAGGTGTCCGGCGTCGACGGCGAGGTGCTGGTCTGGCTGCCGCCGCAGTACAACGACCCCGCGTTCAAGGACAAGAAGTTCCCCGTGGTCGAGCTGATCCCGGGCTACCCCGGCTCCTCGTCCACCTGGTACGGCACCCTCAAGGTCTCCGAGCAGCTCAAGCCGCTGATGCAGCAGGGCAAGGTCGCCCCGTTCATCCTGGTCTCGCCCCGCACGAAGCTGCTGAACAACCAGGACGCGGGCTGCACCGACATCCCCGGCAAGATCAACGCCGACGCCTGGGTCACCCGCGACGTCCCGCAGATGGTGCTGGACAACTTCCGCGCCGACCCGTCCGCGGACCGCTGGGCGATCGCCGGCTACTCGGCCGGCGCCCACTGCGCGGCCAAGCTGTCGCTGTCCCACCCCAACCGGTACCGGGCCGCCATCGCGATGTCCGGCTACAACGACCCGGCGCAGGAGCCGGACTCCCTGGTCGGCAAGGACGCCAAGCTGCGCGAGGCCAACAACCCGGTCAACATCCTGAAGACCGCCGCGCAGCCGCCGAAGGTCGCGCTGCTGGTCAGCGGCTCCAAGGGCGACGGCTTCGAGGACGGCGAGGCGATCCGCGCCGCGGCCAAGGCCCCGACCACCGTCCAGGTCGAGGAGGGCTCCGGCCCGCACACGACCGAGCAGTGGAAGAAGATGGTCCCGAGCGCCTTCCAGTGGCTGACCTCGGTGATCCCGGTCCAGTAGGCCGACCGGCAGGGGCGAACCGTACGAGGAGGGCCCGTCGCGACCGTGGTCGCGGCGGGCCCTCCCGCGTGTCCGGGCGCGGCGCCGGACCGGTTCTTCCGGCCGGTCCGTCCGGCGGTTCATCAGGTCAGTTCGTCCGGCCGGCTCGTCAGGCCAGTTCCAGCGCCAGGTAGAAGTCCACCCGGTCCTCCAGCCGGGAGAGGTCACGCCCCGTCAGCTCCTCGATCCGGCCGATCCGGTACCGCAGGGTGTTCACGTGGACGTGCAGCTGGGCGGCGCAGCGGGTCCAGGAGCCGTCCGAGCGCAGGAAGGCCTCCAGGGTGCGGACCAGGTCCGCCTGGTGCTCGATGTCGTACGCGATCACCTTGTCCAGCAGCCGGCTGCGGAAGGCGCGGCGCACCTCGTCCGGGACGGCGGCCAGCAGCAGGACGTGCGAGGCGAGTTCCTCGGGGCCCGCCACGCAGACCCGGCCGACCCGGGAGGCGGCGATCCGGCGGGCGTGCCGGGCCTCCTCCAGGGCGCCGCGCAGACCACCGGCCCCGGAGGCGGGGGCGGAGACCCCGAGGGTGATCCGGCCCTCCGAGCCGAGCCCGGCCTCCAGCGGAGCGAGCAGCTCGCGCAAGGCGTCGGCGGGCACCGGGCCCTCCAGGACGGGCAGCACCACCACGGCGCCGGTGCCCGTCCCGGCGACCAGGGCGCGGTCGTTCGCGCCGCCGAGCGCCTCCTCCAGCACCGCCCGCACGGTGCCCTCCGGCAGGCCGGTGCCCTCGGCGCTGAGCACCAGCCAGGAGCCCTCCTCCGCCTGGGACTTCGGCTCCGGGCCCTCGTAGCGGGCGGCCATCGCCGAGGAGGCGTACAGGGTGCGGCTGATCTCGGCCGGGTCGGCGTCGCGGCGCAGCAGGGCGAGCACCTCGTCGGCGAGGCGGCGGCGCAGCCGGCGGCCCTCGTCGCGGCGGTGGCGCTCGGCGGCGACCAGCCGGGCCAGGTTCTCGGCGAGCTGCTGTCGCTTGGCGGTCCACTCGGTGACGTCGCCGGCCACCGCGAGCACCCAGTCGGCGAGCGGTGCCTCGCGCTCGGCGGAGACCGGGGCGGGCAGCAGCGAGTAGGAGCCCGCCGCCAGCCGGACCCGGTGCGGGGGGCGGCGGCGCTGGCGCTGGGCGGCCAGGTGGGCGCGGACCAGTTGGTCGCGGTCCTGGGCGGAGAGCCGGTCGGCGGGGCCGGCGATCACCGCGGCGGTCGGGGTGAGCACCCAGCAGTCCAGGTCGAGGTCGCCGCCGAGCAGGTCCAGCACCGCGTCCAGTCCGCCGCCGCCGGCCGCCGAGACCAGCAGGCGGTGCCGGTCGACCAGGGCGGCGAGGTCGGCCGCGCGGTCCGCGGAGACCTGGCGGCCGATGAACTCGGTGACGGTGCCGAAGGCGATGTCGTCGGGGACGGCGAGCAGCGGCATCCGGTGCCGGCGGCAGGCCTCGACCAGGTCCTCGGGCACCGGTCCGACCTCGGCCTCACCGGCCGCCAGGGCCACCGCGCCGCCGGCCGCGAGGGTGCGGACGAAGCGCTCGGAGTCGGCCGGGACGGTGCGCCAGAGCATGCCGGTGAGCACCAGTTCGCCGCCGTGCAGGTAGCGGCCGGGGTCCTGGAGGTCCGTCGTCATCACACCGCTGACCTGCCGGTCCAGCTCTTCCTCGGCCGCGAGCAGGCGTAGTCGCGGGGCACCGGGGGCGAGCAGGTCACGGACGCGCATCCGCGGACTCCTTAACGGGGCTTGGGGGGAAGGACGAAGGCTTTGCGGGGAAGGGGCGAAGGCTTGGGGGGAGGGACGAAGGGGTAACGATAGGGCCTGGCCGAGCGGGCGTGTGCGCGGGTCCGTAGCCCTCGCGTCAGGGCCGGATTACGGTCGTAGGTAGCACCCGGCGAACACCTGGGCTGCGAGATTCTCCTCCTTAGAGGAACGTACAGGATGCCGGGCGGGCTCACAGCCGGGGCTTCATGCCATCGGTGACTGCCAGTGGGCCGCGTCACAGCGGTTCACTGGGCGACACGCCGCCGGGCACCCGGCGGGCGACGACTTGAGGAGAAACCCGCATGGAGTTCCTTCGGCCCGCCGCCTGGGACGAGGCACTCGCGGCGAAGGCCGAGTACCCGACCGCGCTGCCCCTCTCGGGCGGTACGGACGTCATGGTCGAGCTGAACTTCGACGTGCACCGGCCATCCGCGATCCTCGACCTGAACCGCATCACCGAGCTCACCGAATGGTCGAACGACGACGGCGTCGTGAGGCTCGGTGCCGCGGTCCCGTACACCCGGATCATCGCGGAGCTGTCCGGTCCGCTGCCCGGGCTGGCGCTGGCGGCCCGCACTGTCGGCTCGCCGCAGATCCGCAACCGCGGCAGCGTCGGCGGCAACCTCGGCGCGGCCTCCCCGGCCGGTGACTCGCACCCGGCGCTGCTGGCGGCCGGACGGGACGTGTTCGTGGAGGCGGCCTCGGTGCGCGGCACCCGGCTGATCCCGATCGACGACTTCTACGTCGGGGTGAAGCGCAACTGCCTGGAGGCCGACGAGCTGATCCGGGCCGTGCGCATCCCGGTGGCGGACGGGCCGCAGCAGTTCTCGAAGATCGGCACCCGCAACGCCATGGTGATCGCGGTCTGCGCGTTCGGCTTCGCCCTGCACCCGCGCAGCGGAACCGTCGGCACCGGCATCGGCTCGGCCGCCCCCACGCCGCGCCGCGCCGTCGAGGCCGAGGAGTACCTCCGGGGCGTACTCGCCGAGCGCGGCCTGTGGGAGTCCGGGGAGCTGCTGGGCGCCGAGGTGGTCCAGCGCTTCGGCGAGCTGGTGAAGGCCGCGGCCTCGCCGATCGACGACGTCCGGGGCACCGCCGACTACCGCCGGCACGCGCTCGCCGTGATGGCCCGCCGCACCCTCACCTGGACCTGGAACGACTACGGCAAGCAGATCAGGAGCGCGGCATGAGGGTCACTTTCACCGCCAACGGCAAGCCGGTCGAGGCCGACGACGTGTGGGAGGGCGAGAGCCTGCTGTACGTCCTGCGCGAGCGGGTGGGCCTGCCGGGCTCGAAGAACGCCTGCGAGCAGGGCGAGTGCGGCTCCTGCACGGTCTACCTGGACGGCGTCCCGGTCTGCTCCTGCCTGGTCGCGGCCGGCCAGGTGCAGGACCGCGAGGTGCGCACGGTCGAGGGCCTGGGCACGGAGGACGGCGAACTGAGCCTGGTCCAGCAGGCGTTCGTCGACGCCGGCGCCGTCCAGTGCGGCTTCTGCACCCCCGGCCTGCTGGTGCAGACCGACGCGCTGCTGGCGGACGACCCGCAGCCCAGCGACGACGACATCCGCGAGGCGCTGTCCGGCAACCTGTGCCGCTGCACCGGCTACGAGAAGATCATGGACGCGGTGCGGCTGGCCTCGGCCCGCACGTGCGCGGGGACGGACGGTGCCCGGTGAGCAGCAGGACGATCCAGGGGCAGAAGAACCTCCAGAACATCAACCAGGCGTCCAAGGACGGCATCGGCGGCTCCCCGCTGCGCCCGGACGGCAACCTGAAGGTCCGGGGCGAGTTCGCCTACTCCTCCGACCTGTGGCACGAGGACATGCTCTGGGGCATGGCGCTGCGCTCGCCGCACCCCCGGGCGAACATCCTCTCGGTGGACATCTCCGAGGCGCTCAAGGTGCCCGGGGTGTACGCGGTGCTGACGCACGAGGACATCCCCGGCTCGAAGTACTACGGCCTGGAGATCCAGGACCAGCCGGCCCTGGCCATCGACAAGATCCGGTACCACGGCGAGGCGATCGCCCTCGTCGCCGCCGACCACCCGGAGACGGCCCGCCGCGCGGTGGAGAAGATCGCGGTCGAGTACGAGGTGCTCACCCCGATCGTCACCGAGGAGCAGTGCCTCGACCCGGAGACCCACGGGTACGTGCACGAGCCGCACGAGTACAAGTCCCACGCGTACGGCAACATCTGCCACGAGCAGCGGCTGGTCTCGGGCCTCGGCGTGACCGACGAGGTGCGGGCGCTGGCGGACGTGATCGTCAGCGGCGACTACGAGGTCGGCATGCAGGACCAGGCCTTCCTCGGCCCGGAGTCCGGCCTCGCGGTGCCCGCCGAGGACGGCGGCGTCGACCTCTACATCGCCACCCAGTGGCTGCACGTCGACCGCCGGCAGATGGCACCGGTGCTCGACCTGCCGGAGGAGAAGGTCCGGCTCACCCTGGCCGGCGTCGGCGGAGCGTTCGGCGGCCGCGAGGACCTGTCGATGCAGATCCACGCCTGCCTGCTGGCCCTGCGCACCGGCAAGCCGGTCAAGATCGTCTACTCCCGGGACGAGTCCTTCTTCGGCCACGTGCACCGCCACCCGGCGCGGATGCACTACGAGCACGGCGCCACCCGGGACGGCAGGCTGGTCTTCGCCGACTGCCGGATCGTGCTGGACGGCGGCGCCTACGCCTCCGCCTCCCCCGCCGTGGTCGGCAACGCGGCCTCGCTCGGGAACGGCCCGTACGTCATCCCGAACGTGCGGATGCACGCCCTCGCGCTGTACAGCAACAACCCGTCCTGCGGGGCGATGCGTGGCTTCGGCGCGGTGCAGGCGGCGTTCGGCTACGAGTCGCAGATGGACAAGCTGGCCGCCGAACTGGGCATGGACCCGGTGGAGTTGAGGCAGCTCAACGCCGTCTCGCAGGGCGACTTCATGCCCACCGGGCAGCAGATCGACGCACCCGCGCCGGTGGCCGAACTGCTACGTCGGGCCAAGGAGATGCCGCTGCCGCCGCCGCTGGACACCGAGCACCCGGACGTGCGCCGGCTGCCCGGCGCGCTGTCCAACACCTCGCACGGCGAGGGGATCGTGCGCGGCGTCGGCTACTCGGTCGGCATCAAGAACGTCGGCTTCTCCGAGGGCTTCGACGACTACTCCACCGCCCGGGTGCGGCTGGAGGTGATCGGCGGCGAGCCGGTCGCCATGGTGCACACCGCGGCGGCCGAGGTCGGCCAGGGCGGCGTCACCGTGCACGCCCAGATCGCCCGCACCGAGCTGGGCGTCGAGCAGGTCACCATCCACCCGGCCAACACCGAGGTGGGGTCGGCCGGTTCGACCTCCGCCTCGCGCCAGACGTACATGACCGGCGGGGCGGTGAAGCTGGCCGCCGAGGCGGTGCGCCGGGAACTGCTCGACCGGGGACGCCGGCGCTACGGCTGGACCCACGACGACCTGCTGCTGGCCGGCGGCAAGGTGGTCTCGGCCCGGTCCGGCGCGCTGGTGTCCATCGTCGACCTGCTCGGCGACGACGCCATCGAGCAGACCCGCGAGCACCACCACCGGCCCACCCGGCCCTTCGACAAGGAGACCGGCCAGGGCTTCGGCCACGTCCAGTACACCTTCTGCGCCAACCGCGCGGTGGTGGACGTGGACGTGGAGCTGGGCCTGGTCAAGGTGGTCGAGCTCACCGCCGTCCAGGACGTCGGCAAGGCGCTCAACCCGCTCTCCGTGGTCGGCCAGATCCAGGGCGGCTGCACCCAGGCGCTCGGCCTCGCGGTGATGGAGGAGATCATCGTGCGGGACGGCAAGGTGCGCAACGCCTCCTTCACCGACTACCTGATCCCCACCATCCTGGACACCCCGCCGATCCCGGTGGAGATTCTCGAACTGCCCGACCCCAACGCACCGTACGGACTGCGCGGGGTCGGCGAGGCGCCGACCGTCTCGGCGACGCCCTCCATCGTGGCCGCCATCCGCAACGCCACCGGACTGGCGCTCAACCGGATCCCGGTCCGGCCCGAGCACCTGACCACCGAACAGCCGGGCTGACAGCCCGAGTTCATCCCCGGGGCGGCGCCCTTCTTCCCCGCCGCCCCGGGACACCCGCCCGCTGCCCTGCCCACGCCGGGGCACCGCAGTGGTGCGCACCACCTCAACCCACCCGCCGGCACTCCCCCACGGAGTGCCCCAGTGAGTCGATGACGTCCCCCTGTGCCAACTTCGTTGACTGGCAGTCAGGTCGGCTCGCCCACCCCAACCCCCTTTGACACTTGGGAGTGGACATGAACCGGATCCCCACGGAGCCCGGCACCACCGAAGCAGACAGACCCGCCGCGGACGACACCCACCCCTCGTCCGCGGCAGCACGCCCCACCGGCGCACTGGACGCCTACTTCAAGATCTCGGCCCGGGGATCGACCCTCGCCGACGAACTGCGCGGCGGACTCACGACCTTCATGGCGATGGCGTACATCATCCTGCTCAACCCGCTCATCCTGAGCGGCGCGGACGCCACCGGCGCCAAGCTGGACCACGCCGCGCTGACCACCGCCACCGCGCTGGCCGCCGCCGTCACCACCGTCCTGATGGGCCTGGTCGGCAACGTGCCGCTCGCCCTCGCCGCGGGCCTCTCCGTCTCCGGTGCCGTCTCCGCACTGGTCGTCCCGCACACCACCTGGGCCCAGGCCATGGGCCTGTGCGTGGTCTACGGCCTGCTGATCGTGCTGCTGGTCGTCTCCGGGCTGCGCGAGAGGATCATGAACGGCATCCCGCTGCCGCTCAAGCACGCCATCACCATCGGCATCGGCCTGTTCGTCACGGTGATCGGCCTCCACAAGGCCGGGTTCATGCACACCGGCGGTCCCACCCCGCTCTCGCTCGGCCCCACCGGAGAGCTGGCCGGCTGGCCGGTGCTGCTCTTCTGCGTCACCCTGCTGGCGATCTTCGTGCTGATGGCGCGCGGCGTCCGCGGCGCGATCCTGATCGGCGTCGCCGGCGGCACCGCGCTCGCGATGATCGTCAACCGGGCCGCGCACGTGCCCGCCGGGGCGTGGAAGAACTCGGTGCCGGTCTGGCCCGGCAGTCCGGTCTCCGCACCCGACTTCAGCCTGTTCGGCGACGTCGACCTGTTCGGCGCCTTCGGCGGTCACGGCATGGGCGCGATCAGCGCCTCGGTCGCGGTGTTCACCCTGGTGCTCGCCGGCTTCTTCGACGCGATGGCCACCATCATCGGCGTCGGCACCGAGGCCGGACTGGCCGACCGGCAGGGCCGGATGCCCGGGCTGTCCAAGGCGCTGCTGATCGACGGCGCGGGCGGCGCGGTCGGCGGCCTGGCGGGCGCCTCCGGGCAGACCGTCTTCGTCGAGTCCGCCACCGGCGTCGGCGACGGCGCCCGCACCGGACTCGCCTCCACCGTCACCGGCGCCCTGTTCGCACTGATGCTGTTCCTCTCGCCGATCGCCGGGATCGTCCCGGTCGAAGTGGCCTCGGCCGCCCTGGTCGTGATCGGCTCGATGATGATGAGCCAGGCCCGGCACATCGACTGGTCCGACCGCGAGGTGGCCGTCCCGGCCTTCCTCACCTGCACGCTGATGCCGTTCACGTACAGCATCACGGCGGGCGTCGCGGCCGGCGTCGTCTCGTACACCGTCATCAAGGCCGGGCTCGGGCGCCGGCGCGAGCCCGGGCCGCTGATGTGGATCCTCACCGCGGTGTTCGTGGTGTACTTCGCGATCACTCCGGTCAAGTCCTGGCTGGGCGTGCGGTAGCCGTTCCGGCCTCGGCGGTCGGGAACGCCGCGCGGGAACCGCCGGCTCGCGCGAACGCCCTTGGCCACCACCGCCGCCGTACGCGATCGTTTCCCGTACGGCGGCGTCTCCCGCTACTGTCGAAACCGTGTAAGGAGCCTCCCCATGCAGGACATCGCCGAGCAGCTGCGGGCCTGGCACGCGTCCGGGCGCTCCTTCGCCGTGGCCACCGTGGTCGGCGTCTCCGGCAGCGCTCCGCGCGACCCCGGGGCGGCGCTGGCCGTGGACGCTTACGGCGAGGCCGTCGGCAGCGTCTCCGGCGGGTGCGTCGAGGGCGCGGTGTACGAGCTCTGCCAAGCCGCCATCGCGAGCGGCGAGCCGGCGCTGGAGCGCTTCGGGTACAGCGACGAGGACGCCTTCGCGGTGGGGCTGACCTGCGGCGGCGTCCTGGACGTGTTCGTCCAGCCGGTGGTGCCGGGCGCCGACGCCGGGCTGGACACCGGGATCGCCCACATCGCGGCCGGCACGCCGGTGGCGCTGGTGCGGGTGATCGCCGGGCCGGGCGCCCTGGTCGGGGCCACGCTGGCGGTCACCGCCGACGGCGTCGCCGGCGCGCTCTCGCCGACGCCCTCCACCGTCGGCGGCCTGGAACGGGCCATCGTCGCCCAGGCCCGGGCGATGCTGGAGGCCGGACGCACCGGCCGACTGGTGCTCGGCCTCGACGGACGCCCCTGCGACGAACACGGGCACGGCACCGTCACCTGCTTCGTCGAGTCGTACGTGCCGGCGCCGCGGATGCTGGTGTTCGGGGCGATCGACTTCGCGGCCGCGGTGGTGCGGATCGGCAAGTTCCTGGGCTACCACGTGACCGTCTGCGACGCCCGGCCCGTCTTCGCCACCGCGCGTCGCTTCCCCGACGCCGACGAGGTGGTGGTCGACTGGCCGCACCGCTACCTGGACTCCCAGCTCGGCCGGATCGACGGGCGCACCGTGCTCTGCGTGCTCACCCACGACGCCAAGTTCGACATCCCGCTGCTGGAGCGCGCCCTGCGGCTGCCGGTCGGCTACGTCGGCGCGATGGGCTCGCGCCGCACCGACCGGGAACGGGTGGCCCGGCTGCGCGAAGCGGGGCTCACCGAAGCCGAACTGGCCCGGCTGCGCTCCCCGATCGGCCTGGACCTCGGCTCGCGCACCCCGGAGGAGACGGCGGTGTCCGTCGCCGCCGAGATCGTCGCCCACCGGCGGGGCGGCAGCTGCCTGCCGCTGAGCGCCTCGGACGGGCCGATCCACCACGACGGGCCCGACCGCGACGAGCCCGACCGCCACGACGGGCTCGTACAGCACGACGGGCTCGTCCACCACGATCTGTCGCACACGGGAACCGAGGGTGTCGAGGCAGGCGCGGCCGAGGGCCCGACACCCCGTACGCACGCGGCCTGAGACGGGAGCGGCCTCGGCGCCGTACACGTTGCGTGGCCACCGGCACGGCGGGAGGCTGGAGTTGCGGACTCGCCCCGAGCCCGGGGAAGGAGCAGGGATCATGCGTGCCCTGCTGGAGGTCGAACTCGACACGGCGACCTCGAACAAGCTCATCACCGATGGAACGATCGCCGAGGGAATCCAGCAGACCCTCGCCCAACTCAAGCCGGAGGCGGCCTACTTCCTCAGCCGCAACGGGCGCCGAGCCATGGTCTTCGTCGTCGACATCGCGGACGAGGCCTCGATACCGTCCCTCGCCGAGCCGTTCTGGCTACAGCTCAACGCCACCGTCGACATCCACCCCTGCATGAACGCCGACGAACTCCTGGAGGGGCTCGGGCGGCTCAGCGGCTGAGGACGGACCGGCTCAGTCGCTCAGCGCCAGCTTCACGCCGAAGCCCACCACGACCGCGCCGGTCACCCGGTCCATCAGCCGCCGGGCGGCCGGCCGGCGCAGCCAGCCGCGCAGCACCTGGGCGAAGCCCACCAGGACCGTCGACCAGAGCAGGCCCTCCAGGACGTGCACGCAGGTCAGTGCCACGCCGGCGGCGAAGTGCGGGGCCCCGGCCGGGATGAACTGCGGCAGCACGGCCACGTAGAAGACCCCGACCTTGGGATTCAGCAGGTTGGTCAGGGTGCCCCGCCGCCAGCCGTGCGCGAACCCGCCGTCCTCCGGCTCCGCCTCGGCCGCCGCCTCGCCGCCACGGTTGCGCAGCATCCCGATGCCCATCCACACCAGGTAGGCCGCGCCCGCCCAGCGCAGGATCTCGTACCCGACCTGCGAGGCGGTCAGCAGCGCCGTCACACCGGCCGAGGTCAGCGTCCCCCAGAGCAGCGTCCCGGTCTGGATCCCCAGCACGACCCCCCACGCCTGCCGGCGACGCCCCAACGCCGAGGTCCGCAGGATCAGCGCGGTGTCGAGCCCGGGCGTGAGCGTGAGCAGCCCCACGACGAGGGCGAAGGACCACAGAGCCGTTGTCATCTCCATGGGCCTCGATGCTCTCACAGCCCGGCACGGCCCCTGCCAGGGCGGCCGCCCATCAGTACGCCGGGTATCAGTGGTACGCCGGGTATCAGTCCGCCGACCCCGGGGGGACGACCCACTCGGTCGGCTGGCCGGTGACGGCGGCGATCATGTCGAAGTCACCGTCGTAGTGCAGCACGGTGGCCCCGTGGCGTTCGGCGGTGGCCGCGATGACGAGGTCCGGCACGGACAGCGCCCGCCAGTTGCCCGACGAGGTCAGGAGGGCCTGCACCTCGATGGCCCGGTCCCACACCTCGTCGGGCGTGGGCAGCCAGCCGAAGCCGCTCAGGCCGTCCCGGATCTGGAGGGCGTCGGCCTTGGACCGGGCGCTGTGCATGATCTCCAGCTCGACGGCACCGCAGAGCGCGAGCCGCCCCTCGTTGAACAATCGCTCGACCACAGACCGGACCGCAGGTTTCGCATAGCGGGCGAAGGCCGACTTGTCGATCAGGAAGCGCTCGCTCACCCCTTTTCCACCGGCCCGGTGAGATCGGGCAGCCCGCCCTCGGCGAGCCAGGCGAGGAACTCCTGGCCCTTCCGGCGCTTCACCGCATCCTCAAGAGCGGCGTTGACGGTGGCGACCTTGGTGGTCGTACCGAAGATCTCGGCGGCCTCGGCCAGCAGTTCGTCGTTGACGTCTATCACGGTACGGGCCATGGTCGGCCTCCCAAGCGGAGTGGGCCTGCGATATCAATGCCGAGGTTACTTGATATCGCAGACCCACAGGGTCCGATCAGGCGTTGTTCACCCGGTCAGGTGACGTTGAGGCGGGCGGCGAGGCGCAGCAGGCCGGGGCTGAGGCGGGAGAGGAAGCGGGCGGCCTTGGCCTCCGGGGTGACGGGGACGACGGGCCTGCCGGTGCGGACGGCGGTGAGGATCGCGGCGGCGACCTTCTCCGGGGGGAAGCCGCGGCGGGCGTAGAGCTTCGCGGCCCGGGCCTGCTTGGCGGCCTGCTCGGTGGAGGTGGTGGCGGAGAAGGTGGAGGTGCGGGTGATGTTGGTGTTGACGATGCCGGGGCAGATCGTGGAGACGCCGATGCCGTGGCCGACGAACTCGGCGCGCAGGCAGTCGGAGAGCATGAACACCGCGGCCTTGCTGGTGGCGTAGGCGGTGAGCGCCTTGGAGGGCAGGTACGCGGCGGCGGAGGAGACGTTGACGATGTGGCCGCCCTGGTCGCGCTCGGCCATCAGGCCACCGAAGGCGCGGCAACCGTGGATCACGCCCCAGAGGTTGACGTCCAGGACCCGCTGCCACTCCTTCTCGGTGGTCTGCAGGAACGTCCCGGAGTGGCCGACGCCGGCGTTGTTGACCATCACGTCGGGCACCCCGTGCTCGGCGGCGACGGTCTGCGCGAAGGCGTCCATCGCGGCGCCGTCCGAGACGTCCACCCGGTAGGCGTGCGCCTTCGGCCCGATCAGCGAGGCCAGTTCGGCGGTGCGCTCGGCGGCCGCGAGATCGAGGTCGCAGACCACCACCCGGGCGCCGTCCTCGGCGAAGGCGAGCGCGGTGGCCCGGCCGATGCCGCTGCCGCCGCCGGTGACCACGACCAGTCGGCCGTCCCCCTCGGCCGGTCGGGTCTGCCCCGCCTCGATGCGGGTGGTGAACTCGCGGACCATCCCGGCCACGGTGGCTCCCTTCTCCAGCAGCGCCGACCAGTGGCCGGCGTGCAGCGTCCTGCGGGTCAGTTCGGACACCCAGCGCTCCAGCCCCTCGGAGAGGTAGGTGCCGACGTAGCGGTCCCGGGTGAGGGTGATCAGCTGGACCGGTACCTCGGTCGGCCGCTCGCGCGGACTGCCCAGGGTGGGGCGGAAGTTGGCCCGGTACAGCTCGATGCCGCGGACCGCGTCGCGGCGCAGGGTGGACTGCGGGTGGTCGGCGCGCGGGGTGACGTGCTCCAGGTCGCGCAGCACCCGCGGCCAGGCCCGGGCCAGGCCGAGGCGCCAGATGCCGGGGGCGAGGTAGGGCAGGTGGAAGGCGGTGATGTACCAGGAGTGCAGGCCCTGGTGCAGCAGTTGGCCGAGGTGGCGGGGGGTGGGGCGGCGCAGCCGGTGACGCAGCCAGTGGCCCATGTGGTCCAGGCTGGGGCCGGACAGGGTGGTGTACGAGGCGATCCGGCGCTCGGCGCCCGGTGCGGTGACGGCCTCCCAGGACTGGATTGAGCCCCAGTCGTGGGCGACCAGGTGCACCGGGCGGTCCGGGCTGACGGCGTCCGCGACGGCGAACAGGTCCTCGGCGAGGTGCTCCAGGCGGTAGCCGGAGCGGTCGGCGGGGGCGGCCGACTCCCCGGCGCCGCGCACGTCGTAGCGGACCACGTGGTGGTCGCGGGCGAGGTCGGCGGCGATGTCGTCCCAGACGACGTGGCTGTCGGGGTAGCCGTGCACGAGGAGGACGGTGGGGGCGTCCGGGTCGCCCTGCTCGAAGACGGCGAGCGGGAGGCCGCCGGAGCGGACGGTCCGGCGGCGGATGCCCGCGTGCGGGGGGCGGCTCGTCATCGGGTGGCCTCCAGGGTGGTCGGCGCGGCGGCGGTCGGGGCCGTGACGGTCAGGGCCGTGGCGGCCTGCTCGGTCTCGGCGGTCCGTTCGGTCTCGGCGGTCCAGCGGCGGACGTGCGGGAGGTCGTCGTCGAGCCAGTAGGCGTCGTCCTCGGTGACCACCAGCAACTCCTCGAACTTGATGCCCACGCCGCGGAAGCCGATGTGCGGCTCGACCGCCCACAGGCCCGGGGTGGGCGCGTGCCGGGACGACCGGCCGTCCGCCCAGAGCGGTGAACGACCGTGCAGGCGCTCGGAGATGAGCTCGCGTCCGAGGGTCTGGAGGGTGCGCACCCCGAAGCCGAAGACGTTCACGCCGGCCGGGCCGCGCGCGGTGTTGCGGGTGACCTGGTGGCCGATCACCCGGCCCGGGTAGACCTGGTGGCGGTTGTCGTAGCCGTGCGCGGCGATCTGGGCGTCCACCGCCGCGTACACCTCGGCGAGCGGCTTGCGGGCCCGCACCTCGTCGAGGATCAGTCGGCGGTAGACCTTCAGGTCGGCGGCCAGACGGTCCCAGACCCGGTTCTCGCCGACCTTGCCGCCGTAGCCGATGTCGGCGGTGTAGCCGTCCACCACGGGCGCGCAGTCCAGCACGTACGGCATGCCCACCTCCAGGCGGCGGTTGCCGGCGAAGAACTGGAGCGGGGTGTGGAAGTGCCGGAACGCCGTCCGGTCACCGAACCAGGCGAAGGGGACGTGGAAGAAGTCCTGCACCCCGGAGGCGACCAGGCGGCGGCGCAGCTCCGCGGTGGCCTGCCGCTCGGTGACGCCGGGTTCGATCCAGGCGGCGACCTGTTCGGCGCAGTCGTAGGCGAGCTGCTGGATCTCGCGGAAGCGGGCGAGGTCGCGCTCGGTGTAGCGGAAGGCGGGGGGCGCTGTCGCCATGGCGGGCTCCTTCTGGCGGTCGAGCACGAGGGTCCAGAGGTCGAGGGTCTGGAGGTCGAGGGTCCAGAGGCCGAGGGTCTAGAGGTCGAGCACGAGGGTCTCGCCCTCGGCGGCCCGGGAGACGCAGGGCAGCAGGGCACCGGCGGCGCGCTGCTCGGGGGTGAGGCGGCGGTCCCGGTGGTCGGGCGAGCCGGCCAGCACGCGGACCTCGCAGGTGCCGCAGAAGCCCTGGTGACAGGAGTACGGGAGGTCCGGGCGGGCCTCGCGCAGCACGTCCAGGGCGGAGCGGTCGGCGGGGACGTCGAGGGCCGGACCGTCGGCGCCGAGGCGGACGGCGAACGGCTCGCCGTCGACGACCGGGGCCGCGCCGAAGCGCTCGAAGTGCAGGGCTGCGGCCGGGGAGCCGTCCAGGGCGCGCTGCACGGCGGTGAGCATCGGGGCCGGGCCGCAGCAGTAGACGGCGGCACCGCGCGGAGCGTGGGCGAGCAGCTCGGCCCCCGTGGGGACGCCGCCGTGCTCGTCGTCGGTGCGCAGCACCACCCGGCGCGGGTCGAGGGCGCGCAGCTCGTCCGTGTACGGGAGGGTGTCGGCGCTGCGGCCGACGTGCACCAGGCGCCAGTCCAGGCCGTGCCGCTGCGCCTCGCGGGCCATCGGGAGCAACGGGGTGATGCCGATGCCGCCGGCCAGCAGGAGGACGGCGGGCTCGGCGCAGAAGGCGAAGCCGTTGCGCGGACGGCGGGCGGTGAGCCGGGCACCGGGGTGCAGGGCATCGTGGACCTCGACCGACCCGCCGCCCCCCTCGGGCAGCCGCCGGACGGCGATGCGGTAGGCGGTGCGGTCAGCCGGGTCGCCGCTGAGGGAGTAGTGGCGCTCGCGGCCGGAGGGCAGGAGGAGGCGCAGATGGGCACCGGGCTGCCAGCCGGGCAGCGGGCCGCCGGAGGGGTCGGCGAGCCGCAGCTCCACGACGTCGGCGGCCAGTCGGCGGCGCTCGACGACGACCAGCTGGAGCGGCGGGGTGGGGCGGCTGAGCGGACGGCGGGGGTTGCGGCGCAGCAGCGGGCCGCCGAGGGCCGGGCTGTAGCGGTCGCTGAAGGCGGTCAGCCAGCGCATGAAGCCGTCGGCGCGGGGGCGGCCGTAGAGGTCGGGGGGCGGGGTGAGCAGGTCCATCCGGCGGGGTCCTCGGGGTGGGGAGCGGGGCGGCGGGGTGGGGTGGCGAGGGCGGGGGCGGCGGGGCGAACAGCTGACAGGTTTCAGATTTCAGCGAACAGGTTTCAGCGAACAGATGACGTTTTCTGTTCGCTGAAATCCGTCATCCGTCATCCGTCATCCGCCGGTCGTCACCCGCGCCCGGCGGCCGAGCGGGCCGCCGGGGAGGTGGCCAGGTAGCCCAGCGCCTGGCTGGACGAACCCTCCTGGGTCGGGTGGTAGCCCGGCCGCAGGTACCGCAGCCCGGAGCGGATCGACTTGACCGGGTCCGGCAGCAGTCCGCGCTTGGCGATTCGGCCCGCCTCCCGCCAGGTCGGCTTGAGCCGCCCCCGCAGGGTGGGGTCGGCGGCGAGCAGGAAGCGGGCCCCGCGCACCCAGAGGTGGACCAGCAGCGGCCCGGACACCGCCATCCCGCGCACCCGGCGCAGGTAGCCCGGGTCCAGGTGGACCATCAGGTCGTAGGCGACGCTGCGGTGCTCGACCTCCTCCGCGCCGTGCCAGCGCAGCAGGTCCAGCATCGTCGGGTCGGCCTTGGCCCGGTCCAGCCCCGGGGAGTTGAGCGCCCAGTTGCCGAGGAAGGCGGTGAAGTGCTCGATCGCCGCGATGAAGGCGACCCGCTCGATGACGTTCTCCCGCCGCCGAGCCGGCGTCAGCCCCGGCTTGTCGCCCAGGACGCGCTGGAACAGCCAGGAGATCTGCCGGACGTACGGCCTCGGGTCGAGCCCCTGGCCGAGCAGGTGGTCCAGGACCTCCTGGTGCGCCTCGGCGTGGATGGCCTCCTGTCCGATGAACCCGAGGACCTCCTCGCGCAGTTGCTCGTCCCGGATGAGCGGCAGCGCCTCCTTGAACACCTTGACGAACCACCGCTCGCCCTCGGGCAGCAGCAGGTGCAGCACGTTGATGACGTGGGTGGCCATCGGCTCGTCCGGGATCCAGTGCAGTGGCAGCTGGGCCCAGTCGAAGCGGACGTCCCGGGGTTCCAGGACGAGGCCGTCGTGCACGCGCGCGGCGGGGGCGGCGAGGGCGGGGACGGGGGTGGAACGGGGCATGGCAGGCCCTCCTGACCTGGGGGCGGCGGCTCGGCTCCAGGGAAACGTACTCGCGGGTAGCCGCCAGGACAAGGGTTTCGGCGGCCCTTATCGACATCGAGTCTAATAAGTGGTTTGCACCGGCGAACACCACGGGAAACGCGGGAAGCCCCACCGGTTTCCCGGCGGGGCCTCCTCGAACTCATGTGCGCGACCGTCGGCTTCCCGTCAGACCGCCATCGCCAGCATCAGCGGCGCCGCCCGGGCCGCCAGCAACTCGGCGGCGGCCTTCAGCTTGTGGATGCTGTCCGCCGGCATCGAGGTGGCCAGGCAGCCGACCGTGCTGCCCGCCGTGATCGGCACCGCCGCGCACACCGTGCCGAGCGCGTACTCCTGGATGTCCAGCACCGGCACCGTGGCCGGCTGCCGCTCCAGCCGGTGCATCAGCTGGTCGGCGTCGGTGACGGTGCGGGAGGTGAGCCGGGCGACCGGGTGCCGGGAGAGGTGGTCCCGCCGGGCGTCCGCGTCCAGCTGGCTGAGCAGGCACTTGCCGATCGCGCTGGCGTGCGCGGTGGCCCGGAAGTCCACCCACTCCTGCACGGCCGGCGCGTAGTCGGCGGCCGAGACCGCCTCCACCGACAACTCGCCGTCGTGGTACCGGCCGAAGTACACCGCGGCGCCCAACTCGTCCCGGAGTTCGGCGAGCTTGCGGTTGAGCCGGGCCTTCACCAGCTGCTCCCGGTTGTGCTGGCCGAGCAGGGCGAAGGTGCCGCCCAGCAGCCAACCGCCGTCCTGGCACTGGAGGTAGCCCTCCACTTCCAGGATCTCGGCGAGCCGCCGCACGGTGGGCAGCCCGAGCGAGGTCTCCCGGGCGAGGGCCACCAGCGTGGCGCCGTCGGGGTGGCGATCGACCGCCTCCAGCAGTCTGAGAGCGTGCTGGAGGGAGGTGAACGGGCCCATCGGACCCTGGTCCAAAGCGGCGTGACGACCCGGGGCTGGTGTCGACATGTCGTCCCCTTCCGATGTCCCCCCACGGAGCGACCGCGGGCACGCACCAGCCTATCGACCCGGCGGCTCCGGCGGCTGCCGTCCGTGAATATCCGTGAACACTCCGTGGAGATCGGCCACCGGATCCGCTGGTCACCGGGGATCAGTGGTACGGGATGTTCGGGCTGCTGCCACCCGTGTGGACCCGGGCATCGGGGAGAACCGGGCCGCTCCCGTTGCCCCGTCTGCGTCAGGCCTCGTCACCCGCACGCAACTCGGCGACGACGGCGGCCAGTCGGGCGCCGTACTCCTCGTCCGCCGCGTGGAAGTGGGCGAGGTTCTTCTCCACCACGTCGTCGCGCGAGACCTGCGCCAGGGACCCCGCGATGTTGTCGATCAGGCGGGTCTTCTCGCCGGCGGACATCAGCCGGTACAGCTCGCCGGCCTGGAGGAAGTCGTCGTCCTTGGTGTGCGCCGGGGTGGGGTAGGCGCCGGTGCGGCCCGTCACCTCGACCGGCGCGGACAGCGTTTCGCCGGTCTGGGCCGGGCCGCCGTAGGAGTTGGGCTCGTAGTTCCTGCCGCGGCCGGCGCCGTTGACGGCCATCAGGCCGTCCCGGCCGTAGTTGTCGGCCACGGTGGCGCGCGGGGCGTTCACCGGCAGCTGGGTGTGGTTGACGCCGAGGCGGTAGCGCTGGGCGTCCGCGTAGGCGAACAGCCGGCCCTGGAGCATCTTGTCCGGGGACGGGCCGATGCCGGGCACGAAGTTGTTCGGCGAGAACGCGGCCTGCTCGACCTCGGCGAAGACGTTCTCCGGGTTCCGGTTGAGGACCAGGCGGCCGACCTTGACCAGCGGGTAGTCGGCGTGCGGCCAGACCTTGGTGAGGTCGAAGGGGTTGAAGCGGTAGTCCGCGGCCTCGGCGACCGGCATCAGCTGGACATGGAGGGTCCAGGACGGGAACACTCCGCGCTCGATGGCCTGGTGGAGGTCGCGCTGGTGCGAGTCGGCGTCGCCGCCGACGACCTCGGCGGCCTGGTCGCCGTCCAGGCAGCGGATGCCCTGGTTGGTCTTGAAGTGGTACTTCACCCAGTAGGCGTCGCCGTCGGCGTTGACCCACTGGTAGGTGTGCGAGCCGTAGCCGTTCATGTGGCGGTACGAGGCCGGGATGCCGCGGTCGCCGAACAGCCAGGTGATCTGGTGGGTCGAGGCGGGCGAGTGGGCCCAGAAGTCCCAGACGTTGTCCGCCTCCTGCACGCCGGTGTACGGGTCGCGCTTCTGCGAGTGGATGAAGTCGGGGAACTTGATCGGGTCCTTGATGAAGAACACCGGGGTGTTGTTGCCGACGAGGTCGTAGTTGCCGTCCTCGGTGTAGAACTTCAGCGCGAAGCCGCGCGGGTCGCGCACCGCGTCGCCGGCGCCCAGGTTCCCGGCCACGGTGGAGAACCGCAGGAAGACCTCGGTGCGCTTGCCGACCTCGGAGAGGAAGCCCGCCCGGGTGTACCGCGCGACCTCGTCGGTGACCTCGAAGTAGCCGTACGCGCCGGAGCCGCGGGCGTGCACGACGCGCTCCGGGATGCGCTCGCGGTTGAACCGGGCCAGTTTCTCCAGCAGTTGCTGGTCCTGGATCAGCAGCGGGCCGTACGCGCCGGCCGAGGCCGAGTTCTGGTTGTCGGCGACCGGGGCACCGGACTCCGTGGTCAGGATCTTGGGCATGGAGGGTCCTTCGGATGTCGATGAGGGCGGTGCGGGGAGGGCGGTGCGGGGAGGGCGATGCGAAGGATCGCCCTCCCCGCAGGGTGATGTGACGGATCATCAGATCTCTGCTCGGACGGGTTTCCGGCGAGGGACCCGGCGTGCCGTCAGCCGCCGAGCAGGCTCCGCACGACGGTCGCGGCCGTCGCCGGGTCGGCCACCGGGCGGGCGGCGGTCAGCGCGGCGGCCTCCTCGGCGGCGACTCCGGCCCCGGTGAGGGCCGCGACGGCCTCGGCGGCCGGGAGGGCGTCGAACCAGCGCCGTACGAGGGCCGTGCGGCCGGCCTCGGTGAGGCGGCCGGTGAGCCGCAGGCGGGCCAGGCCGCCGTCCGGGTAGACGTTGATGCGCACGTGGGTCACCGGGCGGCCGGCGTCGAGCCGGAAGCGGTGCCGGGTGTCGGGCTGGAGCCTTGTGCGGGGCAGGAGTTCGAACCACGGGCCGTCGGCCGGGTCGGCCCCGGTCGAGGCGTCGAAGCCGATCAGGTCGGCCCAGCCGGGGGCATTGGCGACGAAGCAGGAGGTGTCCACTTCGGCGGCCAGGACCTCACCGCCCCCGGCCAGGGCGATCTGCACCCAGTCGTTGGCCTTGTCGCGCCGACGCCTGGTCTCCCAACCGTCGCCCATGACGGTGGCACGGCCGGGAGCGTTCAGGTTGTGCGGGGAGGAGAAGTAGCGGTCGGAGGCCGCCTCGGCCACGCCGCCGTACTCCTGGGCGGCCAGGTCGAAGGTGAGGCCGTCCAGTTCGCGCGGGTCGGGCAGCACCTCGCCGTGCACCCGCAGCCGGGCGACGCCGCCGTCCGGGAAGATGTTCAGCCGCACGTGCGTGTAGCGGGTGCCGTCCGCGACGGCGAACCCGTGGGCGGTGTCGCCCTTCAGCGCGGTGCGCGGCACGATCGTGGCCCACCGCGCGTCCTGGAGCTCCTCGGGCGAGGGGTGGCCGGGGACGGACGCGGCCTCGACCGAGGCGGACTCCGGGTAGTTGCCGGTGAAGTGGGCGGTGTCCACGATCACGCCGTGGACCACCCCGGCGGCGCCGAGCCGGACGATCGTCCAGTCGTGGTCCTCGTCGGTGGGGTGCGGCCGTTCGGCCGAGACGCCGCGACGGCGCTTGGACTCCCAGCCGTCCATGATCTGGCCCTTGTGGCCGAAGGTGTGCGGGCGGAACTCGGCCGGCTCGGCGACCAGCAGGTTCTCGGCGTCCGCGAAGGTGTCCTCGTTGGTGGCGACGACGCCCGCGCCGAGCAGTCGGGAGGCCAGGTTGACCAGCTCGGTGAAGGGAGCACTCGGGGTGTCGGCAGTGGTCACTGACTCTCCTTTAGGCGCGTACGGACGGGGTGGTGACGGTGGGGTGGGAGTGGGGCCGGGCGAGCTGCCGGCCGAAGGGGCGGGCCGCGGGGTCCACCTGGCGGCCGCGCAGCCAGGTGGTGCGCACCGCGCCGGTGAGGGTACGGCCCGCGTACGGGGTCACCGGGTTGCGGTGGTGCAGCCCGCTCGCCCGGACGGCGAACTCGCGCTCGGGGTCGAAGGCGACCAGGTCCGCGTCGTGGCCGGCGGCGATGGCGCCCTTGGTGCCGGTGAGGCCGACCAGTTCGGCCGGTCCTGCGGACATCCAGCGCACCACGTCGGCCAGGGTGAGGCCGCGCCGGCGGGCCTCGGTCCAGACGGCCGGCAGGCCGAGCTGGAGCGAGGCGATGCCGCCCCAGGCGGCCGCGAAGTCGCCGCTGCCGCCGTACTCGGGCAGCAGCTTGAGGTCGGGGGTGGACGGCGAGTGGTCGGAGACGACGGCGATGAACTCGCCGTTCGCCAGGGCCTCCCAGAGGGCGTCCCGGTTGGACTCGTCGCGGATCGGCGGACAGCATTTGAACGCGGTGCCGCCGTCCGGCACCTGTTCGGCCGCGAGCGTCAGGTAGTGCGGACAGGTCTCGGCGCTCACCCGTACGCCGTCCTCGCGGGCCTGCCGCAGCAGCGGCAGGACGGCGGCGGAGGAGACGTGCAGGATGTGCACCCGGGCGCCGGTGCGCCGGGCCGTGTCGAGCAGGCGGGCGACGGCCGCGGTCTCCGCGTCGGCGGGCCGGGAGGCCAGGAAGTCCCGGTAGTGGACGCCGGGTTGCTGCGGGGCGGCGGCGAGCACGGCCGGGTCCTCGGCGTGGATGATCGCCAGCGCCCCGATCCGGGCCTGCTCGGCCAGCGCGGCCGCCAGGTCCTCGGCCTCGACGTGCGGGAACTCGTCCACCCCGGAGGGGGCGAGGAAGCTCTTGAAGCCGAACACGCCCTCCCGGTACAGCGGTTCGAGGTCGGCGAGGTTGCCGGGGACGGCGCCGCCCCAGAAGCCGAGGTCGACCCAGGCCTGTCCCTCGGCGGTCTTCCGCTTGAGTGCCAGCCCCGCCACCGTGGTGGTGGGCGGGATCGAGTTGAGCGGCATGTCGATGATCGTGGTGACGCCGCCGGCCGCGGCGGCCCGGGTGGCGGCGGCGAAGCCCTCCCACTCGGTGCGGCCGGGCTCGTTGACGTGCACGTGGGTGTCGACCAGGCCGGGCAGCAGGGCGGTGTCGCCGAGGTCGACGAGCTCGCCCTCGGCGGCCGCGAGCGAGCCGTGCGGGGCCGTCCGGGCGATCGTCCCGTCCTGGATCAGCACGTCCGCGGGGCGCTCACCGTCGGGCAGGACCGCCCGGCCGGAACGGATCACCGTGGGCTGGCCGAAAGGCATGGGGGACCTCCGAAACCTGGGAGTCGAGGCGCGGGGACACGGGTGGAGGTGAAGGATTGCCGGGAGCCTAGGCCTGCCTTCAACAAAACGTCAATGGAGGAACGTACGAGGACTCGGCCCGACAGTTCAGCTCTTCAGTTCAGCTCGACCGTCCAGCCCGACGGCTCAGCCCGACAGCAGCTCGCCGGCCAGCTTCTCCCCCGCGAGTTCGGCCAGCTCGCCGGCCCGGGTCATGCTCTCCCCCGGCCGCTCGGCCAGATCGGTCAGGGCCATCGCGGCGGTGAAGCCGGCGGCCCGCCACTCGGGCTCGGAAAGCTCCAGCCGGCCCGCCACGGCGGCCACCCGGACCCCCGCCCGGGCAGCCGCCGCGGCGACCCCGGCGGGGGCCTTGCCGTGGAGCGTCTGCGCGTCCAGGCAGCCCTCGCCGGTCACGACGAGGCGTGCCCCTCGCACGGCCCCGTCGAAGCCCAGCAGGTCGAGCAGCAGCTCGATGCCGGGTCGCATGGTGGCGCCGAGCAGGGCCAGGGCGGCGAAGCCCACCCCGCCCGCGGCGCCGGCGCCCGGTGCCTCCCGGACGTCCCGCCCGGTGGCCTCGGCGACCAGGTCGGCGAACCGCGTCAGCCCCTCCTCCAGCACCACCAGGTCCTCGCCGTCCGCGCCCTTCTGCGGTCCGTAGACGGCCGCGGCGCCACGCGGGCCGAGCAGCGGGTTGTCCACGTCGCAGGCCACCACGACCTCGACCCCGCCCAGCGCCCCGGCCAGCGGGCCGAGGTCGATCTCCGCGAGCCTGCGCAACGCGGCGCCGCCGGGCGGGAGTTCGGCGCCGGCGGCATCGCGCAGCCGTACCCCGAGCGCCTGCACCATGCCGGCGCCGCCGTCCGTACCGGCGCTGCCGCCCAGGCCCAGCACGATCCGCTCGACGCCGAGCGAGACCGCCTTGGCGATCAGCTGGCCGACCCCGTAGGACCCGGCCACCAGCGGTGCGGCACGGCCGCCGGGCAGCCGTGCCAGACCGGAGGCCTGCGCCAGCTCGACCACGGCGGTGTCGTCCCGGACGGCCAGCCCGGCGTCCACCGGCAGGCCCGTCGGACCGGTCACCTTGGCCGGCACCCGGCTGAAGCCGGCCGCGAGCGCGGCGGCCAGGGTGCCTTCCCCGCCGTCGGCGACGGGCAGTTCGCGCACCTCGGTACCGGGCGCGGCGCGCCGGATGCCGGCGGCGATCCGGGCCGCCACCTCGGAGCCCTCCAGGCTGCCCTTGAACTTGTCGGGGGCGACGACCACATGGCCCTGGTGGGGGATGGGGGGCATGGCGCGGTCCTCGTTTCCGTACGGGTCTGGCGGTGGTTCTGCGATGTGCGTCCAGCATGGGCCCGGGCGCCCCTGGGAGCCAGCGCCTCGGGCCGTCGCCCGGGCCGGAGCGGCCGGGGCACTGGCCCCCGGGGCAGAGCGGCCGGGGCGGAGCGGCCGGGGTGGGCCGTGGCCGGCTCCGACCGAGGTGGCCCGGAGGGGTGCGCCCCCTCCCCGCCGCTCCCCCCGTCCCGCTTCCGACGCACGGGAGGCTCCCCTCGGCGGGGAGGGGGCCGGGCGACGCGTACCGGGCACGACCGAAGTGCCCGCTGGGGGACGTACGCGTCACCGGCTTGGATCGACCGACGCGCGGGCGGATGAGCCCCGGCCCGCACGCCGGTCGGACCAGGCCTCCTGGCGGCGCGGGCACGACCGGAATGGGTACACGCCGCCAGGAGGAGCTTGGGCCGGGGGCTCCGCGAGGGAGCCCCCGGGGGTGTTACGCGACCTCGCGCCCGGAGAGCCGCTCGACGCCACGCAGGAGCGCCGAGTGGTCGAGCGAACCGTCGCCGTTGGCCCGGGCGGAGGCGACCAGCTGGGCCACCACGGCGCCGACCGGCAGCGCGGCGCCCACGGCGCGGGCGGCGTCGGTGACGATGCCCATGTCCTTGTGGTGCAGGTCGATCCGGAAGCCGGGGGCGAACTCGCGGTTCAGCATGTTCGCCTTCTTGCGGTCGAGCACCGTGGAGCCGGCCAGGCCCCCGCCGAGCACGTCCAGCGCGGCCGCGAGGTCGACGCCGGCGTTCTCCAGGAACACGACGGCCTCGGCGAGCACCTGGATGTTGACCGCGACGATCAGCTGGTTGGCGGCCTTGACGGTCTGGCCGGCGCCGGACGGGCCGACGTGGACGACCGTGGTGCCCAGCGCGTCGAACAGCGGCTCGGCCTCGGCGAAGTCCTCGGCGGCGCCGCCGACCATGATCGACAGGACGGCCTCGACGGCACCGGCCTCGCCGCCGGAGACCGGGGCGTCCAGGGTGCGGACGCCCTTCTCCTTGGCGGCGGCCTCGACCTTGACCGAGGTCTGCGGGGTGATCGAGGACATGTCGATCACCAGGGTGCCGGGCGCGGCGCTCTCCAGCACCCCGCCCTCGCCCAGGACGACCTGCTCGACCTGCGGGTCGGCCGGGACCATGGTGATGACCACCTCGGCGTCCTTCACCGCGTCCGCGATGCTGGTGGCACCGTGGCCGCCGACCGCGACCAGGGCGTCGATCGGCGGCTGGGTGAGGTTGAAGCCGGTGACGTGGTGGCCGGCCTTGACCAGGTTGGCGGCCATCGGGCTGCCCATGATGCCGAGGCCGATGAAGGCGATCTTGCGGCTCATCGCGTCGTGTTCCTTACGTGTGCGGGCGGGAGGTCGGGTGGGTCGGCGGCGCAGCTCGGCGGCGCACAGGCCGGCGGTGCCGAGCTCAGTGGCGCCCGGGCCGGCGGCGCTCAGCGGTTCCGGCGAGCGGCTCCGCCACCGGGCGGCTCCGTCACCGAGCGCTCTGTCACCGGGCGGCGCGCAGCTCGCGCGGCAGCCACCCGAAGCTGTCCGCGCTGACGCCGGTGGAGGGGCGGTACTCCAGGCCGATCGAGCCGGTGTAGCCCGCGGCCGTGAGCCTGGCGAACAGGTCCTCGAAGTCCAGTTCGCCGGTGCCGGGCTCGTTGCGGCCCGGGTTGTCGGCGATCTGCACGTGGCCGATGCGGTCGGCGTGGGCGTCGATGACCGCCGCCGGATCCTCGCCGTTCCTGGCCAGGTGGTACAGGTCGCAGAGGAACCTGGCGTTACCCAGGCCGGTGGCGGCGTTGACCCTGTCGACCACCTCGACCGCGGCGGCGGCCGAGACCAGCGGGTAGTCCGGCGACTCGGCCTTGTTCAGGGCCTCGATCAGCAGGGTCGCGCCGATCCCGTGCGCGGCCCGGGCGGCGAGCGCCAGGTGCTCCAGTGCGAGCGCGTCCTGCTCGGCCGGGTCGACGCCCTCGACCCGGTTGCCGTACAGCGCGTTGAGCGCGGTGGCGCCGAGCGAGGCGGCGAGCTCCGCGGCGACCGGGACGTTGGCGCGGAAGCGGTCCCGCTCGGAGGGCACCGAGACGGTTCCGCGGGCGCCGCTGCTCAGGTCGTCCAGGAGGTTGAGGCCGGTGAGCCGTACGCCGGCGTCGGTGAACGCCTTGCGCAGCGCGTCCAGTTCGGCCCGCGAGGGGTCGTGTTCCGCCCCGAAGGGCCACCACAGTTCGGCGGCCGTGAAGCCGGCCGCGGCGGCCGCGGCGGGGCGTTCCAGGAGCGGCAGTTCACCGAACAGGATCGACAGGTTGACCGTGAAGCCGTGCTGGGCGGCCGCCGTCACGTCGCTCACCTCTCATCTCTCTTCCTTCATCCGCAACTTCCACGATCCGGAAGAGGGATTCTGTGTGGTGGAAGCATCTCCGTCCCGCCGAGCGAGTGTCAAGGGAGTCGCAACATTTTGTTGAAGGCGTCTCGCGGGCATCCCACCCCGGGGCCGGACTTGTTCGATCACCCGGCCCCTGCCCGCCCGGACCCCCGCTCGCTACAGTGACCTCGTGCGATTGATGGTGGAGTTCACGACAGAACCGTTCGAACTGGACACGTTCCCGGAGCACGCCGCGGCGGCCCGCAAGGTCGTCGACGAGGCCGGCCTGAACGTGTCGGTCGGCCCCTTCGGCACCGGTGCCGAGGGCGGGGCCGACCAGGTCCTCGCCGCGGTGACCAAGCTGCTCAGGGAGACCCTGGACGCCGGGGCGACCCGGATCTCGGTCCAGGTCAGCGTGCTGGGCGAGGAGGACGGTACGCCGTGACCGAGAACGTGGAACACCCGCTCGCCGCGGCGGTGAAGCCGCTGCTGGCCGCGGTCGGCGCGACGCCCGTCCCACTGGACGAGGCGAAGCCCGACGACGTGGTCCTGGAGTGGGAGGGCACCCCGGCCCTGGCCGTCCGACTGCCGCACCTGAGCAGCGCACTGGACCGGATGCTCACCGAGATGACCCGCCAGTTCGACGGCCGCCCCCTGGCCGAGCTCGACCGGCTGGAGAAGCAGCGGGTCGTCGCCCTGCTGGAGGAGCGCGGCGCCTTCACCGTCCGCCACGGCGTGGAGACCGTCGCCTCCGCCCTGGGCGTCAGCCGCTTCACTGTGTACAACTACCTGAACCGCCAGGACGGCACGAAGTCGTCCTGACGCCCAGGTTCGGCGCCCTCCGGGGCGCGTGCGGACCCCCGCCCCGGGGGCTTCCGAACGGGTGACCCCGCCGGCACGGCAGGAGTGGATCGGCCTGCGGCGGGGCACACTTGGCGAATCGCACACGAAAGGGCCCGGCATCGGGGCCCGGTTCAAAACGTAACCACCAACCGTTCAACAAAGTGTTGACGGCCGGGTGGGGCCGATCTAGCTTTTCCGGGTGGCACCACTCTTCAGGAGGTCCACTCGTGACCAACCACCCCCACACCCTTGGCGCCCTCGCCGCGACCGACGCCGCGGAGCTGGAAGAGATCCTGCTGGAAGTGTGCTCCAGCCCCCGTTGGGCCGCCGCGGTCGCCGCGGCGAAGCCCTGGTCCGGCCGTGAGGCCCTGCTCGCCGCCAACGCGGCGGCCATGGCGTCACTGACGACCGAGGACCTGCGCGACGCGATGGCCGGACACGCCCGGATCGGCAAGCCCATAGCGGGCGACGCCACCTCCGAGCGCGAACAGGCCGGAATCCACGGCGTGGACCGGGCGGTCCTCGACGAACTGCACGAGGCCAACGCCGCCTACGAGGCCAAGTTCGGCCATGTGTTCCTGATCTGCGCCACCGGCCGCACCGCGGTCGGCATGCTCGCCGCCCTGCGCGAGCGCCACCCCAACGACGCCGCCACCGAGGCGGAGATCGTCCGCGAGGAGCTGCGCAAGATCAACGACATCCGACTCAAGCGCCTGCTCGACACGCCCTGACGCCTCGTCACATCTTGTCCGCGCCGCCCCGCCAGAACTCCCATCAAGCAACTGACGCACCATCATTTCTGCCATCAGTAAGGTCACTTCACCCATGACTGGCATCTCCACCCATGTGCTCGACACCAGCCTCGGCCGGCCGGCCGAGGGCGTCCCGGTCGAGCTCGCACTGCACACCGAGGGTGGCTGGCAGGTGCTCGGCACCTCCGCCACGGACTCCGACGGCCGGGTCAAGGACCTGCCGGCCGTGGAGGCGGGCTCGGTCGTCCGACTGCTCTTCGACACCGGCGCGTACCACGCGCTCGAGTCCGCCGAGCCGCCGTTCTTCCCCGAGGTCTCGATCGTCTTCACGGTCGCGCCCGAACAGCACCACTACCACGTGCCGTTGCTGCTCAACCCGTTCGGATACTCGGTCTACCGCGGAAGCTAGTGGACCGACCTTGAGAAGCTTAGGAGCCGCGTCATGGCCCACGTGCTCGGCCAGAACCAGTACGGCAAGGCGGAGAACCGCATCGTCCGGATCCACCGGGACTCCACCCGGCACGAGATCAAGGACCTGAACGTCTCGGTCTCGCTCCGCGGCGAGTTCGAGGACGTCCACCTCACCGGGTCGAACGCCAACTGCCTCCCCACCGACACCACCAAGAACACCGTCTACGCCTTCGCCAAGAAGTACGGCATCGAGTCGGCCGAGGCGTTCGGCGTCCTCCTGGCACGCCACTTCGTCGACGACACCGAGCGCGGTGTCGTGCACAGCGCCCGGATCCGGATCGAGGAGTACGCCTGGGACCGGATCAGGACACCGGACAGCTCGGCCCGCTTCATCGGCTCGGAGGAGGTGGGCCACTCCTTCGTCCGCAGCGGCCAGGAGATCCGCACCAGCGAGATCGTCTACGACGGGGAGTCCGTCCAGGTCGTCTCCGGCCTGAAGGACCTCGTCGTCATGAACTCCACCAACTCGGAGTTCTGGGGCTACATCAAGGACGGCTACACCACCCTCCAGGAGGCGTACGACCGCATCCTCGCCACCCAGGTCACCGCCCGCTGGAAGTTCGGCTACAGCGGGCGGGACGGCGAGGCCCAGCCCAACTGGAACCGCTCCTACACCCAGGTGAAGCGGCACCTGCTCGAGGCGTTCGCCGAGACCTACTCCTACTCGTTGCAGCAGACCCTGCACGCGATGGGCACCCGGGTCCTCGACAACCGCGCCGAGGTGGACGAGGTCCGCCTCGAACTGCCGAACAAGCACCACTTCCTGGTCGACCTGGAACCATTCGGCCTCAAGAACGAGAACGAGGTCTACTTCGCCGCGGACCGCATGTACGGCCTGATCGAGGGCACCGTGCACCGCGAGGGCGTCGTTCCGGTCATCCCGGTCGCCTGACCTCCCCCACCAGGTGGACGCCGTCCGGAATCGCCGCACCCTCCGGTCCCCACGGGCCGGTCGGGTCCGGGCGGGCCGCTCCACCCGCGCTGCCCGCGCCACCCGCTCCACTGGTTCCACCCACGTGACCCGCTCCACCCGCGCCAGCGGTTTCTCCACCCCCACCCCCACCCACCGGAGTTCGTGTCTGCCTCGCGGCGGCCGGTCCGGGGCACTGGAGGGGCCGGCCGAGGGATCCTTGCACCGCCGTCCCGTCCTCGGTCACATCGGCACCAGCCGCACTCCAGCGCCACGGGCGCGCCGGGAGCCACGGGCACAAGAGGGGCTCGACATGGCACCCAGCAGCACCAGCAGTACAGACGGCGGATCCACCCCGGCGAGAACGCACGACCCGGACGGCGCGTCGGTCCGCCTCCCCGGCAAGCCGCCCCGGCCCGGGACCCACCCCGTGGACGAGTTGCTGCCCCCGGTGAAGCTGTTCTCCACCGGACTCCAGCACGTCGCCGCGATGTACGCGGGAGTCGTCGCACCCCCGCTCATCGTCGGCGCCGGCGTCGGGCTCTCGCCCGCCGAACTCGCCCTGCTCATCTCGGCCAGCCTGTTCACCGCCGGACTGGCCACCCTCCTCCAGACGCTCGGCATCTGGAGGATCGGCGCGCGACTGCCGTTCGTGAACGGCGTCTCCTTCGCGGGGGTCGCGCCCATGATCGCCATCGCCAAGGGCTCCATCGAGAAGACGGGGGGCCCGAAGGACGCCCTTCCGGTGATCTTCGGCGCGGTGATCGTCGCGGGGCTGCTGTGCTTCCTCGCGGCGCCGTACTTCTGCAAGCTCATCCGGTTCTTCCCCCCGGTCGTCCAGGGCACCGTGATCACCCTCATCGGGGTGTCCCTGCTTCCGGTGGCGGTCAACTGGGCGCGCGGCGGCTCGCCGGGCGCCCCCGGGTACGGCTCCATGCGGGCCGTCGGCCTCGCCGCGATCACCCTCGTCGCGGTGGTGCTCTGCAACCGGCTGCTGCGCGGCTTCTGGCAGCAGCTGTCCCTGCTCGTCGGTCTGGCGCTCGGCACCCTGATCGCCTTCCCGCTGGGGCTGGCCGACTTCGGCGCGGTCCAGGACGCGAAGGTCTTCGCGCTCCCCTCCCCGTTCCACTTCGGCGCGCCCGTGTTCGACGCCGCCGCGATCGTCTCGATGTGCATCGTCATGGTGGTCTCGATGACCGAGTCCACCGCCGACATGCTCGCCCTCGGCAAGATCGTCGATCGCGAGGCGGACGAACCCACCCTCGCCGCCGGCCTGCGGGCCGACGGCCTGGCCACCGCGCTCAGTCCGGTCTTCAACGGCTTCGCCGCCAGTGCCTTCGCCCAGAACATCGGGCTGGTGGCGCTGACGAGGATCCGCAGCCGGTTCGTGGTCGCGGCCGGCGGAGGCATGCTGGTCCTGCTGGGGCTGTTCCCCGTGCTGGGCTCGCTCGTCTCCCTGGTTCCGCAGCCCGTCCTCGGCGGCGCCGGGATCGTGCTCTTCGGCACGGTCGCGGCCAGCGGCGTCCGCACCCTCGCGGAGGCCGGCATGGAGTCCGGCTCGCACACCATCCTGGTGTCGGTCTCGCTCGGCGTCGGCATCGTCCCGATCGCCGTACCGACCTTCTACGACTCCTTCCCGGAGGCCGTCCGGACCCTGCTGCACTCGGGGATCTCGGCCGGCTGCGTGATGGCCGTCCTGCTCAACCTGCTCTTCCACCACGTCGGGGCCGCCCGCCGGTCCGGGCCCGGCCAAGCCTCAGGCACGACGGTGCCGACGGCTCCGACGGCCCCAACGGCCCCAACGGCCCCGACAGCCCCGACGGCTCCGACCGCGAAACCGTCCTGACCAGCGCGGGACGGGGCGTGCGCCATGCGGTGCGCGCCCCACCCCCTCTCCCTAGGAGTCACGCCATGGCAGTCCAGCCCCCGCCCGCCGACCAGCGGATCGTGATCGAGAACGTCGCGATCGCCACCGTGGACGCGAACGACACCGAGTACGCCCGCGGCCACGTGGTCGTCCTCGGCAACACCATCGAGGCGGTGGGCGACGGCCCCGCCCCCGCGTGGCTGGAGAACGTGGTGCGCCGGATCAACGGCGAGGGCCACCTGGTCACCCCCGGCCTGGTCAACACCCACCACCACTTCTACCAGTGGATCACCCGCGGCCTGGCCCAGGACCACATCCTGTTCGACTGGCTGGTCGCGCTCTACCCGACCTGGGCGCGGATCGACGAGAAGCTCGTGCACGCCGCCGCCCAGGGCTCCGCCGCCGCACTGCTCAAGTCCGGCTGCACCACCGCCGCCGACCACCACTACGTCTTCCCGAAGGACGGCGGCGACGTCCTCGGCGCCTCCATCGAGGCCGTCCGGGAACTCGGGCTGCGCTTCACCGCGCTGCGCGGCTCGATGGACCGCTCCCGGAAGGACGGCGGACTGCCGCCGGACCACGCGGTCGAGGAGCCGGACGACATCCTGAGCGCTTCCGAGGCCGCCGTGGACCGGTACCACGACTCCTCCTTCGGCTCGATGCTGCACATCGCCCTGGCACCCTGCTCGCCCTTCTCCGTCTCCACCGACCTGCTCCGCCGGTCCGCCGAACTCGCCCGCCGCAAGGGCGTCCGGCTGCACACCCACGGCTCGGAGACGGCCGAGGAGGAACAGTTCTGCAAGGAGCTGTTCGGCATGGGGCCGACCGACTACTTCGAGTCGGTGGGCTGGCTCGGCGAGGACGTCTGGATGGCGCACTGCGTGCACATGAACGACTCCGACATCGCCAAGTTCGCCGAGACCGGCACCGGCGTCGCCCACTGCCCCTCCTCCAACGCCCGCCTGGCGGCCGGGATCGCCCGGGTGCCCGACATGCTCCGGGCCGGCGTCCCGGTCGGGCTCGGCGTCGACGGCACCGCCTCCAACGAGTCCGGCGAGCTGGGTACGGAGCTGCGCAACGCGCTGCTGATCAACCGGCTGCACGGCTCCCCCACCGCGCTGACCGGGCGGCAGGCGCTGCGCCTGGGCACCATGGGCGGCGCCCGGGTGCTCGGCCGGCAGGACGAGATCGGCTCGATCGAGGCCGGCAAGCTCGCCGACCTGGCGCTGTGGAAGATCGACGGGATCATGCACTCGTCCATCGCCGACCCGGTCGCCGCACTCACCTTCGGGGCGCTGCCGCCGCTGTCGGTGCTGTTCGTCAACGGCAACGCGGTGGTCGAGAAGGGGCTCCTGACCACCGTCGACGAGGACCGGATCGCGCGCGACTGCGCCCGCGCCGCCCGCCAGCTGGCGGCCCGTCCGGTCTGACGCCCACCCAGGACTCCGGGAGCGCCCAGGGACGGTGCGCTCCCGGACTCCGTACACCCCGGCGGGTGTGCGGACCACGGCCCCGGATCCACGGCGAGGGTCCGGGGCCGCGGCGTGCCTTGGGGGCGGGGAGCGGGGAACGGGGGCGGGGAACGGACGGACTTCAACGAACAGATGATGAAAGTTGTCATCTGTTCGCTGAAATCCGTTGTCTGAAATCTGTTCGCGGTTCGCGATTCGCCGCTGCCTGTCAGGCCTCGCGCCCGATCGTCGCGAGGTAGGCGCGCCACCCGCCGTGGTGGGTGATCTCGCGGTGCACACCGCGCTCGACCTCGCCGCGGGCCAGCAGCATCGACAGGCAGGCCGAGCCGTCCTCCAACTCGATCACGCCCAGCTCCAGTTCGCGCGGCTCGCCCGGCAGGATGACGTCGCGCAGCCGCTCCAGGGGGATGTCGTAGAGCTCGCCCTCGATCGCGGTGTCCGCCTCCGGGTCGGCCAGCAGACCCGGGCAGACGTCCGTCCCGCCGCTGTGGTCGATGGAGAAGAAGCGGTAGCCGGGGGCGGTCCGGGCCGGCCCGATCAGCGAGTCGGCGACCTTGGCGTGGAAGGGGCCGCCGACCATCGCCTGGCCGTTGAAGAACATGCGCGCCATGAGTGAACTCCTTACGTGGAAAAGACGGTTCCGTACGGCGACGAGAGGACGGGCGGATTCGTCGCCGTACGGTCGCCGTACGGACGCCGTACGGACGCCGCGGTGGACCGCCGGAGTGCCAGGCCCTGGCGGAGGCGGCGGTGGCGGACGGCGGGTGGCTCGGGATCAGCCCAACAGGGGCAGCGCGGGGAGGGTCAGGAAGTCCACGAACTCCTCGGCCAGGGCGACCTGTTCGAAGAGCCGGGCGGCTTCCCGCCAGCGGCCGGCGTCGTAGGCCTCCTCGCCCAGCTCGGCGCGGAGTGCGGCCAGCTCCGCGGCGACCAGGGCGCGGACCAGGTCGGCGGTGGCCTTCTCGCCGGTGTCGGACAGCACGACCCCGTTGTGGATCCACTGCCAGATCTGCGAGCGGGAGATCTCGGCGGTGGCGGCGTCCTCCATCATGTTGAAGATGGCGACGGCCCCGAGGCCGCGCAGCCAGGCCTCGATGTAGCGGATGCCGACCTGGACGGCGTTGTGCAGTCCCACGCGGGTGCAGCTGCCACCGGCGCCCGCGATGTCGAGCAGCTGGGCGGCGGTGACCGGCTCGGCCGGGCCGGGGTCGTCCTTCTGGTGGGGCCGCTCGCCGAGCACCGCGTCGAAGGAGGCCCGGGCGACCGGCACCAGGTCGGGATGGGCGACCCAGGAGCCGTCGAAGCCGTTGCCGGCCTCCCGGTCCTTGTCCGCCTTGACCTTCTCCAGCGCGGCCGCGTTGACCTCCGGGTCGCGGCGGCTCGGGATGAACGCGGCCATGCCGCCGATCGCGTGGGCACCGCGCCGGTGGCAGGTCCGCACCAGCAGCCGGGTGTAGGCGGCCATGAACGGCGAGGCCATGGTGACGCTGTTGCGGTCCGGCAGGATGTAGTGCTCCCCGGCGTCGCGGAAGTTCTTGACGATCGAGAACAGGTAGTCCCAGCGCCCGGCGTTGAGGCCGGCCGCGTGGTCGCGCAGCTCGTAGAGGATCTCGTCCATCTCGAAGGCCGCGGTGATGGTCTCGATCAGCACGGTCGCCCGGATCGTGCCGTACGGGATGCCGAGTTCGGCCTGGGCGTGGGTGAACACGTCGTTCCACAGCCGGGCTTCGAGGTGGCTCTCGGTCTTCGGCAGGTAGAAGTACGGGCCGGGGTTCGGGTCCTCGGGGCCCTTGGCCAGCAGCCGGGCGGCGTTGTGGAAGAAGTAGAGGCCGAAGTCGACGAGCGCGCCGGCCACCGGGGTGCCGTCGACCAGCAGGTGGTTCTCGTCCAGGTGCCAGCCGCGCGGGCGGACGACGACGGTGGCGAGCTCGGCGGCGGGCTTGAGGGTGTAGGCCTTGCCGGCCGTGGTGGTGAAGTCGATCCGGCCTTCGAAGGCGTCGGTCAGGTTGACCTGGCCGCCGACCACGTTCTCCCAGGTCGGGGAGGTGGCGTCCTCGAAGTCGGCGAGCCAGATCCGCGCCCCGGAGTTGAGCGCGTTGACGACCATCTTGCGGTCGGTCGGGCCGGTGATCTCGACCCGGCGGTCCTGGAGGGCGCGGGGCGCCTCGGCGACCTTCCAGTCCGCGGCCCGGACCCCGGCGGTCTCGGGGAGGAAGTCCAGCGTTCCGGCGGCGGCGATCTCGGCGCGGCGGGCCTTCCGCCTGGCCAGCAGGTCCTGTCGGCGCCCCTCGAAGGCGCGATGGAGCCCGGCGACGAAGGCCAGCGCCTCCGGAGTGAGCACCTCCTCCGCCCGGTGGACGTGCGGACCGGCGACAGTGACGACCGGAGCGGCGGGGGAGGCGCCGACGGGCCCCTGATCTGCAGCCATGAGCAGGACACTCCTAAGACGGTTGGGCCTGGCGAAGGGAGCTCCGGTAGGAACCTCCCCGGGGAACTTCCTCGATCGGAACCCGCCTGTCGGCGAGTTCGATTCTGTAAAGTGGAGACTAGTTTCCGCGATACAGAATTTCAACGATTTGTTGAAGAGGTCGCCGGGACTCTACTCCGCCCCGACAGTGAAGGGAACGCAGGTGGTTGCGACCCCCGACCCAGCTCCGACGACCGGCACCGACCGCCCGGGCGGCGGCGTGCAGTCCGTCGAGCGCGCCTTCCAACTCCTGGAGGCGCTGGCCGACTCCGGGGGCGTGGCCACGCTCAGCGAGCTCTCCACCACGTCCGGCCTCCCGATGCCGACCATCCACCGACTGGTTCGTACCCTCGTCCAGCAGGGCTATGTCCGCCAGGACACCGCGCGCCGCTACACCCTCGGCCCCCGGCTGATCCGCCTGGGCGAGACGGCCGGCCGACTGCTCGGCAGCTGGGCCCGCCCGTACCTGGCCGAGCTCATGGAAGCCACCGGCGAGACCGCCAACCTGGCGGTGCTGGAGGGCGGCGAGGTGGTGTACGTCGGACAGGTGCAGTCCCGCCGCTCGATGCGGATGTTCACCGAGGTCGGCCGACGGGTGCAACCGCACTGCACCGGCGTCGGCAAGGCACTGCTCGCCCAGCTGCCCGAGGGCGAGGCCCGCGCCGTCCTCGGCCCCAACCCGCTGCCCGCGCACACCGAGTACACGGTCACCGACCCGCAGGAGCTGATGCGCCAGCTCACCGAGGCGCGCGAGCGCGGATACGTGGTCGACGACCAGGAGCAGGAGATCGGCGTCCGCTGCATCGCACTCGCCGTCCCGGGCGCACCGACACCCACCGCGCTCTCGGTCTCCGGACCGGAGGCCCGCATCCGGGCCCTCGAGGAGCAGGCCGGGGCCGCCTCACTGGTGCCGGTGATGCAGCAGATCGCGACCCGGCTGGGGCAGGTCCTCGCGCCCTGAGGCCTTCGCGCCCTGACTTAGCGTCAACCACCGTTGCCGGTCGACCCGGTCGGCGCGGCAAGTCGCGTCATCCGTTCGAGCGGACGACGGGCGGGTTGCCACCAGGCTCCGGCGGCGGCTCCGCCACCCTGGTGCCGACGCGGCCCGCAACGGGGCGGGCGGCCGGGACGCGAGGGCAGGGTGAACGGGGATGGAGCAGCAGTACCGGGACGTGCGGGGCGGCGTTCAAGGCGGTCGGGTACGGGGCGGCGGCGGTCGGCGTACCGCGAGAGGCGGGGGGTTCGGCGGGGCCGGGCTGATCGCGGCCGTGGCGGCGGGGTGCGCGGTGACGGTGCTGACCACCGACCCCTCCTGGGCCCTGCTGCGGCCCGAGCCCCGGCCCGCGGTGGAGGTCGTCGCGACGGGCGCCCCCGAGGTGTCCACCCTGCCCGCACCGGCGACGGCCACTGCCTCCACCCTGCCGGCTCCGGCCAAGCCCGGAGCCGGGTCCGGGTCCGGGACCGGCTCGGGGTCCGGGACCGGCTCGGGGTCCGGGTCCGCGGCCGGTTCGGGGGCGTACGGGGCCTCCACGCTGCCCGCGCCGGCCGCCGCGCGACCGTCCGACTCCGACCTGGAGGTGCTCCGGATGGACCCGGATCCGGCCACGCCCGGCGGCACCACCACCGTCCGCGCCTTCGTCGACAACCGGGGCCCGGACACCACTGCCTCCCCGTTCACGGTCGTGATCACCCTGCCGGAGGGCGTCAGCCCGGAGGGCCCGTACTTCCCGTCCGACTGCCGGGTGACGGGCCACGGCCGCATCGTGCGGTGCGTGTTCGGCGCCGGGCTGCGGGAGGGGCGCAGCGCGACCGCCCTCATCCCGGTCCGGCTCGACCCGGAGCTGCCGGTGGGCAGGCTGAGCGGCGGCTCGGTCACGGTGCGCAGCGCGGACGACCGGAACGAGGAGAACAACCGGCAGCCGTTCGACATCACGGTGGTCGAGACCGCCGCCGGTGCCTGAGCCACCCGGTCCAGCCGGTGGGACCGGGCCGGCTGGCGGCCCGGTCCCACCGGTAGGCGCGGACGTAGTCGGCGGCGCTCGCGTCGGTGTGGCGCCTGGCGTTGCCCGGGTTGACGTGGTCGGAGTGCTCGGCCGACCGGCCGGTCGGACCGGCGCGCGGCCCTGACCATGTGCCGGTCTCACACCCGGGCGGCCGCGTGATGGCGGACCGTACCGTGGCGAGTGCCTGACCGAGTGCACCCGGTCGGATAAATTGGAGGTCGGACATCATCCGCCGTGCACAAGAGCGGCGAGCCCGACCCGATGCTCGCCACGACCTGACAGAGACGAGGACCCGCCCCACCATGACCGCGCCCCTGCCCGCCTTCGCCGGCCGCACCTACCTCTTCCAGGCCGACAACGGCGCGGCCTTCCGCAACACCTACTCGGCCGACGGCACGCGGCTGCGCTGGGAGGGCCTCGGCGAGTCCGCGGGCCAGTGGGAGGACGTCCGGCTGCACGTCGCCGAGGTCGCGCCGGAGATCTACTTCATCAGCTGGACCGAACAGAGCGGGATCACCGTCAGCCACGTGATGGACCTCGGCAAGCTGACCGTGCGGGCCTTCTGGACCTTTGAGGGCGAGGGCGGCCGGGTCGGCGAGCTGCACACCGGGACGCTGGAGCGGCTGGCCTGAGCGGCGGGACCACGGGGTGGGAGCCGGACGGCTCCCGGACGACCTGAACCACCTGAACGATCGAACCCCCGGAGCCGCGGCTCCGGGGGTTCAGGTGGTTCAGTCGTTCGGCCGGTCGGGCTCGGTCGGTCGGTTCAGACGGTCTGGTTCGGCACCTTGAGGTGCTGGGACAGCCACTCCAGCGAGGAGGGCAGCAGGGCGCTCCAGGTCTCGAAGTTGTGTCCGCCGTTCTCCAGCATGCTGTAGGAGACCTTCATCGGGCTCTGCACCGCGTCGACGAAGGCCTCGGTCTCGTGCCGGTAGTTGCCGTCGCCCTTCTTGGTGCCGGCCAGCAGCACGGACACCTTCGGCTGCGGCAGGTTCTTCAGCCGCCACATCAGGTTGGCCTCGTCGCGGCGCTGCTTGCTGCCGCCGAAGAGGTCACCCGTGGTCGGGTCGTCGGCCGCGTCATAGTAGGCGGAGAGGGCGACGGCGGTCGGGAAGACGTCCGGGTGACGCATGGCCAGCTTGAGCGCGCAGTAGCCACCGGTCGAGTTGCCCATGAAGGCCCAGGCCTGCGGGTCCGAGGAGACCCGGTAGCTGGCCTGGATCGCCGAGGGCACGTCCTTGGTGAAGTAGGTGTCGGACTGCGGGCCGTTCGGGATGTCCTCGCACTCGGTGTCCTGCGGCAGCGCGGGCGAGGGGCGCATCAGGACCATGACGGTCGGCTGCATCCGCCCTTCCTGCAGCAGCTTGAGCGCGGCGCCCGGGTAGTTGAAGCGGGTGATCAGATTCTCGGCGATTCCTGGGAATCCGGTGCTGACGATCACGGCCGGGAACTGCTTCTGGGCGTACTCCGGCTGGAAGTACTGCGGGGGCAGGTAGACGTAGCCCTCGGTGGACAGCCGGCTGACCGCACCGTCGATCCGGACCTTGCGGATCTCGCCGGACTGGCTGGGCTCGCGGCCCATCGCGCCGCCGCCCTTGACCGCGGCCTGGCCCATCGTCTCCACCATCAGCCGGCCGGAGGCGTCCGCCTTGTTGTGGATGACCACCGGGCCGGTGTCGCCGATGCCCAGCAGGTCGTCCCAACTGCTATAGAACGCGAAGTAGTTGTTGGCGACCAGGCCGAGCGTGGCGAGCACCGCGAGCTGGGTGGCGAGCAGGGCGCCGATCCGGCCGAGCACCGCCTTCCAGCTCTTCTTCGCGAGTCTGGGCCACAGCCAGACCGTGCCGACCATCATTACGACCGCGATCAGTGCGGTCAGCGCCAGCACCTTGTGGCTCGTCAGACCCATGCCCTGCTTGCTCCCACGCCTCGAACTCCAGTCCCCTCCGCTGGGGACATCCGAGGAGGTCACCCCGGTTCCCCCGCCGGGGCGCGAGGACCAACCCTAACCCCAGCTGGGAGGAAGCTGACCGCGCCTGGGAGGTCACGGGGAGCGGGGCGGACGGGTGACAACTTTCAGATAACAGATTTCGAAAGTTGTCATCTGAAATCTGTCGACTGTCAGCCGTCGGCCGTCGACGGCAGTCCCCCGCCGGGTCCAGTTCGGGCTCAGCCGACCCGCCCCCAGAGCCGCAGCCCCGCCGTGAGCTCGCGCATGCAGCGCGCGCCGAGGTCCTGCGGGGAACCCGGGCCGCCGAGCGGCGCCTCGGAGGAGGCCCACTGCTCCAGCGCCACCCGGATCGCCGCCGTCGCGGCGGCGGCCGCCAGCCGGATCTCCAGCGGGTCGGTGCCGTCCGGGCAGCGCTCGGCGAGGGCGGCCCGCAGCCGTTCCTCTGAGTCGGCGTGGACGCGCTGCCAGGTGGCGTTCAGCTTCGGGTCGCGCAGCAGACCACGGGTCCACTGCATCATCTCGGCCCGCGCGTCGTCGGCCGGGGTCAGCGACGCGACCGCCGCACGCTCCAGCGCCTCGCGCAGCGGCAGGTCCGCGGGGCTCGCCGTGAACAGCTCCACCCACTCCTGTCCGCCCGACGCGAGCAGCGGGGCGACGGCGTCCTCCTTGACGGAGAAGTACCGGTAGAAGGTGCGCAGCGAGATGCCGGCGGCGAGGGCGATCTCCTCGGCGGTGGTCGCGTCCGCGCCCCGTTCGGCGAAGAGCGCGGCGGCGGTACGGGCGATCTCCAGCCGGGTGGCGTCACGGCGGCGCTGGGTCAGGGTCGGGCGTCCGGTCACGGGGCCAGCCTACGCGCGCGAATGCCAAGGCGGCACATCGCGACGGATCGGCACGAATGGACTTGTTGGCACGACGTGCCACTTGGGCGTAACGTGCCTCCTGAGGTCGAGAGACCACGAACGAACGGAGTACCACCATGGAGCGCTTCAGCGGACGGAACGTCCTGATCACCGGCGGCGGCTCGGGCATCGGCCAGGCCACCGTGCACCGGATCCTCGCCGAGGGCGGGAAGGTCGTCGCCGTCGACGTCGACGAGGACGGCCTGAAGAGGACCCTGGACCGCGCCACCACCGAGGGCACCGCGGACCGCCTGACCATCCAGGTGCTGGACATCTCGGACGAGGCGGCCGTCGTCGCGGGCGTGGCCGAGGCGATCGCCGGTCTGGGCGGCCTGGACGTGCTGGTCAACGCGGCCGGCATCCTCCGCTCCTCGCACACCCACGAGACCAGCCTGGAGTTCTGGAACAAGCTCCTCGCGGTCAACCTGACCGGCACCTTCCTGATGACCCGCGAGGCGCTCCCCGCGCTGCTCGCCGGCGGCAAGGGCGTGGTGGTCAACTTCAGCTCCACCTCCGCGAGCTTCGCCCACCCCTACATGGCCGCGTACGCCGCGACCAAGGGCGGCATCCAGTCCTTCACCCACGCCATCGCCTCGGAGTACTCGAAGCAGGGCCTGCGCGCGGTCTGCGTCGCGCCGGGCAGCATCGACAGCGGCATGACCCACAACCCCGGCCTGCCCGCCGACGCCGACTTCAGCCTGCTGGCCAAGCTCTCCCCCGCCCTCGGCCGGGGCTTCGCCGGCCCGGAGACGGTGGCCGGCGTGATCGCCATGCTCGCCTCCGACGACGGCGCCTTCGTCACCGGCACCGAGTTGCGCATCGACGGCGGCACCCACATGTGAGGTCGCTCGACACGTGAGCTCACTCGACCGGCGGGTCGACGCCGGGCACCCCATCGGTCGCCCCACCGGTCGGCCCCGCCGTTCCGCTTGACGGCGGGGTCAGGACCGACCGACCGCCGCCCCGGTTCCGAGCCGGGGCGGAGCGGCGGTCAGTGGTCCGTGGTCAGTGGTCAGTGGTCAGCGGTCACCGCAAGGGCTTCGCCAGGAGGAGTTCGCGGGTGAGCCCGTCGGCGAGCAGCTCGCCGGGCTCCGCGAGCAGGGCGAAGCCGTGGCGGCGGTAGAGGGCGAGCGCCGGGTGGTTGCCGGGGAGCACGGCGAGGCGGAGCGTGGTGCCGCCGGTGGCCCGGGCCCAGCGCTCGACCTCCTCGACGAGACGGTCCGCGACGCCCCGGCCACGTGCCCGCGGAGCGACCCAGAGCGAGCGCAACTCCCGTACGCCGTCCGGCGATCCGGGCAGTCCGCCGACCAGTCCCACCGGATCGTCGTCCAGGAGGGCCGCGACGTGGAGGGCGTCCGGCAGGCGGAGCCGATCGCGCCAGCGGTCCTCGCCGCCCTCGTGCCAGTCGGTCAGGCCGGCCTTGAAGGCGTCCGGCGCACCGGTCAGGGCGGCGAGGCGGAGGTCCCGCCAGAGCGGCCAGTCGGCGGTCGTGAGGGTTCTGAGCGTCAACGTCACCATGTCCGGCACCGTAGAGGACGCCTGGCCTGGCGGCTGCCGGTCCGCTCCCCTGGCCGGCCGGCAGAGCCGGCGGGGCCCTACGGCTTGCGCCAGTCGGCGGCGAAGGCGGCGGCCGGGTTGGTGACGAGGAGCAGCTCGGGCAGGTCCGGGCCGTAGCTGCGGGCGAGGCGCGGGACGAGGTCGGTGAGCAGGCCGACCGGGCCGCCGGCGGCTCGGGCGGTCCGGGTGGTGGTGTCGGCGCCGAGCAGCAGCCGGCCGGCGTGGCCCGCCTCGACCAGGTCGGTGATCACGTCGAAGGCCTGGTGGTCGCCGGGATGGCCGGCCCGGGAGGGGCTGTCCAGCGCGAGATGCACTCCCTCGGCGGCCAGGGCCCCGTGCAGCGCCCGGTCGGGGAGCCGGGTGAGGTGGCCGAGGATGATCCGGTCGGGCCGGACGCCGTGCCGATCGTGCAGCCGGTGCAGGACCCAGCGCGGATCGCCGTCGGCTTCGAGGTGGACGGCGATCGGGGCGCCGGTGGCGTGGTGGGCCTCGGCCGCCGCGGCCATCGTCCACCGGGTGTGCCGGCCGGCGAGCCCCGGATCGCCCGCGACCTTGATCAGTCCGGCCCGGACCCCCTCGGGCGCGCCGGGCAGACCGGTGGTCAGTTCGGCGACGAAGCGTTCCGCGAGGCCGGCGTACGCGCCGGGGCGCTCGGCCTGCTCGGCGCCGGATTCCGGGAAGAAGCCCGGCGGGTAGTGGACCGCCTGGTGCGCGCCGGTGGCGGCGACGACGTGGACGCCGGTCGCGCGGGAGAGCGCGGCGAGGGAGTCCGCGCCCCGGCCCAGGCCGAGCGGGGTCCACTGGACGAAGGTACGGCCACCGGCGGCGGCGTAGGCGCGCAGGACGTCCTCGGCGGCGGCCGGATCGTCCAGCTCCTGGCCGGGGAGCAGCGGGCTGCGGATGAAGAGGTGGTCGTGGGAGTCGGTGACCCCGAGGTCGGCGGGGTCCAGGTCTCCGAGGACCGTACGGACGGTGCGGCTCATGCCTGGGCCTCCTCGGTGTCAGCCTCGGGGTGGGTCGCGGTGTCGGCGGCGTTCGCGTCGTCCTCGGCGAAGGTGGCGGTGGCGACACGCAGGCCTGCCAGTGCCTTGGGGAGGCCGACGTACGGCGCGAGGTGGACCATGACCTCGGTGATCTCCGCCTCCGTCAGCCCGATCCGCCGGCTGTAGCGGACGTGGTCGGCCAGCTGTGGCTCGACGCCGCCGAGCGCGGTGAGGGCGGCCAGATTGGCGAGCTGGCGGTCGCGCAGGGCCAGACCGGGGCGCTGGTAGGTGCCGCCGAAGAGGCTGGTGACGATCCAGTCGGGGAAGCCTGGGGCGAGGGCGTCCAGGCCCCCGAGGGTGGCACCGGCGCCCGGACCCGCGAGTTCGGCGAGCAGGGCGTGACCGGCCGCGCGGTCGAACGGGGCCGGGGTGAGTGCGGTGCCGGCGGGAGCGGTCGCGGAGGACATCGGGGCGGTGGGTCCTTTCACCAGTGGCGGCCGGCCGGCAGCCGGTCGAGTTCGGGGTGGGACAGGTGCAGCACCCGGTAGCGGACGCCGGGCTCGCCCTCGGGGGCCGGGCCGTGCCAGAGGGCGAAGCGGAGCAGTTCCCAGCGGCTCGGGTCGACGGCCACGGCGGCGGTGTGCAGGGCCGGGTGCGCGGGCAGGTCGGCGAGCGCCCGCTCGACGGCCTCGGCCGGGTCGGCGGACTCCGGCAGCCGTACGGTCTCGCGGGTGGCGGTGGTCGGCGGCCCGGGCGCGGGCTCCGCTGTCACTGACGCCGGTGCAGTCGCCGATACCAATACCGATGCCGGTGCCGACGCGGACGAGGCTCCCGACGCGCCGTGGGCCAGGCCCGCGCCGAGCCAGTGCCGGACGGCGGGGCGGCCGAAATCGGCGCTCAGACCGCGGAAACCCGGCCCCCAGAGGAAGCTGTTCATGCCCTCGGCGGTGCGCCAGAGGTAGAACGGCGCGTACTGGTTGACCGGCGAGCCCTGCCGGCCGCGCTCGCGGACCAGGTAGGCCTTGAGACCGAGGCCGGGGTACGCGTCGAGCAGGTGGCCCTTGTCGGCGACGCGCTTGCGGATGATGCCCATGTCGTAGTCGGCGGGGAGGGTGATCTCGTACTGCATGGCGTGCACGGCGGGGCTCCTCGGGTTCTACCGGTCCGGCAAGGTGTCCGACGGGGGGGCCGCCCGGTGGGCAGGCCAGGCGGGCAAGCCCGGCGGGCAGTCCTGGCGACTCAGGCCGCGCGGTGTGCCGCGAGCAGTCCGAGGGCGCCGCGGACGGCCCGCTCGAACGGCTCGACGCTGTCGGCGGCGCGGGCCAGGACGTAGCCGCCCTGAACGACGGCGACCACGGCGGCGGCGGTGTCCGCCGGGTCGAGGCCGGGAGCGAACTCACCGTCCGCCTGACCGTCGGCGATCAGTCCGGCGATCCGGCCGCGCAGCCAGTCGAAGGTCTCCTCGACCGGCGCGCGCAGGAACGGATCGGCGACCACGTCCGGGTCCTGGGCCATCCGGCCGATCCGGCAGCCGCGCAGGACGTCGCGGTCGCGGTGCAGGTAGGCGGCGATCCGGTCGTAGGCGGTGCCGGGGGCGGCGAGGTCGGCCTCGGCGACGCCCCGCATCTGCTCGGCGCTGCGGCACAGGGCGGCGGCCGCGAGGTCGGGCTTGCCGGTGAAGTGGTGGTACATGCTGCCCTGGCCGACCCCGGAGCGCTGCTGGATGGCCTTGGGGCTGGTGCCGACGTAGCCGCGCTCCCAGAGGAGGGCCTGGGTGCTCTCGATGAGGCGGTCCTGGGTGCTCATGCGGATCACTGTACATACCAGTAGGTACAGAAGGCCAGTGCGGACTCCGCCCGGGCTCCGGCTCCGGACGGGCTCCAGCTCCAGCTCCAGCTCCAGCTCCGGACGGTCGGGCGGTCTCCCGGGTTCTCTCGGTTTCTTTCGGGATCTCCCGGGGCTCCCTCGCCAGGCGGAACGGTTGAGGGCCGTGCGCCGCCCCCCGGCGGCCACGGCCCCTCGACCGTTCGTCATCCCCCGCCCGGCCGAACGGCATTCCGGCGCACCTGGTGGCGCGCGTCACGTCACGGACGGTCGCCGGCGTCACCCCGCGTAGGGGGTGCACGGCGCATTGCGCGGGCGGGCGGACAACGACTCCGAGCCGCTACGGCAGCGCGCGGCGGATCTCCGGCGCCACCTCGCTCGCGAACAGCTCCAGTTGCTCGCGCTGCGCCCCTTCGGTGAGCGCGTCGACCCCGATGCCGACCACCTCGTTGCCGAAGGCCTCGTGGTAGCGGTGGATCTTCTCGATCACCTGCTGCGGACTGCCGACCAGCGCCGAGCCGCGCTCCAGCGCGTCCTCGAGCGAGGTGAACGGCGAGTTGTTGTGCCGGCCCGCGGCCGAGTCGAACAGCGCGTCCCAGTACGGACGGAAGCCCTCGACGGCGTCCTGGGAGCGCCTGGCGACGTACAGCCCGCCGAAGCTCGCGCCCACTCGGGCCCGCGCCGGGTCGTGCCCGTAGTGCTCCCAGCGCTCGCGGTAGTGGTCGACCAGCGTCCGGTACTTCTCCAGCGGGTGGAAGGAGTTGGCGGAGAAGAGCGGGTCGCCGTAGCGGGCCGCGAGGTCGGTCGACCGCGTGCTGGTCGCGCTGCCGTGCCACACCGGGATCGGATCCTGGAGCGGGCGCGGCCAGACGGTGGCAGCCGCGAGCGGCGGACGGGTCGAGCCCTCCCAGGTCACCTTCTCCTCGCGCCAGAGCCTGCGCAGCAGACCGTAGTTCTCCGCGAGCGCCTCCCACTGGCGCTCCTCGGGGAGGCCGAACAGGCCGAAGTGGCGCGGGTCGTTGCCCTTGCCGACGATCAACTCGATCCGGCCTCCGGAGAGTTGGTCGAGCATCGCGTAGTCCTCGGCGACCCGGACCGGGTCCAGGACGCTGAGCACCGTCACCGCGGTGAACAGCCGGATGGTGGAGGTACGGGCGGCGATGGCGCTGAGCAGCAGGGGCGGCGCCGGGGAGAGGAACGGCTCACCGTGCCGCTCCCCCACGCCGTAGCCGTCGTAACCGAGCCGCTCGGCGAGGACCGCCTGGTCGATGACGTTGTGCAGTTTCTGCTGCGGGGTGCGCCGCACGCCGGTGACCGGGTCGGGGGCGTTGGCGACGAGGGACGAGACGGTGAACCGCACGGCGGTCTCCTTGGGGCGCTCGGGTCGGGCTCGGGACGGGCCAGGGACGGGCTCGGACCTGGCCGAGGACGGGCTGAGCAGCCGGGGACGGGATCGGCGGGGCCGGTGGCGTCCCCGAACGCGATGGGCCGCGCGGAGAGCGGAGCGAGGGGAGCCGTTGTGTGGTCCGGCGCTGCGCTCTCACGGGCGGCACCGGCGGAACGGCTGACGGGGCGGGCGGTGGGCCGCTCGGGCGGCGGGGCTCGCGGGTGGGGTCAGCGGTCGGTGCTGCGGAGGCGGCGACAACAACAGCGGGCCGCGACGACGGCAACGGGCCCGGGCGCGGTCACGCTCACGGTCACGGTCACGGTCCGGACTGTCATCTCGCCTCCCCTCGCCTCGCACGCGCACGATCCTCCGCGAGCATAGGCACCGGCCGGGAGCGGGGCAAGGCTCCAGCCGCCGCGGCCGGGCTGGCAAGATGTCCGGCATGACCTACCTCGCCGCGGACGACCGCTACGACTCGATGACCTACCGGAAGGCCGGCCGCAGCGGCGTCCAGCTGCCCGCCGTCTCGCTCGGGCTCTGGCACAACTTCGGTGACGCCCAGCCGCTGGAGGTGCAGCGGGCCGTGCTGCGCCGCGCCTTCGACCGGGGCGTCACCCACTTCGACCTGGCGAACAACTACGGCCCGCCGTACGGCAGCGCCGAGCGCAACTTCGGCTACCTGTTCGCCCAGGACTTCCGGCCGTACCGCGACGAGCTGTTCATCGCGACCAAGGCCGGCTGGGACATGTGGCCCGGCCCGTACGGCAACGGCGGCAGCCGCAAGTACCTGCTGGCCAGCCTCGACCAGTCGCTGGAGCGGATGGGGCTGGACTACGTCGACGTCTTCTACTCGCACCGGTACGACCCGGACACCCCGATCGAGGAGACGATGGGGGCGCTGGACAGCGCGGTGCGCTCGGGCAAGGCGCTGTACGCGGCGATCTCCAACTACCCGGCGGAGCAGCACCGGGAGGCGGTGGCGATCCTGCGCGAGCTGGGGACGCCGGTGTTGATGAACCAGTCGGCGTACTCGATCCTCAACCGGTCCGTGGAGGAGGGCGGCGTGCTGGACGCGGTGGGCGACACCCAGACCAGCCTCATCGCCTACTCGCCGCTCGCTCAGGGGCTGCTGACCGACCGCTACCTGACCGGGACGGTTCCGGCGGGCTCGCGGATGTCGGTCGGGAAGTTCCTCACCGAGAAGGCACTGACCGAACGGAAGCTGGAGCAGCTGCGGGCGCTGGCCAAGGTCGCCGAGCGACGTGGCCAGTCGCTGGCGCAGCTGGCGCTGTGCTGGGTGCTGCGGGACCCGCGGGTGGTCTCGGTGATCATCGGCGCGAGCAGCGTGGCCCAGCTGGACCAGAACCTCGACGCGCTGGCGGGAGGGCCGCTGACGGCGGAGGAGCTGGCGGAGATCGACCGGCTGAGCAGCTGAGAGGGGCGGAGGCGCCGACCGGAGGCCGGCGGACACCGGCTGACGGCTGACGGCTGACGGCTGACGGCTGACAAGCGACGGATGACAGCTGACAGATTTCGAAATCTGTCAGCTGTCATCCGTCGTCCGTTACCTGTCAGCTGTCATCTGCCGCCTGTCAGCCACCGGACCCCGGCCGCTTGATGCCCAGGGCGGGCAGAACCGTTTCTGCAACCCGGTGGGCCTCCTCCAGAAGCGGGTTGCCCGAGAGGATGAAGGTGTCGACGCCCAGCGCCTCGAACTCCTGCAGGCGCTCGATCACCTGGGTCGTCGAACCGACCACCGCCGTACCGGGCCCGGGGCGGAACAGACTCATCCCCGGCCAGAGGTTGGGGTAGGCCTCCAGCTCCCGAGCCCGCGCCGGCACCTTCCCGCCGTGCTGGCGGAACTGCCGCTGCCAGCCGATCCCGTCCTCCGCCTTCGCGCCGCCCAGCTGGCGCGCGTAGGTGGCCTCGCTGGTGACGTCCAACAGCCGGTCGGCGGCCGCCCAGGCCTCGTCCTCGGTGTCGCGGACGATCAGGTGCAGCCGCAGCCCGATCCGCAGGGTCCGGCCGTGAGCGGCCGCCCGCTCCCGGACCAGGTCCAGCTTCTCCTTGAGCAGGTGCGGCGGCTCACCCCAGGTCAAATAGACGTCCACGTGCTGGGCCGCCATCTCGATGCCGGCCGCCGAGCTGCCGCCGAACCAGAGCGGAATGCCGCCGGGCTGCGCCGGGGCCAGTTCGCGCAGGCTCGCGCCCGCGTCCTTCAGCTCGTAGAACTCGCCCTTGTGGTCGAAGACTTCACCCGCCGTGAGGCGCTTGACGATCGACCAGTACTCACCGCTGAGCCGGTAGCGGTCGTCGTGTTCGACGGCTAGGCCGTACTCGCGCAGCTGCGCGGTCGAGCCGTTCACCACGTTGAAGCGCAGTCGGCCGCCGTGCAGGTGGTCGAAGCTGAGCGCCATCTTGGCCAGCAGGGTGGGCGAGACCAGCCCCGGGTGGACGGCCAACAACGGCTTGAAGGCGGGGGTGGTGGCGGCCGCGAGCGCGCTGCCGAGCGTCCAGACGTCGTACAGGTCGGTCGCGAGCAGGGCGCCGGTGTAGCCCAACCGTTCGACACTGCCCGCCAGTTGCTGGAGGTAGCCGAGGTCCACCGGGCGGCGCCCGGCCGGTTCCCAGGGGTAGTGGCCCTCGCGCGGGATGATGTACCAGAGGACTTCGGAGGCCATGGATCAGACCGCCTTCGCGAGCGCGGCGGCCACCGGGGCCTCCAGCGCGGGGAGGTGGGCGTCGGCGACGGTCAGTATCCGGTCGATGAATCCCACTCCGTGGAAGATGTCCGCGGCCTCCTGCTGCTCGGCGACGAACCCGGCGGTGGCGGGCTCCAGCCGCCAGGGCAGCGCGGCCAGCGCGGACCGCCAGTCGGCGGCCGTGCCGCCCAGCTCCTCGGCGGCGATCGCGGCCGCCTCTGCCGGGTTGGCGGCCGCCCAGGTGTCCGCCCGGCGCAGTGCGGCCGCGATCGCGGCCACCACCTCGGGGCGCCCGGTCGCGAACTCCCGGCGGGTGAAGAACACCGAGCGGTCGGTGATGACGTCACCGGTGCGGACCAGCTCGCGGAACTCCCCGGTGCGGCGGGCGGCGGCGAGTTCGGCGCCCTGGGCGATCCAGCCGGCGATCTCGCCCTCGCGCAGCCGCCGGGCCTGGTCCTGACCGGCCGCCGGGCGCTCCGGGGTGACGTCGCCGCCGTACGAAAGCCCCCGCGCGTGCAGGGCCTTGGCGAGCAGGTGGGTCTGCCAGGAGCCGACGGCGAGGACGACGGTGGTGCCCTTGAGGTCCTCGACCGTCCGCACCGGGCCGGAGTCCAGCACCAGCAGGGCGCCGTGGTCCGGGCGGGGCGCGGAGACGGCCGCGTAGACCAGGTCGTGGCCGGCCGCCTGGGCCGTGATCGGCGGGGTGGAGCCGGTGCCGCCGAAGTCGATGACGCCCTCGGCGAGCAGAGCGCCGGTGCGGGTGCCGTCCGCGTAGTGGTGGAAGGCGCCGGTCTCGCCGAGCGGGGCCAGCTCTTCGTCCAGGTACGGGAGTCGGGCGAGGTAGTAGAGCGACGGGTTGCTGGCGTGGACGCCGAGGGTTACGGTCATCTGGTCAACTCCGGTGGTGCGGACTCGGTTTGTCGGAAGTCGGGGGAATCGGGAGGGCAACGGGGAATCGGGAGGACAAGCGGGATCGACGTGGATCCGGGCGGATCCAGGTGGATCGAGGCTGATCCAGGTGGATGGCGGGCGTCAGTGGACGCCGAGGTCGGCGAGCAGCCGGCGACGCAGGTCGGCGAAGGCGGGGTCGGCCGGGTCGCGCGGGCGGTCGACGGCGACGGCTTCGTCCCGGGCGAGCAGTCCGTCGCGCAGGACCACGACCCGGTCGGCGAGCCGGACGGCTTCCTCCACGTCGTGGGTGACCAGCAGCACCGCCGGGCGGTGGCGCCGCACCAGGTCGCCGACGAGGTCCTGCATGCGCAGCCGGGTGAGCGCGTCCAGGGCGGCGAACGGTTCGTCGAGCAAAAGGAGTTGCGGCTCTCTGACAAGTGCCCGGGCGAGTGCGACGCGCTGCGCCTCACCGCCCGACAGGGTGGCCGGCCAGGCCTCGGCGTGCCGTTCCAGGCCGACCTCGGCGAGCGCCTTCAGCCCGGTCTCCCGGGTCGCGGCGCCGCGCGGCAGGCCGACCGTGACGTTCGCCAGCACCCGCTTGGAAGGCACCAGTCGGGGCTCCTGGAACACCACGGTACGGATCGGCGGGACGAGCACGGTGCCCTCGTCCGCCTGGTCGAGCGCCCCGAGGATGCGCAGCAGCGTGGTCTTGCCGGTGCCGCTCGCACCCAGCAGGGCGACGAACTCCCCGCGGGCGATGGAGAGGTCGACCCCGTCGAGCACCGCCCGGGTGCCGAACACCCGGCGCAGACCGCGCAGGTGGACGGCCGGGGCCGTCTCCTCGGTCGCCGGCGGGGAGGACGGCGAAAACGGCGCGGAGGAGGCGGCGGAGGGCGCGGAGGGCGCGGAGGGCGCGGAGGGCGCGGACGTGGCGGTGGTGAACGTGTCGGCAGTCATCGGGACGCTCCCTGGACGACCTGGCGCCACGGCATCAGCACGCGCTCCAGGAGTCGGACGATGCCGTCCGCGGCGAGGCCGAGCAGCCCGTAGATCAGGATGCAGACGGCGAGGACGTCGGTGCGCGAGTAGTTCTGCGCCTGTGCCATCAAGTAGCCGATGCCTTCGGTGGAGTTGATCTCCTCGGCGGCGATCAGGGCGATCACGCTGAGCGTCATCGACAGGCGCAGTCCGGACAGCAGCGAGGGCAGCGCGCCGGGCAGCACGACCGTGCGGACGATCGCCCAGCGGCCGAGGCCGAAGCTGCGCATCGCCTCGACCAGCTTGCGGTCGGTGCTGCGGACCCCGCCCGAGGCGGACACGTACATCGGGAAGCTGGTGGCGACCCCGATCAGGGCGACCTTCGCGGTCTCGGTGATGCCGAACCACACCATGAACAGCGGGACGAGGGCCAGGAATGGCACGGTGCGCAGGACCTGGATCGCGGAGTCGAGCAACTCCTCGCCGAGGCGGGTGAATCCGGTGACGACGCCGAGCACCAGCCCGGTGGTCGCGCCGAAGAACAGTCCGAGCCCGGCGCGGGTGAGGGAGACGGACAGGGCATCGGTCAGCTGGCCGTTTCCCCACAACTCCCCCACCGCCTGGGCGACCTGGGCGGGCGAGGCGAGCACGTCCTGGGTGAGTGCGCCGGTGGCGGAGGCGAGTGCCCAGCCGCCGAGCAGGGCGAGCGGACCGATGGTCCGCAGGGTCACGGCGAGTGCGCGGGGTCGGGGCCGGCGCCGCCGGCCGCGCGGGGCGACCAGACCGGACGTCGGCGCGGACCGGGCGCCTTCGGGCGTGAACTTCCCGGTTGCGGTGGTCACTTGGCACCGTCCCCGAGCTTGTTGACGTCGATCAGGTACGGCTTGACGTCCACCAGCTGCTTGGTGACCTTCTGGTCGGCGAAGAACTGGGCGACCGTCCCGAAGCGGGCGGTGTCGGCGTCGGAGATCGCGTCGGCCGGGGCACCCTGCCTGCTCACGTTCACCGCGACGTCCTTCTCCGCAGGGGTGACGGCGGTCGGGCCGGCGTCGGTGAACACGTTGAGGTAGCCGGCCGGGTCGGCCTTCTCCTTCCCGCCGTTCTCCCGCAGGTAGGCGTAGAAGGCCTTCACCACCTCGGGGTGCTTGTCGGCGAAGCCGTTGCGCACCGCCCAGACCGCGTAGTTGTCGGATCCCACCTCCTGGCCGTTGACCAGGAAGTGCGCACCGGCGTTGGCGATGGCGGGCGTCGAGAAGGTGTTCCAGGTCGCCCAGGCGTCCACCTGGCCGGAGTTGAAGACGCCGGAGGTCTGGTCGGCGCGCAGGTAGACCCGCTCCACCTTGTCGGCCGGGACGCCGTTCTTCGCCAGCGCCTTGAGCAGCAGGTACTCGCTGGTGCCGCCCTGGGAGACGGCGACCTTCCTGCCGACCAGGTCCTGGACGGACTTGATGGGCGAGTCGTTCTTCACCAGGATCCCCTCGCCGACGCCGTCGGGCGCGGTCTGGGCGAACAGCTTGAAGCCGGGCTTCTGGGCGAGTGCGGCGACGGCCGAGGTGATCGAACCCTGGGCGACGTCCAGTTGGTCGGCGGAGAGGGCCTGGGCGGCGGGGGCGAAGGGGCCGGCGCTGCCGGTCCAGGCGACCTTGGCGTGGACCTCGGCCAGGGCCCGGTCCAGCGAACCGTCCTTCTTGCCGCGGGCCAGGAAGCCGTTGTTGCCGGGATCGGGCAGGCGGAGCACGACCCCGGCCTTGCCGCCGGACCCGCCTTCGGCGGAGGCCTTGGCCCCGTCGGCGGACGAGCCGCAGGCGGCCAGGGTGGCGGAGGCGAACAGCGCGGTGGCGGCGAGGGCGGAACGAGGGGTCTTCACGGGGGTCTCCAAGTGAGTGACAGATGACAGCCGACGGCTGACAGCTGACAACTTTCGAAATCTGTTGGCTGAACGCTGTTACCTGAAGCCTGCGGTCCGACCGCCACCGCCACCGGAACCCGCACCGGCATCCTCATCCGCACGCCGCAGCCGCAGCCGCAGCCGCAGCAACTCGCGGGCCGCACGCAGCGGCTCCGGGTCCGCCCAGGCCTGGACGTCCACCGACGCGGCGAGGAAGCCCTGCTCCCTGAGGAATCGTTCCTGCAGCGCCAGCAGCTCCAGCCGCTCCGCCGACAGGTCGAGGCGCAGGGTGCGATGGCTGCCCGGCGCGTAGGCCCCGGCGACGCCCTCGGCCCCGGCACCGGTCTCGGCCTGCAGGATCCGGCCCACCTCCTCCGGATGGTCCGCCGCCCAGTCGGCGGCCTCCAGCAGCACGGCGAGGAAGCGGGCCACCAGCTCGGGATGTTCGTCCAACAGCCGCTGGTGGACGGTGATCGGCCGGGGCGTGCCGTTGTTGACCCGGGCCCGGCGGTCCGGCACCGCATCCAGTTCCACGGCCACCTCCGCACCGATCCGGCGGGCCGCCTCGACGGCGAGCGCCCCCTTCACGTACACCGCGTCCACCGTGCCGTCCCGCAGTGCGGCCAGCTCGGCGGACCACTGCCCGCCGCTCTCGGCGCCGGGGACCTCCACCAGTTCGGCGTCCGCCAGGGTCAGGCCCGCGAGCCCGAGGGCGCCACGGAGGCCGGCCAGCGCCATCGCCCGCCAGAAGTCGATGCCGATGTCATGATGTGGCACTGCCAGCCGCAGTCCGCGCAGTTGCCCGGGCTCGGTGATGCCGCTGCCGGCCCGGACCAGCACCACCTGGCGCTCCTCGATCCAGGTGAGACCGATCAGCCTGGTCGGCTCGCCCCGCGAACGGGCCCACAGCGCGGGGACGTTCCCGCCCTCCCGGAACAGACCGGTCAGCGCGTGGGTGTAGTGGTGGTCCGCGGCCACCTCGGGCGGGGCGTCCTGGAGGGAGCGGACCGCGATGCCGTCGGCGGCGAACTCGCGGGCGAGTCGGCCCTGGTCGGCGGCGATCCCGGTCGCGGTGGGCACCGGGCAGCGGGTGAACCAGAGGGTGTCGGGAAGCGAGGAGGCGTTCTGGGTGCGACTGGACAACGGAGTCGGTCCTCTACGGGGGCTCCGACGACGGCCGGAGGAATTCGGGATCGATGACCGCACCTCGGCCCATGAGGCCTGGCGCACAAGGGAGTTGTGCGCCACGATGCGGGAGGGGAAGGTGCCGCGGGTTGGGACGGACGGCGCGGGAGGGGTCGTTCAGCGACAACACGCACGGGAGGGGAGACACCGGTGGGACGTCACGGTGCATCTCCTTCCGTAGAGTCGTGGACGGGCGCCGCCGAGGCCGGGTGGCCGTTCGGGGCGATGCCAGGAGCGTTCCACGGCAGGCGCGCCGGAAGCAAGCTCTTGCCACATGGTGGGATCAGTTGTTCATCAACGCCATTCCATTGCAACGTCGTCGACACATTCCCGCAGCACTGGCTGCCCTACGCTGAGACCGCCTCCGGCCGCCCGTCCGGAGCTCCGAACCGAAACGCGAGGTGCCATGGCCGAGGCCGCCACCGCCGTCCAGAGTCCGCCGGCCGGTGCGCAGGCCGTCCAGCGCGCACTCGGACTGCTGCACTGCTTCCACGACAACGGCCCCGACCTCAGCGCCTCGGACCTGGCCCGCCGGATGGGCCTGTCGGTCTCCACCGCGCACCGACTGGCCCGCACGCTGGTCAGCGCCGGCTTCCTGGAGCAGGACGAACAGACCGCCCGCTACCGGCTCGGTCCGGCCGTCGCCGAACTCGGCCAGCTCACCTTCCACCAGCGTGGACTGCACCTGGCCGGGCCCGAGCTGGAACTGCTGTCCCGGCGCACCAAGGCGACCACCGACCTGGCGATTCGCAGCGGCGCGCACGCGGTGATCCTGGTCGGCGGCTCGGTCCGTCCGGACACCGGGCTGGGCCTGCGCCGACCACTGCACTCCACGGCCCTCGGCAAGGTCCTGCTGGCCTGGCCCCGCCCGGGCGAGACGACACCGTCGGCGTTGGGCCCGCTGCTCTCCTTCACCGATCGCACGATCACCGAACCATCGCTCCTGGAGGAGGAGTTGGCGAAGGTCCGGGCGGCCGGGTACGCACTCAACGACGGCGAGTCGGCCGCCGGGGTGCGGACGGTCGCCGTGCCCGTCCTGGACGGCACCGGGCAGGCGCGGTTCGCCCTCGCCGTCCGCTCGACGCCCGCACACCTCACCGACGACCGACTGGACTGGTTCCTCGGCCACGCCCGCAGCTGCGCCGACGCGCTCGCCGTCCTCCTACTGCCGCCGGACCAGCGCCCCTGACGATCCGTCGGCGCACGACGGAGCGGCGGGCCGCCCGTCCACGTCCGGGACGAGCGACCCGCCGCTCGGACACGACGGTGGCGGCCCGCCGGCAACGGGCTGCGACCGCCGGGCGGTCGGTGGGCGGACGGCGGTGGTGGACGGACGGCGGCAGGTGGTCAGTGGACGGACGGCCGGTGCCGGACGACCGTCAGACCGCGGCCGGGGTGTACTTGTAGCCGACCCGGCGGACCGTCACGATGGTGTCCCGGTAGGCCGGTCCGAGCTTGCGGCGCAGCCGGGCGACGTGCACGTCGACCGTCCGCCCGTCCCCGACGTGGCCGTACCCCCAGACCGCGGAGACCAGGTGGTCCCGGGTGTGCACCCGCTGCGGGTGCTCGGTGAGGTGGGCCAGCAGCTCGAACTCCAGGTAGGTGAGGTCGAGCAGCCGCCCGTCGACGTACGCGTTGCGCCGCTCGGTGTCGACGGCGATGCCGCGCCCGGCCGGGCGGACCTGACGGACCCCCGCGACGGCGTGGGCAGCGGCACCGCCGGCCGCCGAGTGCGCGCCGGGAGCCGAGTGCGCACCGGGAGCCGGGTGAGCCCCGGCGACGGCCGGAACCCCGGGCAGCCCGACGGTCCCCACCGCCGGACTCTCGGCCGGCACCAGCACCAGGTACCCGACCATCGGGCTGCCGTTCAGACCGCCGAACTGCGCACCGTACTGGGCGAGCAGCCCCTGCGGCAGCACGCCCTGCGGCAGGGTGGCGACGACGGCCGCCCCCTCCGGCAGCGCGGCGAGCAGTGCCTGGGGCACCTGCGGGACCACCGCGCCGGGCTGGGGACCGGCGGGCGCCGGGACGGCGGCCGGGCGGACCGGGCCGGCCTGGGGCGGGCGGACGTGGGACGGGCGGGCGTGGGACGGGCGGGCCGTCGCGCCGGGCCACCGGTCGGACACCGGCGCCGGGGGGACGGACGGTCCCGCGGTCCGGGACGCGCCGGGACCGACCGGCACGGTCGCGGGGACGGAGGAGACCGGCGGGACCGAGGTGACCGGCGGGACGGAGCGGACCGCGCGCAGGTGCGGGGTCGCGGTGGGCAGGGGCAGGGTGGCCGTGGAGGAAGAAGACATGGTGTGCCGCTCATTTCGCGCGTGACGGACGGGGTGGAGTCGTCTGCGCGTCGACCGGGCGTACTGCCTGGGCTGGACCGGAGCGAACCTGGTCAGCGGGCGGAGGGCCGGGACGCGCTGGGCGAGCCGGGACACGTCTGATCGAACAGGTGCGGCTGCCGGGACGGCCAGAACGGCTCGAGGTCGAGACGTCCTCGTCGACTGTCCACGGCGCGGCTTCCGCGCCGGTTCCACCGTCCGGTCCGTCCGTCCGCGCGCATCGCGGGGGCCGTACCGGTCGTTCGAGTACGGCCGAAGATGCCGGGGGCGGTGCTGGGGCAGACGATGTTCACGTGGTCTCTCCGCTGGGCGGGTCCGGATGGTCGGCCCGCGGGCACGCCGGTGGGCGGTCCGCTACGGCCTGGTCGACGGGTGTCGGCGGTGCGTCGGACGGTGGGCCGGGTGGGCCGTCAGCGCCGGGGACGCACCGGGGAGGTCGGGCCGATCAGCGACAACACGCGCTGCAGGTCAGCGCGTGGTCGATGTAGCGGCGGACGGTGAGCGCCGGATCGGCGGCGCCGGGCACGGCAGCGCCGGGCATGAGAACACCGGACATGAGGACACCGGGCACGGGGGAACCGGGCACGGCGGTGATGATGCGTCGCCTGCCGACGTTCATCCGGCTGCCCTCCCCCTTCGTTCTCCACACGGCGGCGCACCGGTTCCGGCGCCCGCCGACGATGCCTCGCCGGTTCGTCGAAGGCCGTCCGCCGGTGGCAACACCCGTGCGAACGGGGTGTTTCCGGCGCTCCCGACGGCATGGCCGGGCGGCCTTCGTCCACAGAGCCTTCCACGGCCGGGCGGGTCTAGGCAACCTTCGGCACAGTGATCGTCCGGGATGCGGACAAAAGAATGAGACGACGGGTGGAACCGGCAGGTCGGCGCGCCCACCTGCCGACTCCTCGCTCAACCGACGTACGGCCGCCATACCGCCGGCGCACGGCCGACGCACGGCCGACGCACCGCCAGCGCACGGCCGGCGCACGGTCGACGCACCGCAGGCGCACTGCCGACGCTCCGCCGGCTCAGGCCGCCCCCACGCCCGACGGCGGGCCGAGCCGCCCTCAGGCGCCCACCGGGGCGCGGCGGTGCCGGAGGGCAGCGGCGTGCTCGACCAGCGCGACGAGCAGGTCCTTGCCGTCCTGCCGCAGCCGCGCGTCGCAGAGCAGCACCGGGATGTCCGGGTCGAGGTCGAGCGCCTCGCGGACCTCGTCCGGCGCGAACCGCTCGGTGCCCTCGAAGCAGTTCACCGCGACCAGGAACGGAATGCCGCGCCGCTCGAAGAAGTCGACCGACGGGAAGCAGTCGGCCAGCCGCCGGGTGTCCGCGAGCACCAGAGCGCCGAGCGCGCCACGGGCCAGCTCGTCCCAGACGAACCAGAACCGGTCCTGCCCGGGCGTGCCGAACAGGTAGAGCGCGAGGCCCGGCCGCAGGTCGATCCGGCCGAAGTCCATCGCGACGGTGGTGGTGCGCTTCGCCTCCACCCCCGAGGTGTCGTCCACCGGACGGCCCAGTTCGCTGAGCTCCTCCTCGGTGCGCAGCGGTCGGATCTCGCTGACCGAGCCGACCAGGGTGGTCTTGCCCGCGCCGAAGCCGCCCGCGACCAGGATCTTCACCGCGACGGCCGGACCGCCGCGCCAGCGCGGGTCGTTGGCGTCCGCCGGGTGGGACGCGGTGGCGACCCGGTGGGGCGCGGTGCCGACCGGTCGGGCGTGGGGGTCAGAGCGCACGGAGTCCATTGATCACGTCTCGCAGCAGGCGCTCGTCCGGCAGCTCGGCGAGCGGAACGGGTCGGGTGACGCTGATCAGCTCGGCGTCGTAGAGGTCGCCGAGCAGGACCCGCACCACACTGACCGGCAGGTCGGTGTAGGAGCCGAGCTCGGCGACGGAGAGCGGCTCGCTGCGGCACAGGGTGAGCAGCGTCTGGTGCTCCGGGTCGAGGACGTGCGCGGGCACGGCCCCCGCGACCGGCCCGGGCTCGACGGCGGTGACCAGCGAGATCAGGTCGAACAGCCCCTCCTCGACCGGCCGGGTGCGGCCGCGGGTCATCGAGTAGAGCCGCACCACCGGGCCGGCCTCGTCGTCGAACCAGCGGTCGTCGACCGGGGTGCGCGGCCGGAAGAGGTCGACGTCGGGCCCGTCCGGGTCCGCCTGCCCGTCCTCCGCCGACGCCCCCGGGCGGTCCGGTCCGCCCGTACCGCCCGTACCGCCGTCGCCGGACGGCCCGGCCGTGCCCACCGGCACCTGGGGGCCGTCCGACGTCTCCGGGCCGTCCGGCACATCCGCCGTCGGATCCGCCATCGGACCGCTCATCTCACCGGCGGGGCGGTTTCGGTGCGAGGCTCGGCGGCCATGTGCTCGCCGACCCGCTTGACCAGCAGCGCCATCTCGTACGCGATCTGGCCGATGTCCGCCTCGGCCTCGCTCAGCACGGCCAGACAGCTGCCGTCGCCGGCGGCCGTGATGAAGAGGAAGGCCTCGTCCAGCTCCACCATGGTCTGCCGGACGCCACCGACCTTGAAGTGCCCGCCGGCGCCCTTCGCCAGGCTGTGGAATCCGGCGGCGACGGCGGCCAGGTGCTCGGCGTCCTCGCGGTCGAGATCGCGGGAGGCACCGGTGGCCAGGCCGTCGTTGGAGAGGATCACCGCGTGCCGCAGGGCAGCGACGCGCCCCACCAGGTCGTCCAGGAGCCAGTTGAGGTCCCCTGACGACTGCATCGACGTGGTCATGAATCAGTTCCTTCCGCTGGAGCGGGTGGTGCGTGTGGAGCGGGTACAGCAGGTGGTTCGGGTACGGCGGGTGGCGCGGGCGCGCCGGTTTCCGGGTTCCGGCGGACCGGCTGCCCGGGTGGCACCCGACGGGCGAGCGGTGCCCGTCCGGTGTCCTGCGGCGCGGGCAGCGCCGCCGGTGCGGGCGCGGGGCCGATCGCCCGCCGGGACCGGTCCGGCGACTGCCAGGCCGGTACGGCGGTGGGTCGTCCGTTCCCGCGCACGGCACGATCGTCGGGCGTGCCGGGACGATCCGTCAACGGAGCGCCGGGGCGGTCCGCCGGCGCACCGGCGCGGCCCGGGGCCGCGCTCGTGCGGTCCGCCGGAGCCGTGGCGCCGCGGCCCCGGGTGAAGCCGCGCTGGAACGAGGCGAAGGTGGCCCTGGCCTCCTCGGGCGAACGCTCCCGGACCTCTCGGGTCTCCCCGCCGTTGCCGGGGTCCCGGGCGTCCCGGGCGTCCGCGGTCGACGCTCCGCCGGCCCCGCCGTCGGCTCCGGCCCCGTTGCGGAACCGTTCCTTCAGCTGCTCGGTGAGCTGGTCCCTGAGCTGCGGTGCCAGGTTCGCCTGGCGGACCCGCCTGGGCAGTCCGCCCGCCGTCCGGGGTGCATCCACGGGCGCAGCCTGGGCAGCAGCAGCCGGGTCGGCCGCCAGGCCGGTCCCGGCGGTCCCGGCACCCCCAGCGAGTCCGGCGCTCCCGGCAGCCTCCGCCGCCGCGACGGCCGCCTCGGCCGCCGCCACCGCGACGTCCTCCCGCCGGTGCCGCCCCGTCCCCGACGCGTCCTCGGTGTCCGCCGCGGGCGCGGGGACCAGCACCGGCCCGCCGTTGCCCCGTGCGACCCGGCGCGGCAGCCCGCCCGCCGTACGGCCCGCCTCCGGCACGGACGGCCTCGGCCCGCCGGTCGTCCCGCGGTGCCTGCCGCCCGCCTCACCGGCGGCGTCGGTGCCGGTACGGCCTCCGGCCCCCGTACCGGCAGCGGCCCCCGTACCGGCGCCGGCCCTGGCGGAGCCGCCCGACCCGGGCACGGCGACCAGGTCCCGCGGCCCGCGCCGGCCGCCCGCCGCGGGCCGCTGCCCGCCCGCGCCCGGCTCCGGCTTCCCGTCCGGCGCCTCCGCGAGCAGTTCGCGCGGGATCAGCACGACCGCCGTCGTCCCGCCGTACGGGGACGGCCGCAGGTGCACCCGGATGCCGTGCCGCCGGGCGAGTCGGCTGACCACGAACAGGCCCAGCCGGTCGGTGTCGGCGAGGTCGAACTCCTGCTCCACGGCGAGGCGTTCGTTGATCTCGGCGAGCAGCTGCTCGCTCAGCCCGAGGCCGCGGTCGTCGATCTCCAGCGCGAAGCCGTGCGCCACCACCTCGCCCTGGACGGTGACCTGGGTGTTCGGCGGGGAGAACACCGCGGCGTTCTCGACGAGTTCGGCGACCAGGTGGGTGACGTCGGCGACGGCGCTGCCGAGCAGGCCGGTGCCGGGGAACGGCCGGACGATCACCCGGGCGTAGTCCTCGACCTCGCCGACCGCCGCCCGGACCACGTCCACCATCCGGACCGGCTTGCGCCAGGCACGGCCTGGCGAACCGCCGGCCAGGATGATCAGGCCCTCGGCGTGGCGGCGCATGCGGGTGGTGAGGTGGTCGACCTTGAAGAGGTCCTCCAGCTCCGCCGGGTCCTCGGTACGGCGCTCCATGGTGTCGAGCAGGGTGAGCTGGCGGTGCAGCAGCACCTGGCTGCGCCGGGCCAGGTTGACGAACACCGCCGAGACCCCGCGCCGCAGTTCCGCCTGTTCGACGGCGGCCTCGACGGCGGCCCGCTGCACCGCGTTGAAGGCCTGGCCGACCTGGCCGATCTCGGCGTTCCCGAAGTGGAGCTCGGGGGCCTCGGTGGCCACGTCCACCGGCTCGCCGCGGCGCAGCCGCAGCATGACGGACGGCAGCCGGGTGCCGGCCAGCTCGTCGGCCGCGTTGCGCAGGCCGATCAGCTCGCGGGCCAGGCCGCGGCCGATCCGGAAGGAGATCATGATGGACAGCACCACCGCGACCAGACCGACCGCACCGGCGATGCCGCCGCGCCAGAGCATCCCGATCGCCGCGGACCGCGCGCGCTCGTCCAGTCCGGCGGAGATCCGGCTGTTGATCGAGGTGAGGTCACCGAGCGCCCGGTCGGCGGTCTCCCGCCAGGAGTCGCTGTTGAGCGACTGGACCACGCGGTCGGGTCCGCCGGCACCGACGAAGTCCGCCTCGGCGCGGGCCAGCGCGCCCCAGGCCTCCCCGCCGCGCAGCGCGGCGTAGTCGGACTGGTCGGCGGGGTCGAGCTCGGCGACGTAGACGGTGAACAGCGCCTGCTGGTTGTGCAGGGCGTCCAGCGCGACCTGGTACTGCTCGGCGGTGGGCTTGGCGGCGCCGGTGCGCAGGCCCTCCATCGCCGCGTCCTCCTGCGACAGGTACTCCCGGGCGCGCACCAGCTCGATCAGGATGGTGCCCTGCCGGGGGAGTTGGCCGCTCTGCCGGGCGACGTAGGCGGACCGGAAGCCGAACACCGGCTTGACCAGGTCGCTGTACTGGCCGAGCGCGAACTCCCAGTTCAGCGCGGAGCGGCCGACCTGGGCGCGCAGCGGTCCCAGCTGGTCGGCGGCGGCGATGATCTGCACGAAGCGGCCGCGCTGGGGGGCGGAGAGTTTGCCGCCGGAGCCGTCCTTCTTCTGCCGCAGCACGTCCAGACTGCGGTCGGTGGCGGCCTTGGACCGTTCGTAGGCCTCCCTGGCGGCCGGCGAGCGCGGGTCGGCCAGTCGCTGGACGGCGGCGCGGCGCTCGTTCTGCAGGTCGCCGGTGTACTGGTCGACCGGCCCCGCGAACTCCTTGTACGTACGACTGATCCCGAGCTGGTTCCAGGCGTCCCCGGTGGTGGCGATCGTCGCGTACGCCCACAGCGCGGTGAGCGCGACGATGGGCACCAGGAGCAGCGCGATGATCTTCGCGCGGATCGAGCTGCTGCGCAGACGCATGGAGTCCTCAGTCGGGGAAGTGCCAGGCGCGGACGGGGAGCGGTGGGAGCGGTGGGAGAGATGGGGATCGGTGGGAGCGGGGAACGACGGGAGCGGGGAGCGGGCGTGGTGGGAGCCTCGGAGGGTGTCGGGGAAAGGTCGGAGGAGGGGCTCCCGGCCACAGGTCTGCGAGACTCTACTACGCCCCCACCACTCGTTCGAGGGGCGAACCAGTCCGCCCGCCGGTCTCGTCCCGCACACGTCAGAAACCGGACACCAGGCCTCCGGGTGCGGCACCACCGGAGGCGGCCGGTGCCGATCTCGCCGTGTCACCGCCACAACCCTGGGAAGTGACAGGGCGATCCGATAGTTTCGGCGCACCCGTACCACCGGCACCGAACTGGGGAGGACCGTGCGCGAGTTCACCACCCCCGCCCCGGCCGCGCCCGAGGCCACCGGAGGACTCGCCGACTCCCTCTACGACACCGCCGAGCGCACCCCCGACCTGGTCCAGCTGTCCTGGCGGGCCGAGGACGGGCAGTGGCAGGACGTCACCGCCCGGGAGTTCCGGAACCAGGTGCTCGCCCTGGCCAAGGGCCTGCTCACCCACGGTGTGCGCTACGGCGACCGGGTCGCCCTGATGTCCCGTACCCGCTACGAATGGACGCTGTTCGACTACGCACTCTGGTCGATCGGCGCCATCACCGTCCCGGTCTACCCCACCGCCTCCCCCGAGCAGGTGCGCTGGATCCTCGCCGAGACCCAGGCCGTGGCCTGCCTGGTCGAGGACGAGGACGCCGCGATGACGGTCGGCGCGGTCTGCGACGCCCTGCCCGACCTCACCGGCATCTGGCAGCTGGACCGCGACTGCGTCGCCGCGATCACCGAGGACGGCCTCGGCGTCCCCGACTCCCTGGTGCACCGCCAGCGCCTCGGCGTCGCCGCCGGGAACATCGCCACGGTCGTCTACACCTCGGGCACCACCGGCCGCCCCAAGGGCTGCCTGCTCACCCACGCCAACCTGGCCGCCGAGGCCGACGCCCTGCTCGCCGGCTGGGGGGACGTCCTGCGCGAGACCGGCGGCGGCCGCCCCGCCACCCTGCTGTTCCTGCCGCTCGCCCACGTCTACGGGCGGGCCGTGCAGATCGCGGCGATCCGCGGCGGCTTCCTGATCGGGCACATCCCCGAGGTCTCCACCGACGCGCTGCTGCCGGCACTGGAGACCTTCCGCCCGACCTTCCTGCACGCCGTCCCGTACGTGTTCGAGAAGATCTTCCAACAGGCGCGCAGGGCCGCCGAGGACGCCGGCCGGGGCGAACTCTTCGAGCAGGCCCGGCAGGTGGCCGTCGACTGGGCCGCCGCCCGGGAGCAGAAGGCCTTCGGCCGCGGCCCCGGCCCGGGCGCGGCCCTGCGGCTGCGCCACCTCGCGTACGAGCGGACCGTCTACCCGAGGCTGCGGGCGGTACTCGGCGGCCGGGTGCGCAGCGTGATGTGCGGCGGCTCGACGCTCCGGCGCGAGCTGGGCCTGTTCTTCACCGGCGCCGGCCTCCAGCTGTACGAGGGCTACGGGCTGACCGAGACCACCGCCGCGATCACCGCCAACCCGGCCGGCCGGCAGAAGCTCGGCACGGTCGGCCGACCGGTGCCGGGCGCCTCGGTGGCGATCGCCGACGACGGCGAGGTGTGGGTGCGCGGCGGCTCGGTCTTCGGCGGCTACCTCAACCATCCGCAGTGCACGGCCGCTTCCCTGGTCGACGGCTGGTTCGCTACCGGCGACCTGGGCCGCCTGGACGAGGACGGCTACCTCAGCATCACCGGACGCAAGAAGGACCTGATCGTCACCAGCAGCGGCAAGAACCTGGCCCCGGCGGCCCTGGAGGAACGGGTCGAGGCCCACCCGCTGGTCTCCCAGTGCCTGGTGGTGGGCGACGACCGCCCGTACGTGGCCGCGCTGATCACGCTCGACCCGGCGGCGCTGGCGCACTGGCTGAAGACCCACGGGCGGGAGCAGCCGGACCCGTGGGCGGTGCTCGCGGACGAGGACCTGCACACGGAGGTCCAGCGTGCGGTGGCGGCCGCGAACACGGCCGTCTCGCGGGCCGAGTCGATCCGCGCGTTCCGGCTGCTGCCAAGGGAGTTCAGCGAGGACCAGGGGCTGCTGACCCCGTCGCTCAAGCTGCGGCGGACGGCGATCGCCGAGCACTACGCGACGGACATCGAGGAGCTGTACCTGTCCTGAACCGGGCTTGTCCGCCTTGTCCCTGACGTCGCGTCTTGTCCCTTGCTCCCCAGGCGTGATGACCCCGCTACGGGCGGGCGACGACCGGGCGAGGCCGCGGGGTTCACCCGCCGTTCCCTTGACGACCCCATTGGTCTAGTCCATTGTTGCGACGATCCGGGGAGCCGCGTCCCGGAGTTCCACGGCTCCCCCTGTTCCACGCTCAATGTTCCAGGCTCAGTGTTCCACGCTCAGAGTTCCACGGTCCGATTCCGCTCACGTCCTCCCCACGGGCGTGCCCCCACCTGCTGGAGTCCTCACGTGTCGATGTCCACGCGCGGCCTGTCCGCACGACTGTCCGCACGACTGTCGCCGCGCCTTTCCCCGCGCCTGTCCGCGTTGGCCGCCTCGGTCGCGCTGCTCACCGGCCTCGCCGCACCGGCGGCCTCCGCCGACGCTCCCCCGCCCGGCGGTCCGAGCGCCCAGGGCGCGCCGACCGTCAACCTCGCCACCAACCCCGGCTTCGAGCTGCCCTCCCCCGACCTCGCCGACTGGGGCAGCGTCCCCGGCTGGAGCTGCACCGGTGGCCCGGCCGAAGCGTCCGTCACCGCCACCGCCCCGCACACCGGCGCCGCCGCGCTCACCGTCACCCCGGCGGACGCCGATTCCACCGGCGAGTGCGCGCAGACCGTCGCGGTCCAGCCCAACACCACCTACACGGCGTCCGCCTGGGTCCGCGGCAGCTTCGTCTACCTGGGCGCCACCGGCACCGGCAGGGACGTCGCCCCCGCCTGGACGGAGACCACCGGCGGCGGCTGGCAGCGGCTGAGCACCCGCTTCACCACCGGCCCGAACGCGCGCAGCATCCGCCTGTACGTGCACGGCTGGTACCAGCAGGGCCCGTTCTCCGTCGACGACGTCCGGGTGGACGGCCCCGCGCCCACCCCGGCCGTGGCCGCCGGCTCCGTCCCCACCAGCGACAAGGTCGTCTTCCTCACCGTGGACGACGGCTGGCAGCGCACCCCCGAGGCCGAGCGGTTCATCGCCGACCACCGGCTGCCGATCACCGCCTTCCCGCTGCCGATGCCCGCCGCCACCGACCCGGCCTTCTTCCAGCGGGTCACCGCCGTGCCCGGCTCCTCGGTCCAGGACCACAGCGTCTCCCACACCGACCTCAGCACGCTCCCGCTGGAGCGGCAGCAGGTCGAGATCTGCGACGCGCGTGACTCCATGACCCGCCTCTTCGGCACCGCACCGACGTTCTTCCGCCCGCCGTACTTCGCCTGGAACGCCGACACCCTGCAGGCCGCCGCCAACTGCGGCATCCGCACCGTGCTCACCGCCGACGCGGACTTCAGCTGGGGCGCCACCAACATCTGGCACCCGGGCCCGCTGCAGCCGGGCGACGTCGTGCTGATGCACTGGACCGACACCCTCGCCGCCGACCTCCAGCGCGCCCTCGCCGCCGCCGACGCCGCCGGGCTCAAGCCGGCCGGCCTGGTCGACTACCTGCACTGACGGGTACCGCCCGGACCCGCCGTGCCGCCGCCCCCGACAGGAGCGGCGGCGCGGCGGCCTTCGGTGTGGCCCGACGGCCTGACGGCCTGACGGCCCGGGCCGGGCGGCCATACGGCCCGGGCCGGGCGGCTGCTCAGCCGCTCAGCCGCTCAGCCGCCGAAGACGTCCCCCATCCAGCCGATCAGGCGCGCCTCGAAGTCCGCGGCGGAGGTGATGTCCCGAGCCGGGATCACTCCGCCCGGCTCGCGCTCCTCCGCCGTGACCGCCTCGCCCTCCCAGTCGGCGACCAGGTAGTCCACGTCCGCCCAGCCGCCGCGGAAGAGCACCACCTCCAGTTCACCGCCGGTCAGCGGGTCGGCCAGCCGCAGGCCGACGGAATCCGGCTCGACGACCCGGGCACGGTCCGTCTCCAGCGGCTGCGGCCAAGGGGCGAGCCGATCGCGCCAGGTGAGCGGGCTCACCGTCAGCCGGGCCGCGCGCCATCTCGGAGCCCGGGCGGCGATCCGCGCGGCGGCGTCGTCGAGGTCCACTGTGCGTTCCACTGCGGTTCCGGCTCCCCTCGGGCGGTGATCGTGCTCGTTGACAGCGCGTCCGCCACCCGACTCTAATGGGGGCGTGCAGCGCGGCGTCGGCCACAGAGCAGTGGGCCGGCCGACAGCCGAGCGGGCACCCTTTCCGAAGGGACGATGCGCGATGAGCACTCTCTCCGCTTCCCTGATCTGACGCCAGGCGGTCACCGCGGTGCCCGCGTGCGCGAAGCGCTTCGTGCGTTCTGCGTCGCGCGTTCTGTGTTCTGCGTCCCGCGTCTCGCGACGGACGTCGCCGGATGCGCGACCAGCCGCACCAGCCGCTCCGGCACCGACACCGCATGTGGCCGCGACTCCCCTTTCCTCTTCCGGAGACCCATCACCCAAGAATGCCCATGTCCTTCAACCTGAACGTCATCGAGGAGTTCCGCGCCAACGGCGGGCGGGTCGGCGGCCCGTTCGAGGGCGGCGACCTGCTGTTGCTCACCACCACCGGGGCCCGCTCAGGGCGGCCGCACACCGCGCCGCTCGGGTACATCCGGGCGGAGGGGCTGCTCCTGGTCGTCGCCTCGGCTGGCGGAGCGCCGGAGCACCCCCAGTGGTACCGCAACCTCCTCGCCCACCCGGTGGTCCGGGTCGAACTCGGCACCGAGGCCTTCGACGCCGTCGCCGTACCCGCCGAAGGCGCCCGTCGGGAGCGGCTGTTCGCCGCCGTGGTCCGGAAGGCTCCGGGCTACGGGGACTACCAGGCCCGCACCGACCGGGAGTTGCCGGTCGTCGTCCTGGAACGACTCGAACCGCCCGCCGACGGCCCGGCCCCGGTGGTGGTGCGCAGCCTCGCCGACAAGCTGCTGGAGGCACACACCTGGCTGCGCGCGCAGCTGCGCCACGTACGGCAGGAGGCGCACGCCCACGCCCCGGGCTGGCAGGCCACCCTCGGGCTGCAGCTGCGCCAGCACTGCCTGGCCTTCTGCGACGGGCTGACGCACCACCACACCGGCGAGGACTCCGCGATCTTCCCCGCCCTCGCGCGCAGCCACCCGGAGCTGGCCGACGTCCTGGCACGGCTCGACGAGCAGCACCGGGCGATCGGGCGGATCAAGGAGGAGCTGGTGGCCCTGCTCGCCAGGATCGCGGTGACCGAGCCGCAGCGGCTCCGGACGGAGCTGGACCGGATGTCCGCCGAACTCGAGGCGCACCTCGACTTCGAGGAGGCGGAACTGCTGCCGGTCCTCGCCGGCATTCCCTTCCCGCCGACCGGGCCCGCACCGAGCGGGACCACGAAGAGCGGGACCACGACGAGCGGAGGCTGAAACGGCGTTGCCGCCGCCCCCTTCCCGAGGGGTGGGAGGGGGCGGCGGCACCGGTCCGTCCTGCGACGAGGCAGTCCGTTACGGCGGTCCTTACAGCGCGGAGAACACCGGGAGGTAGCCGCCGGACTGGCCGGCCGCCTTCGGGTGGTAGCTCTCGTCGACCGGCAGGGTGGTGCTGTTCAGCCAGGTGGTCAGCGAGCCGCAGATCTCGTGCTCGTTGAAGATGCTGCGGACGTCGCCGAAGGCGAAGCCGGCGTTGGCGGCCCGCTTGGCGAGGACGCCGTCCAGGGTGTCCGCGGCACCGTTGATGGCGGCGCGCTTGGTGTCACCGATGCCGAAGATGCAGCTGCCGCCGACCTTGTAGATGTGCGGGTAGCCCATCACCACGACGTGGGCGTTGGGGGACTTGGCCTTGATCGCCGAGTACACCTTGTCCAGCTGGCCGGGCAGGGTGGTGGTGGCGTAGTTCTTGGCCGTGTTGACGGCGTTGATGCAGTCGCTGTCCGAGCCGAGGACGCAGGTCTGCATGGTGTCGGCGAAGCCCGCGTCGTTGCCGCCGACCGAGATGCTGACCAGCGTGGTGCTGGCGTCCAGCGCCGAGATCTGGCTGTTCAGGATGTCGCCGGTCTTGGCGCCCGAACAGGCGACGAACTTGAAGGAGGACGGCGCGTGCGCGTTCTTCCAGAGGTACGCGTACGCGTTGGTGCTGCGCTTGCAGCTGCCGCTGTCGCTCAGGTAGCTGCCGGCGCCGACACCGGACGAGTACGAGTCGCCGAGGGCCACGTAGTTGACACCGGCGGCGTTGGCGGACGTCGCGGTGAAGAGCGTCGCCATGGTGAGGCCGGCCGCTATGGCGGCGACGGACAGTGCGCGGGCAGGGCGGATCATCACGGCTCCAGTGGGGTGGGGTGGTGAGGGTCACAGAAGTGATACCAGGCGGTAGCCCAACCCGGAAGCGGTCATGCCAAGGATATTGACGGCGCGTCTGATGGCTCGGAGCTGAATTGCCGCTGACACTCCGTGATTTCGCGCAGGTCAGCAGGGGTGCGAGGTGACGCGCGTAGCGCAGCGCGCGTAGACCGGCAACTTGCAGAAATTCTGTGCAAGGCAAGCGGGGGGTCGCCGCCCGGCCATCGCCGGGTCAGATTCGACGAGGGTCCCAGCCGACCCAGGGGGGGCTGATGACACCGATGAAGGCACGCCAGAAGGTGGGCCAAAAGGGACATCAGCGGCACCACACGAAATTCACCGATGCGGTCGACGGACCCAGGCGGCCGATGTTGACGCCTGCCGTGGCGACACGTCAGGACGGCCCGGCGCAGCGGCATCGCGGCGGAGCAGCACGGCCGGGCAGCACAACGGGGCATCACGGCGGGGCGCCACGTCGAGACGGCCCGCAGGGAGACGACCCGCGGGGAGTCGCTCGGGAGTACGGCGACGCGAGAGGTCAGCCCTGCGCGCCGAGGCGGCCGCCACTGGGGTGCACGGCGCCCGGGTACACGATGCCCGGGGAGACCGTGCAGCCCTCGACCGGCAACTCCTCGATCTCCTCGTTCGCGACCGCGGGCACACCGAGCCAGCCGGCGGCGGTGGCGACCGCCGCCCGGGCCTGGCGCAGCCCTGGCGCACCCCAGCCGAGCAGCTCGACGGCGAGGCCCGGTGCCACCAGCAGCCGCCGGTAGTGCCGGCCCGAGGCCGGATCGGCCACGCTCGGGCCGACCGACCGCAGCGCCGCCGCCATCCGGACCCGCGCGCACTCGTGCCCGCCGTTCGCCGAACCGACCCGGTCGTAGAGGTAGCCGAGGTAGTACGGCCGGCCGATCCGGGCCTGGGCCTCCTCGTCCGCCTCCCGGGCCAGGGCGGCCGCCGGGTCCCCGCCGTCCTCCGGCTCCAGCGAGCCGCCGGGCAGCGAGCAGATCCCGTCCCGGGGGTTCACCAGCGTCAGCACCCGCCCGTCGGGCGCGAACAGCCACCCCCAGGACTGCTTGACCGGCAGCCCCTCCGGCACCTGCTCGCCCGGCCGCCAGGGCCAGCCCGCCGTGGGACGCCGACGCACCTTCCCGAGCAGCTCCGCGATCTCCGCGCTGTACTCGATCGGGCTCATGCTCTCGCCCCGCGGACCTCGACGGGGACGCTCGCCCCCGCGCACCCCCTGGCGCCGAGCTCGCTCCGCGCGCTCATCCGTCCCCCTCTCGCAGTCGGGCTTCGCCGGACCGGCGGTGCGCGGGGAGGACCTGCAGGGCGCGGTACGGGGCGGAGCGGCCGGAACGGCGGCGTGGGGCACCGCGCGCTCCTGCTGTTGATCTTCTCCGATCTTCCCCGAACACGCGGTCGATGAACAGTCCCCAGCGCCGCATGGTGGATGCGGAGGCAGGAACGCGCTGGATGCGGGGCGGTGAACGCCCTGATCACCCCAGCGGACCACCCCCTTCCCCAGGGCCTCGGAGGCCGGGCAGCGGGAACCCGGGCCGAGGATCCACCCCGGGCGGGAAGGGGAGCCCCCGCGCGGCGTCGTCGGCCAACTCGTCGAACACCTCGTGCGCCGTCATCGGCCGCAGCCGCCCGCCGGTCAGCGCCCAGCCGCGCACCGGCGGGCGGGGCCGGGTGTCCTCGGCCGGGGCGGCGGGTGAACGGCCGGCCGGGGCGGACCGGTCCCCGGCCCGGTCGTCGCCCGGTCCGCCCACCGACGGATCGCCGTGCAGCAGCAGCGCCCCCTCCCCGCGCAGGGCGACGCCCGCCGCGAGCGTGACGCAGAACGCCTCGGCGTCCCGCCCGGCCGGGTACAGCCGCCCCTCCTCCACGCAGACGTCCACCGCCGAGGTGAGCTCCTCGCCGTCCTCCGGGCCGTGGCAGCGCAGCGTCAGCAGATGACACCCCTCCCCCGCGCCCTCCGCCAGCGCGAGGTAGACCGAGGTCACGTACCGCATCACGGCCGCCATCCGGAGCTGCCCGGCCGGGTCCTCGCCGACGGCACTCAGCAGGGCCGCGCAGGCCACGGACATCCGCACCCGCGCCCGGTGGTCGTCCAGCAGCACCGGCACCAGCTCGGCCATCCGCTCCCCCGCGTAGACGAAGGGTTCCCCGGCCAGCTCCGGATCGCCCGCGTAGGCGACCCGGGCGGCGGGCATCCGGGGGTCGAGCCCGAGCGCCTCGCAGTAGTCCTCGAAGTCCCCCGCCTCCAGGACCCGCAGGTGCACCTCCAGCCCCTGCCGGTGCAGGGCCGTCAGGTGCTCCTCCGCCCGCCGCAGGTAGGCCTGGTGCCCGAGCCCGCCGAACAGCCCGTACTGCGCGAGCCCGGCGAAGTCCCCTGCGTCGACGGCCAGGGCCACCGCCACCGGCTGGGGCGGCGGCGCGCCCCGGACCCGGCCGCCGCGGCCCGCCGCCCGGGCACCCTCGCCTCCCGCCCGGGCACCCGGCGGCCGCCCGCCCCCGGGGGGCGCCGCCCCGCCGGGCCCGGCCGCCGACCCGTCTCCGGCACCGCCGCCCGGCCTCCGCCCGGCCAGCACCAGCACCCTCCGACGCCCCCGCGACGGCCTCCCCGCCGCGGCGCCCAGCACCTCGCGCACCACTTTCCGTACAGCAGCCATGGCTCCTCCTTCTCACTCGCCCGACACCGGATCGCGCCGACCGCCCCGCCCGGGAGTGGCCGACGCCGAGGAACATACACAGGGTCACTGACAATTCACCCCAAGTAATCGAACAAGCTCAGCGCCGCCCCACCCCGACCGTCGGCCGCTCCCCGCCCGGACCACCCGCCTGCCCCAGGTCCACGGGGCGCCTGGGCCCCGTCGACCCACAGGAACGGGCCGGACCGCTGGACGCCACCCCGACCACCAGCGACTCCCCACTCGCCGCCCGTAACCGCTTGCCGCGCGCCCCCGGAACGCCCGGGGCCCGTGGTTCCACGGGGTCGGGCGGGATTGTCAGTGCCGCGGGTTAGGGTCGGGGACCATGCGACTGCTGCATACCTCCGACTGGCATCTCGGGCGCTCGTTCCACCGGGAGAGCCTGCACGACGCCCAGCGCGCCTTCCTGGACCACCTGGTGGAAGTGGTCCGGTCCGAGGGCGTGGACGCCGTGCTGGTCGCGGGGGACGTGTACGACCGGGCGCTGCCCGGGCTGGAAGCGGTCGCGATGTTCGACGACGTGCTGCACCGGCTGGCGGGCCTCGGAGTGCCGACGGTCTTCATCAGCGGCAACCACGACTCGGCCCGCCGCCTCGGCGTCGGGGCGGGGCTGATCGGACGGGCCGGCATCCACCTGCGGACCGACCCGGGCGAGTGCGCCGAGCCCGTCCTGCTGGCGGACGAGCACGGCCCGGTGGCCGTGTACGGGCTGCCGTACCTGGAGCCGACCCTGGTGCGCGAGCGGTTCGGGCTGGCGAAGGGCGGCCACGCGGCCGTGCTCGGAGCGGCGATGGACCGGGTCCGGGCGGACCTCGCGGCGCGCCCGGCCGGCACCCGGGCGGTGGTGCTGGCGCACGCCTTCGTCACCGGCGGCGCGCCGAGCGACAGCGAGCGGGACATCGCGGTCGGCGGCGTCGCCGCCGTACCCGCGTCGGTCTTCGACGGCGTGCACTACGCCGCGCTCGGCCACCTGCACGGCTGCCAGACGCTCGCCCCGCACCTGCGCTACAGCGGCTCCCCGCTCGCCTACTCCTTCTCTGAGGTGAACCAGCGCAAGACCATGTGGCTGGTCGACCTGGCCGCCGACGGCTCGGTGACGGCCGAGCGCGTCCCCTGCCCCGAGCCGCGCGGGCTGGCGACGCTGCGCGACACCCTGGACGCGCTGCTCACCGACGAGAGGTACGCCGAGCACGAGCAGTCCTGGGTGCAGGCCACGCTCACCGACGCGGCGCGGCCGAGCGAGCCGATGGAGCGGCTGCGCCGCCGCTTCCCGCACACCCTCCAGCTGCTGTTCGACCCGGAGCGGAGCGAGGCCGAGCCCTCACGGTCGTACGCGGCACGGGTCAGCGGCCGCGGGGACCTGGAGATCGCGGAGGGCTTCCTGCGGCACGTCCGCCCCGGTGCCGAGCCGGAGCCGGACGAGCTCGGCTGGCTGCGGGAGGGCTTCGAGGGCGTCCGGGAGACCACCGACCGGAAGGCGGACCTGCCCCGATGAGGCTGCACCGGCTCACCGTCACCGCCTTCGGCCCGTTCGCGGGCAGCGAGACGGTGGACTTCGACGCGCTCGCCACCGGCGGGCTGTTCCTGCTGCGCGGCGCGACGGGTGCGGGCAAGACCAGCGTGCTGGACGCGGTCTGCTTCGCCCTGTACGGCGAGACGCCGGGCGCGCGCCGGGCCAACCGGCTGCGCAGCGACCACGCCGACCCGAAGCGGCTGACCTCGGTGGAGCTGGAGCTGACCCTCGGCGGGCGCCGGCTCCGGATCACCCGGCTGCCGGAGCAGCGCCGGCCGAAGAAGGTCGGCACCGGCACCACCGTCGAGCGGGCGCAGACCCTGCTGCGCGAGTGGGTCCTCGACACGGGCGACGGCACGCCCGGCTGGCGGGGGATCAGCAAGTCGCACCAGGAGGCCGGGGAGGAGATCCACCGGCTGATCGGCATGAACCGGGAGCAGTTCTGCCAGGTGGTCCTGCTGCCGCAGGGCGACTTCGCCCGCTTCCTCAGGGCCGATTCGGAGGAACGCGGCAAGCTGCTGCGGCGGCTGTTCGACACCGAGCGGTTCCAGCAGGTGGAGGCCTGGCTGGCCGAGCAGCGCCGCGGCCAGGAGGCCGCCGTCCAGGCCGGCCGCCGCCGGCTGCGGGACCTAGCCAGCAAGGCCGAGCAGGCGGCCGGTCCGGGCGCCGAACCCGCCGCGGGCTGGGTGCCGACCGAGGACGACGAGGGTCTGGCCGCCGGGGTGCTCGGCTGGGCGGCGGTCCTGCGCAGTGGCGCCGCCGAGCAGCTGGCCGTCGCCGAGGCCGCCCTCGCGGGCGCCGGGGCCGCCCAGCACGCCGCGCAGGAGCACCGGGAGGCCGCCGAGGAGCTGGCCGGGCGCCAACGCCGGCACCGGGAGGCGCTGGACCGGGCCGAGCGACTGGCCGGCTTCGAGCCCGCCGCAGCCGCGGACCGGCAGCTGCTCGCCGCCGCGCAGGAGGCCGTCGGGGTGGAGTCGGCCCTGCGGCTGCTGGAGAGCGCGGCCGAGGCGCTCGGGCGCGCGCGGCAGGTGGAGCGCCGGCACCGCGAGGTGCTGGCCGGATCCGGTGGCGAGGGCCGGGAGCTCGCCGGGGCCGACGCCACCGGGCTGGCCGAGGCCGAGCTGCGGCTGCGGGCCGAGGTGGTCCGGCTGGAGGCGGCCCGGGCGGAGGAGCTGCGCTGCGCCGAACTCGCCCACGAGCAACGCTCCCTGACCCGGGACCGGCGCGCCGCCGAGGAACTGGCCGAGGAGGCCGAGGACTGGCTCGCCGAGTTCGAGGGCGAGCTGGGCCGACTGGGGCACCAACAGACCGAGGCCCGGTCGGCGACCACCCGGGTCGAGCAACTGGACGGCCAGCGGACCGAGTTGACGGTACGCCTCGGCGCGGCACGGGAACGTGACCGCCTGCACGCCGAGATCGCCGTGGCCGCGCCCCGGGCGGTCGCTCTGCGCACCGCCGCGCTGGACGCCCGGGAGTACAGCCTGGACCTGCGGGACCGCCGGCTGAGCGGCATGGCCGCCGAGCTGGCCGAGCAGTTGCGCGCGGGCGAGGCCTGCCGGGTCTGCGGCTCGCCGGAGCACCCGGCGCCCGCCGAGGCCGCGCCCGGCGGCCGGGTCGGCGCCGAGGACGAGGAACGTGCGCGCCGGGCGCACGCCGACGCCGAGCGGCTCTGGACGGAGGCCGACCAGGCGCTCACCGCGCTGCGGGTGCGCGAGGCCACCGCCGCCGGCACGGCCGGACCGGGCGGGACGGACGAGCTCACGCAGACCCTCGCCGGGCTGGAGCGCGAGCACCGCGAGGCGCGGCACGCGGCGGAGGCGCTCGGCCGGGTCGAGCAGGAGATCGCCCGGCTGTCGCGGGACCGCACCCGCCGGGCCGAGGAGCTGCACGAGGCCAAGGAGCGCGCCGCCGTCCTCTCCGACCGGCTGCTGGCGCTCGGCACCGAGCAGCAGGCGCTGGCCGCCCGGGTGGCGGCCGCCCGGGGCGAGGCGGCCTCGGTCGCCGACCGGGCTGCGGCACTCACCCGGCTCACCGAGGCGGTGGCCGCCGCGGCGACCGCCTCCCGGGCCCGCACGGAGGCGGCGGCCCGGCTCGACGAGGCCGAGGACGAACTGGGCAAGGCCGCCGCCGGGGCGGGCTTCCCGGACGCGGCGGCGGCACTGGCGGTGCTGCTGCCGCGCGAGGAGCGCGAGCGGCTGGAGGCCCGGCTGGAGCGGCACCGCGCGGAGACCGCCGCCGTCCGCCGGGAGCTGGCGCTGCCGGAACTGGCCGAGGCCGCGGGCCGTCCGCCGGTGGACCTGCCCGCCGTCGCGGCCGAGCTCGACGCCGCCACCGACCGGCTCGGCCGTTCGCACGCCGCCCATGCCGCGGCCCGCGAGCGCTGCGGGGCGCTGGCCGCGATCGGGCGGCAGCTGACCGGGCTCGCCGCCGAACTGGCCCCCGCGCTGGACCGGTACGGGCGGATCACCCGGCTCTCCGCGCTCACGGCCGGCACCTCGGCCGACAACCGGCTGCGGATGCGCCTGGAGTCGTACGTCCTGGCGGCCCGGCTGGAGCAGGTCGCGGCGGCGGCCAGCGACCGACTGGTCCGGATGTCCGGCGGGCGCTACACCCTGGTGCACAGCGACGACCGGGGCAGCGGCACCAAGCGCTCGGGCCTGGCCCTGCGGGTGGTCGACGCCTGGACGGGCACCGAGCGGGACACCGCGACCCTCTCCGGCGGCGAGAGCTTCTTCGCCTCGCTCTCCCTCGCCCTGGGCCTGGCCGACGTGGTCACCGACGAGGCCGGCGGCATGCCGCTGGACACCCTCTTCATCGACGAGGGCTTCGGCACCCTCGACGAGCAGGCGCTGGAGGAGGTCATGGACGTCCTGGACGGCCTGCGCGAGCGGGACCGCGCGGTCGGCATCGTCAGCCACGTCGCCGACCTGCGCAGCCGCATCCCCGCCCAGCTGCTGGTCCGCAAGGGGCGGCACGGCTCGACCCTGGCGCTGGCGGGGCGGGAGGACGCGTAGGGCCGGGCGGCCGGATCGGGCCGGCGCAAGGCCCGGTGGCCCGGTGGCCCGGCCGGCGGCCGGGCCAGGGAGAGCCGGAGCCCGGGATCAGCCCGAGCAGGCGATCCGCTGCGCCTGCTGCCAGGCGCACACCGGGCAGAGGGTGCTGCCGGGCTGGTCGGCGGGCAGTTCGGTCGGCTCGCCGCAGAGCACGCAGTCGGCGCGCGGGCCGGTCGCCGCCGGGTCGTGTAGCAGCGCCGCCTCCGCTCCGGCCTCGGGCACGAGTTCGCAGACGGCCGCTTCCTGGTTGGTACCGGTGTCGTTCATGCCGCCTTCCTACTCCGCTCCCCGCCCAGCTGCAACAAGCTCGGACCCGGCCGGCCCGGCCTCGGCGGACGAATGACAGCGAACAGATTTCAGAAAACGTTCGCTGAAATCCGTCATCTGAAATCCGTCATCTGAAATCTGTTCGCTGAAATCCGTTCACCGAAACCCGTCCGCCCCGCCACCGCCGCCCTCGAGCCCAACGGCTACCGTGACCGGCATGCCCACCGACCTGCACCGACGCCTCCTCGCCGCCCGCGCCACCGCCCCGTCGTACCCCGAGGTGGGCGCCACCCGGGGCGGTGGCGGCCGACTCCCGGACGGCTACGCCCACCTGCGGCGACGAGTCCACCTGGGGCACGGGCCGGCGGTTCTGGAGCGGGCCGGCCGGTACGTGCTCGACTGGGGCAGCCAGTTGGGCACCGGCTTCGCGGTGCACCCCGCGGGCCCGGCCCGGGAGGGCGGGACGGTACTGCTGCGGCTGAACCTGCCGGGAATCCGGCGACCCCGACTGGTGATCCCCTGCCGGGTGGTGTGGACGGTGGACGAGCCGGACCGGATCGGCTTCGGCTACGGAACCCTCCCCGGGCATCCGGAATGCGGCGAGGAGGCGTTCCTGGTGTCGATGGACACCGACGGAGAGGTGTGGTTCGAGGTCACCGCGTTCTCCCGGCTGTCCGCCTGGTACGCCAGGCTGGGCCGCCCGGTGGCCCTGCTCTGCCAGCACCTGGCGATCGAGCGCTACCTCGCCGCAGTGGCCGCACACGTCCGCCGAGTTCGCTGAGTCCGCTGAGTTCGCGGACCCCGCGAGCCCGCCGAGCCCGCCGAGCCCGCCGCATCCGGGCCTCGCGCACTGCGCACCGCCCGGACGTCAGCCGAGGAAGGACAGCCGGACGGTCCGCCGCGGGTTGTCCCCGTTGGTGTCGATCAGCACCACCGACTGCCAGACGCCGAGCGCCAGTTGACCGCCGAGTACCGGCAGGGTGGCGTGCGGGGCGACCAGCCCGGGCACCACGTGGTCCCGGCCGTGGCCGGGGCTGCCGTGCCGGTGGCGCCAGCGGTCGTCGGCCGGGAGCAGCTCGCGCAGGGTGGCGAGGAAGTCCTCGTCACTGCCGGAGCCGGTCTCCAGCACCGCGATCCCCGCGGTGGCGTGCGGAACGAAGATGTTGAGCAGGCCGTCGCGCCCGGTGGCCCGTTCGTCGAGGAACGCCGCGCAGCGGTCGGTGATGTCGAGCGCGACCTCGCGGCTGCCGGTGGTGATCTCGATGGTGCCGCTCTGGAAGGTGGTGGCCGGGAAGGAGCCGGTCCGGGTGGAGTGGTTGTTGTCCGCCATGGCGCCATCCTGTCCCAGGTCAGCGGGCCGGGCGTACTCCCTCGCCGACTCGCCGTGCCGGGGAGGCAAACTCGCGTAGGGTGAAAGGTTCAGACCACAGCAGCCCGGACGGCGAGGCCCTCACCGAGGTCTCCGCCAGGCCCTCGCCCCAGCAGTGTCCGGACACGCCGAAGACCCGGCGGACCGGATGGTCCACCGGGTCGGTCCTCGACCGGGCGGCGGGGAGGGACCCGTGCCGCACCGGTCGAACTAGCCGCGCCCGCCGAAGAGGCTCCGCCGCAGCCGACGCAGCGGCGTCAGCAGCGAGATCCTGGTGTGGCGGCGACGGATCGTCGGGGCCTCGGTGCCGCGCGGCGTGAGTTCCCTTATCAACCCGAGCGCTTCGGCGGTGTCCACCGCCGGGAGTGCGGGCGCGCCGAGCACGGCCAGGTGTCGGTCGATCCGGCGGCCGGTCGTGCCGACACCGCATTGGATCGCCGGCACGCGGGGCCGAGTCCGCACTTGCATGTGTTCCATCAGTTTTTCCCACCCCTACGAGGCGCCAGGGCCGTGAGGCGAAGACTATCCGTGACGGACGGCCTTCGCGCAACCGTCCTTGGTGTTGTGCCACCGTATCGTGCGGCGTCAACTGACGAAGCACCAGGGGCCACCCGGCCGGTCACGACTAGGCATCAATGATGGTGCACGACCGGCCATCCGTCACCAGGTCCGGCGGACACGGGTGCACCCAGGCCGAACCGCGCCCCGCAACCGCACCCCGGACCCGCGCCCCACATCCGCAATCGGGACCCACAACCCGGACCCGCACCCACAGCCCTGCTCCGCCCGCGTCTCCCTATAAGGGGACAGCCGCCACGTCGACAAAGCGATCATCGGGGCGTCGGCCGCGCACCACTCGACCGAACGGGCAGCCGAGTGACACCGTGACCGTTCGACTTCAGGAAGTGAACACATACGAGGGATTGACTCCCGCCGAACCTCCAAGCAATATTCTGATGCACGCGCCAGTGCCCGCACCGCACTCAAGCGCGTGTTCGATTGATGAAGTACTCCGGTTCCCGCGAGCCACTGCCCGGCCGCCTCGACGCTGCGGCGGCCAGGCTCGCGCGGTGCCCGGACCGGCGGTCGGCCGTCGAGGGTCGGCCGCGCCGCCACCTGACTGCCGGTGCCGCCCCGTGAGGGGCCCGGCACCGGCGGTTCCGGGTACGCGATGAGCCCAGCAGGACCCCACCGGGACCCCATCAGGGCCCCCTGTCGCGCGCCCCCACAACGTCGCCGCCCCACCGCCGCCCCACCGCCGCCGCACCCCCACCACCGCCCCGGGAGCCCCGCACCGGACGTCCGCGCTGGTCGCACCCGGTGGATCGGTACACTCGGCCAGCGTGTCCCTCCTCCTCAGCATCGTGCTCCCGGTCCACGGCGTGGAGCGGTACCTCCCGCACTGCCTCGACTCGATCCTCGGCGACACCCCCGCCGCGGAGACCCGCTTCGAGGTGATCGCGGTCGACGACCTCTCCCCCGACGGCTCCGGCGCGATCCTGGACGCGTACGCGGCCCGCGACAGCCGGCTGCGGGTGCTGCACCTCCCCGAGAACCAGGGCCTCGGCGGCGCCCGCACCGCCGCCCTGCCGCAGGCCCGCGGTGAGTACGTCTGGTTCGTGGACAGCGACGACTGGGTGCCCGAGGGGACGGTCGGCGCCCTGCTGGACGAGCTGACCCAGGAGCGCCGCCGGGAGACCCCCGCCGACGTGCTGATCACCGATTTCACCCACGTCTACCCGGACGGCGGGACGGAGCCCAACCCCTGGCGCCACGTGCTGGCCGGCTCCCCGCTGGTCGAGGGCTGCACCCTGGCCGAGCACCCGGCGCTGTTCCAGACCGTGATGTCGGTGTGGAACAAGCTGTTCCGCCGCGCGTTCCTGGACGGCCTCGGCGTCTCCTTCGGCCGCGGCTACTACGAGGACATCTCGGTCACCTACCCGGCGCTGCTCGCCGCCGGGCGGCTGCGCTACCTCGACCGCCCGTGCTACTTCTACCGGCGTGGCCGGGACGGCGCGATCACCGCCACCGCCTCCCCCAAGCACGCCGACGTGTTCGCCCAGTACGACGCGATCTTCGCCTTCCTGGACCGCCCGGACCGCCCCGGCCGGCCCGTCCCGGACTCGCTGCGCACCCTGGTCTTCGACCGGACCGTCCGCCAGGCGCTGAACGTCTACGACACCCCCGGGCTGGTCCCCACCGACCTGCGCAAGGACTTCTTCCAGCGGATCGCCCGGCACTTCGACCGCCACCGCCCGGCCGGCTACCGCTTCCCCGGCGGAGTGCGCGGCGTGCAGTACCGGCTGGCCGCCCGCGGCGCCCGGATCGCGTACGCGGAGCTGCGCCGCACCGGGCGGCTGCCGCGCGAACTCAAGCGCGGGGCGCGGGCGGTGGCGCCCGCGGTGAAGAAGGGGATGCGCAGCGGTGCCCGGTTCACCGCGTACAGCGCGTTCCGCCGGCTGCCGCTGGACGAGAACCTCGCCGTCTACGCCGCGTACTGGCACCGGGGTTACGCGTGCAGCCCGGCCGCGATCTACGAGAAGGCGAAGGAACTCGCCCCGCGGATCCGGGGCGTGTGGGTGGTGGAGAACCGCGCCCAGGCCGCCACGCTGCCGCCCGGGGTTCCGCACGTGATCGTCAACACCCCCGCCTACCTCAAGGCGATGGCGACCGCCAAGTACTTCGTCAACAACGTCAACTTCCCTCGTACCATGACGAAGCGGCCGGGCACGGTGCACGTCCAGACCCAGCACGGCACCCCCCTCAAGGCGATGGGCATGGACCTGCGCGACCACCCGGCGGCGGCCGAGGGGATGGACTTCGAGCTACTCCAGGAGGCCATCGACCGCTGGGACTTCCTGGTCTCCCCCAACCCGCACACCAGCGGGCACTTCGCCCGCGCCTTCCCCGGCCGGTACGAGATGCTGGACACCGGCTACCCTCGCAACGACCGGCTGGCGAACGCCACTTCGGACGAGGTCCGGGAGATGCGCGAGCGGCTCGGGCTGCGGCCGGACACCCGGGCGGTGCTGTACGCGCCGACCCACCGCGGCAGCAAGGGCGGCTACGTGCCGCTGCTGGACGTGGCGGCGCTGGCGCGGCGACTGGGCCCGGACTTCACCCTGCTGGTGCGCACCCACTACTTCCACGCCGACGGCCCGGGGGACCTGACGGGGGCGGGCGCGGAGTCGGCGCGGATCGTGGACGTCTCGGCGCACCCGACCGTCGAGGACCTCTACCTCGCGGCGGACGTGCTGGTGACGGACTACTCGTCGATGATGTTCGACTACGCGGTGCTGGACCGGCCGGTGGTGATCTTCGCCCCGGACTGGGAGGAGTACCAGCGGGAACGCGGCGTCTACTTCGACCTGTTCGCGGAGCCGCCGGGCGCGGTCACGGTGGACGAGGACGGACTGGCGGGGGCGCTGCTGGCGGGCGACCCGGAGCCGGCGGCACGGGCGCGGTTCCGGGAGAAGTTCTGCGTCTGGGACGACGGCGGGGCCTCGGAGCGGGTGGTGCGCCGGGTGTTCCCGGTGGAGAAGTAGGCCCGGGTCGAGAAGTGGCCGTGGTCGAGAAGTAGTCCCGGCGGCGGGGTAGCACCGGTGGAGAAGTAGCGCTGAGGAGCCGCGGGAGCTCCGGACGGGGCCGGTGCCGCCGGTACGGCGACCGGCCCCGTCGGCGCGGGCTCAGCGCCGGCGGGCGGCCAGGAACTCCTCGAAGGTCAGGACGCCGTCGTGGTTGGTGTCCATGCTGTTTATCAGCGCCTCGGCCATCGAGATGGTGACGTCGTGGTCGCCCATCTCGTTGGCCGCCAGGGCGTACTCCGCCGCGGTGATCTTGCCGTCGCCGTCCTCGTCGTAACGGTCGAACATGGCCTTGATCGCCTCGGTGCTCTCCATCGTGCCCTCCTGGGTACTGCGGGGTGTTGCTGGGTTCGGACGGCCGTACACTACCCGGCCGTGGCGCGCACCACGGTCGCCGGGAGTGGACGTGCGCGGGGGTGGGTGTCGTAGTCTGCGGATCTGATTGCAGGCCCGGGCTCCTCCCGGGCGTTCGTTCGTCCAGGGAGGGAATCGTGCTCGACCTCGTCACCAAGCTGGTGCTGAAACCGGTCTCGCGGGGGATCTGGCGGCCGGTCATCGAGGGAATCGAGAACGTGCCGCGCAAGGGCGGGGTGATCCTGGCCAGCAACCACCTGTCCTTCATCGACAGCGTGGTCATCCCGCTGACCGCCCCGCGCCGGGTCCACTTCCTCGCCAAGGCCGAGTACTTCACCGGCTCCGGGCTCAAGGGCCGGCTCTCCAAGGGATTCTTCGAGTCCATCGGCGCCGTACCGGTCGAGCGCGGCACCTACCGTTCCGCTCAGGCCTCGCTGGAGTCCGCACTGGCGATCCTGGAGGACGGCAAGGCCTTCGGCATCTACCCCGAGGGCACCCGCTCGCTGGACGGCCGGCTCTACCGGGGCAAGACGGGCGTCGCCTGGCTCGCGCTGACCGCGGGTGTGCCGGTCGTACCGGTGGCGCTGGAGGGTCCGGAGCAGATCCTGCCGGTGGGCAAGCGGGTTCCGCGGCTGAAGAAGGTGACGGTCCGCTTCGGCGAGCCGCTGCACTTCGACGAGCTGCACGGGCAGGCCCGTTCGCTGAAGGCCCGCCGGCAGGTGACCGACGAGGTGATGGCGGCCATCCAGCGGCTCTCCGGCCAGGAGATCGCGGAGAGCTACAACGAGATCCCGAAGGCAGCCTGACCGGCGGGCTCCGGCGCGTCCGGCGACTCGGGCACCTCCGGCGACTCCGGCGACTCGGGCACGTCCGGGGACTCGGGCGCGTCCGGCGACTCCGGCACCTCCCGGCGCAGCAGCGCCGCGTACCGGCCGTCCAGCGCCACCAGCTCCTCGTGGGTGCCGAGCTCGACCACCTCACCGTGGTCCAGGACGGCGATCTGGTCCGCGGCGCGGACGGTGGAGAGCCGGTGCGCGATGGTGATCGTGGTGCGGCCGGCGGCCAGGGTGTCCACGGCCTGCTGGACGGCGCGCTCGGTGCGGTTGTCCAGCGCGCTGGTGGCCTCGTCGAGGATGAGCACCGGCGGGTTGCGCAGGATCGTCCGGGCGAGCGCGAGGCGCTGCTTCTCGCCGCCGGAGAAGCGGTAGCCGCGCTCGCCGACCAGGGTGTCGTAGCCGTCCGGGAGGGCGGCGATGGCGTCGTGGATCTGCGCGGCCCTGGCGGCCTCGACCAGTTCGGCGTCGTCGGCGCCGGGCTTGGCGAAGCGCAGGTTCTCGGCGACCGAGGCGTGGAAGAGGTAGGTCTCCTGGGAGACCACGCCGACCGCTCGGGCCAGGGTGTCGAAGGACAGCTCGCGCACGTCCACGCCGTCCAGGGTGACCTGCCCGCCGGTGACGTCGTACAGCCGCGGCACGAGGTAGCTCAGGGTGGTCTTGCCCGAGCCGGTCTCGCCGACCACGGCCAGTGAGCTCCCGGCCGGGACGGTGAGGTCGACGCCGGCCAGGGTCGGGCGCTCCTGCTCGGGGTCGTAGCGGAAGTCGACGTCCTTGAAGCGGACCTCGCCGCGGATGCCCGTCAGGGTGACCGGCTCGGCCGGCTCGTCGATCTCCACCGGCAGGTCGAGGTACTCGAAGATGCGCTGGAAGAGCGCGAGGGAGGTCTGCACGTCCACGCCGGTGGAGAGCAGGCTGACGGTCGGGCGGAAGAGGCCCTGCTGGAGGGTGACGAAGGCGACCAGGGTGCCGACCGAGACGATCGGCGCGCCGGCGGCGGAGGTCAGCCCGGCCGCCCAGTAGATCAGCGCGGGCATCGCGGCCATCACGATCTGGATGGTGTTCATCCGCCAGCGCCCGGCCATGCTGGCCCGCACCTCCAGGTCGGCGAGCTGGTCGGACTGCCCGGTGAACTCCCGGGCCAGCGAACCGGAGCGGCCCATCGTGCGGCCGAGCAGGATGCCGCTGACCGAGAGCGACTCCTGGACCGCCGAGCTCATCGCGGCCAGCTGCTTCTGCCGCTCGGTGGTGATCTTCTTGCGCTCCCGGCCGACCCGGCGGCTGATCCAGACGAACAGCGGGAGCAGCAGCAGCGAGACGACGGTCAGCCGCCAGTCCAGGGCGACCATGGCGACGACCGAGGCGACCACCGCGGTCAGGTTGGAGACCAGGCTGGTCGCGGTGGAGGTCACCGTGGACTGCATGCCGCCGATGTCGTTGGCGATCCGGGACTGCACCTCGCCGGTGCGGGTGCGGGTGAAGAAGGCCAGCGACTGCCGCTGGAGGTGGCCGTAGACGGCGGTGCGCAGGTCGTGCATCACGCGCTGGCCGACGGTGGTGGAGATCAGCGTCTGGAGGACGTTGAAGACGCTGTTCACCACGGCGGTCAGGATCATCCCGAGCGCGAGCAGGCTGAGCAGCCCCGTGCGGCCCTGCGGGATGGCGGTGTCCAGGACGGCCCTGAGCAGGAACGGCGAGACGACCGAGACCACCGCGGAGGCCGCGACCAGCAGCCCGACGGCGGCCAGGCGGCCCCGGTACGGGCGGAAGAGCGCGAGGATGCGGCGCCATTCGGCCGGCGGGCTGGGTTCGCCCTCGGCACGCTCGGGCGGGGTCCAGTCGATGGCAGTGGGCCTCAAGGACGGGCCTCCCTGGGTGGGATGGTCGGGCGGGCGGTCGGGTCGTCGGTCGGGCTGGGGTCAGCATAGCGAGGGTAGCTCATAGTTAGACAAGCTAATAGTGAGGGTTACTCTATTCCTCGGATCGCCCGATGCCCGATGCCCGATGCCCGATGCCCGATGCCCGACCGCCGCCTCGACCGTCAGTTGGTCCGGTAGGTGCGCGCCGCCTTGGAGGAGACCCCGCCGAGCTTGCCGGAGGGCAGCACCCGGGCGATGGCCACGGCAGCCTTGTACCGCTTGCCCGGCACGGACACGGACCGGCCGCGCGCCAGGTCGCGCATCGCCTCGTCCACCACCCGCTCGGCGGAAAGCCAGGACCAGGACGGGATGTTGCCGGTGCCCATGCCCGCCCGCTGGTGGAACTCGGTCCGGGTGAAGCCCGGGCACAGCGCCATCATGCGCACGCCCGTGCCGCCGAGGTCGCGCAGCACGCCTTGGGTGAAGCTGACCACCCAGGCCTTGCTCGCGCCGTACGTGCCGCGCGGCAGGAAGGCCGCCACCGAGGCGACGTTGACGATCGCACCGCGGCCGCGCTCCCGCATGCCGGGCAGGGCGGCCGTGGTCAGCCGCAGGATCGCCTCGATGTGCACCTTCAGCATGGCCAGCTCGTCCTGGAGCGGAACCGTCCCGAAGGCGCCCTTGTTGCCGAAGCCGGCGTTGTTGACGAGGAGGTCCACCGGGCGGGCGGAGTCGGCGAGCCGGGCCTCCACCGCGCCGATGCCCTCGTCGGTCGCGAGGTCGGCGGTCAGGACCTCCGCCTCGATGCCGTACCTGCCGTGCAGGTCGGCGGCTGCGCGCTCCAGGCGCTCGGTGTCCCGGGCCACCAGGACGAGCCGGTATCCACTACGGGCGAGCCGGCGGGCGAAGGCGGCTCCGATGCCGGCGGTCGCGCCGGTGATCAAGGCTGTGGTCATGCCCCGACCGTACCGACTCGCTCCGATCGGGCCCACACCGAGGGCAAGTCCCCAGCTCAGCGGGCTGCGGATGCAGGTCCCCGGAGGTGCTCGTACTGTCGAACGGGGGCATCGTCCGACCGGGCGGTGAAATCCAGTTGAGGAGGCACATCTGATGCTTACTCAGTTCCGGACCGAAACGGCTACGACGTCGCACAGCGCGACGCTTGAGGCCGAGACACTCGCGAGCCTGATGGTGGAGGACGAGGCCGCCGTGTCCGACGCGCCCACGTACTCGCCCGAGGCCGCGGGGCTCCTGCTCCTGCTCGGCCTGCTCCTTCTCTCCCCGAAGGGACCGAAGGACAAGCCGATCCGGTAGCCGGGCCCCTGCCCCACAGGGCCGCGCGCCCATGCCGAGTCTCCTGAAGGAGTACCTCACCACCATGCCGTTCGCCGAAACCCCCCTCCGTGACGAGTACGCCGCGGCGGTCGAGCGGGTGGCCGGCCGGACCCTCGACGCCCTCCGGGGCGCCGAGGGTGCGGCCGCACTCGCGGACCCGGACACCGCCGCGCCCCGCCCGCTGCTGGCCGCGGTGCGCGTGCTCGGCGCCGACCTCTTCACCCCGCAGGTGCTCGCCGGGGCCGAGCCCGACGGACCCACCGCCGCGCTGCTCGCCGAGGCCCGACGGGCCTTCCCCGCGCCGGCACCGGCATCCGCCGAGGCCGCGCTGGTCATCGCCTGGCAGGACCGGGCGGTCGACCAGTTGCTCGCCCGCACACCGTACGGGGATGCCGCACCAGCCGCGGAGCCCTCCCCATTGCCCGGACCGGCCGACCTGGGCTGGCAGTCCTGGTCGGTACGGATGGCGCAGCTGTCCGTGCTCGCGCTGCCCGGCCTGGACGGCCCGGTGCACCAGGCCGCCCGCTCCGACACCCTGGCCCTCGCCCGCGGCACCGTACGCTCCATGCTCCGCCGGGACTTCACCACCGCCGTGCGACTCGGCCGCTGGCTCGCCTGGACGAGCGCCGAGGGGCATCCACTGCGGATCGAGGTGGAACCGATCCTGGACCGGACCCGCCTGGTCGGCATCAGCGCCGTCCGCACCCGACTCGAACTCGCCATCGCCCAGCGCCTGTTGGAAAGTAGCCCGGCATGACCGACACCGAGACGCTCGCCATCGCCCAACAGCTCGGCACCCGTGCGCTGTCCTGGCTGCACACGTCCTACCAGGGCAGCTACGGCAAGTTCGCGGACAACAGCGTCATCGACCTCTCCAACCCGGACGATGCCTACAAGCCGCTCTGTGAAGCCGCGATGGCCTCCTCCCTGGTGTTGCGCGACGGAGTCGCCGGACCGCACGACATCCATGCCGCGCGCGACCTCCTCGAAACCGCCTGGGGCCAGCTGCACGAGGGCGACATGCTCTACGAGCGCCAGCTGCGGCACGTCACGATCACCGACCCGCTGGAGACGTACGCGCACTTCGCCCGGCTCGGCTACCGGCACGCCGCACTCGAGGAACTGCTCGAATCACTCAGCCGGCTGCGGGCCGTACATGCCGTCGAGATCCAGGGCAGCCGACTACTGGCGCTCGCCAACGCACGGCGGATCATCGGGCTCAGCCACCGGCCGGACTGGGCCGCGCTCGCCGCCCGCACCTGGCTCGGTTCGCTCCCCGAACCCTGGACCGTCGCCTGGTCCACCGCCTACCAGGTCACCCACGCCGTCTTCCACCTCACCGACTGGGGCGCCCGACCCCAGGACCTGCCCGAACCGATGCGGGACTACCTGCACGACTGGCTGCCGGTCTGGCTCGACATCTGGCTGGAGATCGGACAGTGGGACCTGGTCGGCGAGTTGCTGATCGTCGACTCGTGCATCGGGGAACCCATCACCGGGCGGTCCGGCTGGGAGGCCCTGGCCGCGGTGCAGCGGGAGGACGGCCTGGTACCCCGGGACACCGAACCGATCGACGACGACCCGGATTCGGCCATCAAGGGGCACGAACACACCGCCGTGGTCGCGATCGTCGCCTCGACGGTCGCGCTCTCCCGGGCACTCAGCGGCGCGAACGGCGCCGACACCACCGACATCGCGGCCGCATGAACGAACTCGACACGGCCGTCCGTACGGCAGTGCGGGCGGCCGAGCCGTACGCGACCGCGGTCACCGTGGCCGTCGCACGCGACGGGCAGGAGGAAGTGAGGTGCTTCGGGCGCCTCGCACACGGTCGGACGGCCGCGTGCACCCCGGACACCGTCTTCGAACTCGGCTCGGTCAGCAAGACGTTCACCGCGCTGCTGCTCGCCGAACTGGCCGCGCGCGGCGAACTCGCCCTCGATGACCCGGTCACACGACGACTGCCGCCCGACTGGCGTCCGATGACCGTCCGCTCCCCCGAGCCGATCCGGCTGCTGCACCTCGCCACCCACACCTCGGGGCTGCCCGGGTTGCCACCCGGACTGCTCGCCGGAGCCGTGCCGACCTGGCAGACCAACCCGTACGCGGCATTCGGCGATGACCAGTTGAGAGCAGCCCTGTCCCGAACCACCGTACGCAGCAGGCCCGGAAGCATGCACCGGTACTCCAACTACGGGGTCGGACTGCTCGGGCGACTACTGGCCGAGACGGGTGGACTGCCGTACGGGGAGCTGCTCGCCAAACGGGTCCTGGTGCCATTGGGACTCAGCGCCACCACATGCGCGCCGGAAGCACCGGACGCGCCGGACGTGCCGAGCCGGGCGACCGGCTACCGGCGCGGACGGGCGATGCCGACCTGGCGGATCCCAGGGCTGCCGGGCGCGGGCGCGGTACGCTCCAGCGGAAGCGACCTGCTGCGCTACCTCCAGGCCCATCTCGGCCAGGGGAGCGGCGAGTTGGGGACGCCACTGGCCGATGTCCAACGGGTCAGGCTGCGGCTTCCGCACTCCTCCGACGAGCTGTGCCTGGTGTGGAACCACCGCCGCTCGGGAGGGCGCGAGCTGTACTTCCACACCGGCGCGACCCGGGGGTTCACCGCCTTCGTCGGATTCTCGCCGACGGGTGCGACCGCGGTGGCGACCCTCGCCAACACCGGCCCGAAGCGCGGCGGACGGTTCGTCCAGGCGGGATACGAGGTGCTACGGACCGCCGCCGGCTGTGGCACCTAGCAGGTGGCACCTGACGCCTGGCACTTGGCACTTGGCACCTGGACCGCTACGGCCTCGGAGCTCCATGGCGTCAGACCGCCACGGCCTTGGCGCGGTCGGCGGCGATGTGCACGGCGAGGCCGGCGAGGACGGTGCCCATCGCGTAGCGCTGGATCCGAAGCCAGCCGGGTCGGCGGTTGAGGAAGGCGGCGATGCTGCCCGCGCTCACCGCTATCAGCCCGTTGACGGTGATCGCGATCGTGATCTGGACCAGGCCCAGCAGCAGGCTCTGCACGGCGACGTGGCCGCGCTCCGGGGCCACGAACTGGGGCAGCAGCGAGATGTACATGATGGCGATCTTGGGGTTGAGCAGGCAGGTCAGGAAGCCCATCGCGAACAGTCGGCGCGGCGGGTCCGGCGGCAGCTGTTGCGGGGCGAAGACCGCCGTGCCGCCCGGCTTGACCGCCTTCCAGGCCAGCCAGAGCAGGTATCCGGCGCCGGCCAGCTTGATCGCGGTGTAGAGGGCGGGCACCACCGAGAACACCGCGGCCACTCCCGCCGTCACCGCGACCAGGTAGACCAGGAAGCCGGCCGCGACCCCGACCAGCGAGATCAGCCCGGCGCGGCGGCCCTGCGCGATCGAGCGCGAGACCAGGTAGATCATGTTGGGCCCGGGCGACAGCACCATGCCCAGGGCCACGGCGGCGATCCCGAGCAGGGCCCGGCCGTCCACGGCTGATGTCAACGCGTCCATGCGAGGAGGCTAGGACGGGCAATCGGGTCAATGCAATGATGACTTTGCACTCGGTGCAATGCCCGGCCGTTGCCGCTTGCGCTGTGGCGCTGGTGCCGCTGGTGCGCTGGTGCGAGGGATTCTGCGAGGGAGTTCGGGGAGGACCGACCACCGATGGACGACTACCGCCTGATCGCCGACCGGATCGCCGCCGAGATCGCGGACGGGCGACTGCGGCCCGGCCAGCAGCTGCCCACCCAGCGCGCGTTCGCCCGCAGCCGGGGCATCGCCGACTCGACGGCCGGGCGCGTCTACCGGGAACTGGCCCGGCGCGGACTGACCGTCGGGGAGGTCGGGCGCGGAACGTTCGTCCGGGCCGGGCGCGCTCCGGACGACGCCCTGGTGGCGCTCTCGGAACCCACCGCCGCCCCCGTGGACCTGGAGCTCAACCACCCCACCGTCCCCGGTCAGGCCGAGCTGCTGGCGGGCGGACTGGCGCCGCTGCTGCGCCCGGACGCGCTGGGCGACGCGCTGCGACCGGTCGGCGTGGCCGGGACGGGCGCGGCCCGGCGGGCGTTCGCGGGGCTGGTGTCGGCCGGCTCCTGGGAGGTCGACGCGGAGCAGCTGCTGTTCGCCGGCAACGGAAGGCAGGTCATCGCCGGGGCGCTGTCCGCGCTGGTGCCGCCCGGACAGCGGCTGGGTGTCGAGGAGCTGACCTATCCGGTGGTCAAGGCGGTGGCGGAGCGGCTGGGCATCGTGCCGGTGCCGCTGGCCGTGGACGAGCACGGGGTGCTGCCCGAGTCCGTGGCCGCCGCCCACCGGGCCGGGCCGCTGCGCGCGGTGTACGTCCAGCCGCGCCTGCAGAACCCGCTGGGCGCGAGCCTGCCGCAGGAGCGGGCGACAGCCCTCGCGGCGGTGCTGCGACGGCTCGACCTGCCGGTGGTCGAGGACGCCATCTGGTCCTTCCTGCGGCCCGAGCTCGCGCCGCTGGCCGCGCTCGCGCCGGAGCGCACCGTGCTGGTGGACAGCCTCTCCAAGCGGCTCGCCCCGGGGCTGACCACCGGGTTCGCGGTCGTCCCGGCGGCGCTGCGCGAGCGGGTGGCGGGGGCGCTGCGCTCTGGCGGGTGGACGCCGAGCGGCTTCGCGCTGGAGGCGGCGGTGCGCTGGATCGGGGACGGCACGCTGTCCGCGGTGGAGGCGGCGAAGCGGGCCGACGCGACGGCCCGGCAGCTGCTGGCGCGCGAGGTGCTGACGGGGCAGCGGCTGCGGTCCGACCCTTGCTCGTACTACCTGTGGTGGGAGCTGCCGCCCGGCCTGCGGGCGGAGGCCTTCGTCGCGGAGGCGGCGCGTGCCGGGATCTCGGTCACACCCGCGGCGGCCTTCGCCGTCGACCCCCGGCGCTCACCCTCCGCCGTCCGGGTCGGGCTGGCGTCGCCGCCGCTGCCGGTGCTGGCGCGGGCGCTGCGGACGCTGGCGGGGATTGCGGAGGGAGGTAGGGCGGGGCGGGTGAGCAGCGAACAGCGAACGGCGAACGGCGAACAGATGACAACTGACAGCTGACAGATTTCGAAATCTGTCAGCTGTCAGTTGTCGTTCGTCATCCGTTACCTGTCGCCCGTGCCGCTCCGGCTCCCCCGGACCGCGGTGTCCGCCGCGCCCCCGGCGCCGACAGCGCGCAGGCGGCTCGCCGCGGTGGCGGCGAGCTGGGGCGCGATCCGGGCCACGTCCCGGGAGCCGACCACCGCGATCAGGGTCGGCAGCAGCCAGCGGACCGGCTGCATCCCGCGCAGCCAGGCCTGCGCGTAGACGTGGGCGGACCGGCGGGCGATCCCGGCGACGATCCGTTCCACCGCGGGCTCCAGCGGATACGTCTTGTTCGCCGGCCACGGCAGCCGGGAGCGCATCTGCTTCAGCACGGCGTCCTGGTCGGCCCCGCGCACCATGTCCGTGTCGGTCCAACTCAGATATCCGACACCGACCTTGACCCCTTGGTAGGCCACCTCCGCACGGATCGAGTGGGCGAAGGCCTCCACCCCGGACTTGCTGGCGCAGTACGCGCTCATCAGCGGAGCGGGGGTCAGCGCCGCGAGCGAGGCGATCTGGAGCAGGTAGCCGCGGCTCTCGGCGAGCGCCGGCAGGAAGGCCCGTGCGGTGGCCACGCTGCCGAGCAGGTTGACCTCGATGACCCGGCTGAACGCCTTGTGGTCGCTGTCGGCCAGCGGCCCACCGATGGCGATCCCGGCATTGGCGACGACGGCGTCGATCCGCCCGTAGTGCTCCTTGATCCGGCGGGCGGTGGACTCCAGGGCGTCGAGGTCGGTGACGTCCACCTCCCAGCTGCTCGCGGACGGGCCGCACTGCGCGGCGACGGCCTTCAGCTCCTCCGGCTCCAGCCCCAGCAGGGCCACCTTCGCCCCGCGCCGGGCGAGCTTGCGGGCCAGCGACGCGCCGACGCCGCGCGCGGCCCCGGTGACGACGACGACCTGCGCGGACAACGGCGGGATGGCGTTCATGCGACGGCGGTCCTCTCATCGACGGAAGCTGAAGCAGCGCCGGCGGAAGCAGCGCCGGCGGGCGCGGTGGCCAGGTACGCGGTGGCCATCCGGTGGATCTCGGCGGCGACCTCCTCCGGGCGCTCCAGCGGCGACATGTGGCCGACTCCGGGTAGCAGCAACAGCCCCTGCGGGTCCTGGAGTTCGGCGACGATCCGGTGGGCGTGCACGGGCGGGGTCAGCCGGTCGTCGGTGCCGACCACCACCGCCGTGGGCACCGCGAGCCGGGCGAGCCCGGCGTGGACGTTCAGCCGGTCCAGCACCGCGGCCCAGTTGGCGCGGACGGCGGTCGGGCAGGCGTGCACGATCCGGGCCGTCGCCTCGACCTGGCCGGCGGGCGAACCGGGCCCCATCGTCGCGTACTTGAGCGCCGCCCGGCTGGCCGGTGAGACCGGCCCGAGCGGCATCCGGGAGCGCAGCAGCTGCCGGTGCAGGAAGCGCCGCAGGCCCCGGGACCGTACGGCCGGTGGCAGGACGGTGAGTTCGGCCACGAGGTCGCCCGGCCCGGTGGAGATCAGGACGGCCGCGGCGGTGCGCTCGGCGACCTCGGGACGGCCACCGGCGGCCATGATGGTCATTCCGCCCATGCTGTGCCCGGCGAGCACGGCCCGCTCGCCCGCCGGAACGGTCCGCGCGAGCACGGCGGACAGGTCCTCGGCCAGCGCCCGGGTCGAGTAGCGGGCCCGGCTCGGCGGGATCTCGCTGTGCCCGTGGCCGCGCTGGTCGTAGGCCACCACCCGGTAGCGGTCGGACAGTCGGCGGATCACCGGGGCCCAGAAGGCGGTCGAGCAGGTCCAGCCGTGCGCGAGCACCACGGTGGGCGCGCCGGGCTGGCCGTGCACCTCGACGTGCAGCCGGATACCGTCCGCCGACCGTACGCTCAACTCCTCCGCCGAAACCGGCGGTTCGTACTCCTCGGGCAGCTGGACGCCGTTCACGCGGAGACCTCCTGGACGGCGGCGCGGGCGGCGGCCGGTGCGGCGCGCATGATCAGCTCGTACTCGCCGAGGTCGACCTTGCGGGTGGCCCGGCGGAAGGAGGTGGTGGAGCCGGGCCAGAGCACGGTGTTCTTGCCGTTCGGGTCGAGGTACCAGCTGAGGCAGCCGCCGGTGGTCCAGACGGTGCGGTCCATCCGGTGCTGGAGTTCGAGGTTCCACTGCCGCTGGGCGCGGGCGGTGGGCTGCATCGCGGCGGCACCGATCGAGCCGAGCGTGGTCAACGCGTCGATCATGTAGTTCAGTTGGGACTCGATCATCAGGATCATCGAGCTGTTGCCGAGGCCGGTGTTGGGCCCGATGACGAAGAAGAGGTTCGGGAAGCCGTGCACGGTGGAGCCGCGCAGCGCCTCCATGCCGTCCTTCCACTCCTCCGCCAGGCTGGTGCCGTTGGCACCGAACACCCGGGCGCCGATCGGCATGTCGGTGACGTGGAAGCCGGTGCCGAAGACGATGGCGTCCACCTCGTGCTCACTGCCGTCGGCCGCGACCAGCGTGGAGCCGCGCAGTTCGCGCAGCCCGGAGGAGACGACCTCGGTGTTGTCCGCCGCGAGTGCCGGGTAGTAGGTGTTGCTGAGCAGGATGCGCTTGCAGCCGATCCGGTAGTCCGGGGTGAGCCTGGCGCGCAGCTCCGGGTCGCGGACGCCCTGGGCGATGTGGCGCTCGGCCATCCGCTGGACCAGGCGCAGCAGCCCGGGGCGGCGCACGAAGGCGTCGACCTGGATCTCCCGGAGAGCGAAGAGGGTGCCGCGGCGGACCTTCGTGGTGACCGGCAGGCGGCCGTGCAGCCACTTCTCCAGCTGGGTGATCTCACGGTCGCGGCGCGGCAGCACCCAGGCCGGAGTGCGCTGGAAGACCGTCAGCTTGCCGACCTTGGGCTGGATCGACGGGATGATCTGGGCGGCGGAGGCGCCGGTGCCGACCATCGCGACGCGCTTGCCGGTCAGGTCGAAGTCGTGGTCCCAGCGGGAGGAGTGGAACACCTTGCCGGGGAAGCCGCTCAGCCCGGGCAGGTCGGGGATCTGCGGGTCGGCGAGTGGTCCGGCGGCGGAGACGATGGCGTCGGCGGTCCACTGGCCGGCCGAGGTGGTGATCCGCCAGCGGGTCTGCTCGCTCTCCCAACGGGCTTCCAGCACCTCGGTGTTGAAGCGCAGATGAGGGCGGAGACCGAAGACGGTGGCGACCTTCTCCAGGTAGGCGCGGATGTCCGGCTGGCCGGAGAAGCTGCGCGGCCAGTCGGGGTTGGGCGCAAACGAGAAGGAGTAGAGGTGCGAGGGCACGTCGCAGGCGCAGCCGGGGTAGCTGTTGTCGCGCCAGGTGCCGCCGACGGAGTCCGCCCGCTCCAGCACCACGAAGTCGGTGATCCCGGCGCGGCGCAGTCGGACCGCGGCGCCGAGGCCGCCGAAGCCGGAGCCGATCACCGCCACCCGGACGTGCGGGACGGGCTCCTGCGCCGCGGTGGCGTCGGTCGCTGCGGACGCGCCGGAGCTGGGGCGCTTGCTGCTGGATGCCATGCGGCAAACCTCCTGAGGGTGGGACGGTGATCGTCGCGCTCTCCCGGAGTCCGCGAGCCCCCGGAACCTCCCGGGGGCTGCAAGCCCCGGAACCTCCCGGCGGCTCGCCTCCGGGACCCTGCCAATCGCGCCAGTAATCACTGGCATGGTTGGCAGGGTAGCCCTTGCTGACACCGAATGGAAGAAGCGCGACGGCTCCGGTTCGGGGAACCTTCCGAGCCTGCGGTCCTATGCTGATCGCCGTGGACAAGGTCAGAGCTGCTGCGGGCGACAGAAAACGCGAGTACCGGGTGGAGGAACTGGCCGAGGCCGCCGGCATCACCACCCGCACCCTGCGCTTCTACCGCGAGCGCAAACTGCTCCAGCCGCCCCGCAAGGAGGGCCGTATCGCCTGGTACGGCGAGGAGCACCTGGCCCGGCTGCGGATGATCGGCGAACTGCTCGAACGCGGCCACACCCTGGGCGGCATCACCGAGCTGATCGGCGCCGGCGAGAGCGGACGGGACGTCGCCGAGCTGATCGGACTGGAGGCGGCGATCGTCGCGCCGTGGTCCGACGAGACGCCGGTGCGCCTGGACTGGGACGAGCTGAAGAGCGCGTTCGGCGACCAGCTCACCGAGGAGAACACCGCCGAGTCGATCGCCCAGGGCTACATCAGCGTCGGAGAGGCCGGCATCACCCACGTCAGCCGCCGGCTGATGGACGCCACCAGGGAGCTGGTGGCGGAGGGGGTGCCGCTCGCGGCCGTGCTGGAGGCCAGCCGGCGCACCCAGGAGCACGTGGACGCCATCGCCGAGATCTTCATCGAGGTGGTCAGCGAGCACCTGCTCAGCGCGCTGGCCGCCGACACCCCGCTGCCGCCCGGCGAAGCCACCCGGCTCACCGAGCGCATCCTGCGGGTCCGGCCGCTGGCGCGGACCGTCGCGGACGCCCAGTTCGCCCTCGCGATGGACCGGCGGGTGCACGTCGAGTACGCCGAACTCCTGCGCCAGCGACGGGAGAACGGCTCCGAGGCGTAACCGGACCGCCGTGCGGGCAGGGATTCCCGCGCCCTTCCCGCACGTTGGAGGTACCGCCGATGCCCCGACCGCTCAGCCGCCGAGCCGCCCTCGGCCTCGGCCTCGCCGCCGGACTCGCTCCCGGGCTCGCGCTCACCTCGTGCGGGTCCGGCTCCCCGGCGCCGACGGCCGGCGCGTCCGGCTCGTCCGGGTCCGGCGGGACCCGTACGGTCCGGCACGCGCGCGGTGAGAGCGCTGTGCCCGCGCGGGCGAGCCGGGTGGTGGCCCTGGACACCGACGCGCTGGACTCCGTCGTCACCCTCGGCCTCAGCCCGGTCGGCGCCACAACGGTCGCCGCGGGCGCCCCCTTCCCCGCCTACCTGCCCGCGGAGCGGCTGTCCGCGACGAAGCCCGTCGGGGCGATCGGCCAGCCCAGCCTGGAGACGATCGCGGCGCTGCGGCCGGACCTCATCCTGAGCAACCAGGTCCGTGACGACAAGCGCTACGACGAGCTGTCGAAGATCGCGCCGACGGTGCTCTCCAAGACCACCGGGCCGACCTGGAAGGAGAACGTCCGGCTGCACGCCGAGGCACTGGGCCGCCAGGCCGAGGCCGAAGCCGCGGACACGGCGTACCGGACCGAGCTGCGGGAGCTCGTGACCGCGCTCGGCGGACCGGCCAGGGCGGCGGCCACCCGGGTCGAGATGGCCCGCTTCCTGGCGGGCGCGCCGACCAGGCTCTACCTGAACGACACCTTCGTCGGCTCACTGTTCAAGGACCTGGGGCTCGGCCGGCCCGCCAACCAGGACAAGCCCGGCTTCTCGATGGAGATCAGCCCCGAGCAGGTCGACCAGGCGGCGGCCGACGTCATCTTCTACTCCGTGTACGGGGACGCGGCCAAGTCCGACCAGGGGAAGATCACCGGGGGCGCGCTCTGGAAGGACCTGGACGCCGTACGCGGCGGGCGGGTGTTCGCGGTGGAGGACAGCCTGTGGATGCTCGGCATCGGCTACACCGGGGCCGGGCTGATCCTGGACGAGATCCGCAAGGACCTGGTGCCGACGGGCGGGTGACGGGCGACGGGTAACAGGCGACGGACGACAGATCACAGCTGACAGATGACAGATGACAGATGACAGATGACAGATGACAGATTTCATCATCTGTCAGCTGATGCCCGCCTCCCGCCACCGCCCCGGGCCGTCACCCCCGCCCGTATCGCTCCGGCCGCAGCCGCCCGGTGCGCGCGAGGAAGGCCACGAACCCGCCGAGGACGATCCAGCCGGGCCAGCCGGCCAGCGACATGGTGAGCGGGTCCAGCTCGGCGCCCGGCGCGGCGAACTCCCGGACCATCGACACGCTCATGCTGCTCGCGAAGGCGTGCGCCAGCACCGCCGGGACCACCGACCCCGAGCGCAGCCTCAGCCAGGTGAAGACCGGCAGGACGAGCACACAGCTCACCGTCAGCGCGGGCACCGCCAGGTACCACGGACGCCCCGGGTACTGGCCGCCCATCAGCAGTGTCGGCAGGTGCCAGAGCGCGAAGGCCGTTCCGGTGAGCACGTACGCCCGGACCAGCGCCGCCGTACCGCCACCGCCACCGCCGCGCCCACCAGCACCACCACCGCCGTCACGGCCCTCACCTCGGCCCGGTCGCAGCAGCCGGGGGAAGAGGAAGCCCTGCCAGCCGATCTCCTCGCCGAAGAACAGCGGCAGCGACAGCAGCATCCCGATCGAGCCCTGGACCGCCCACGATCCGGCCCGCCCCGCGTCCAGCGATCCGAAGCCGGCGAACGGGTAGCTGCCCACCAGCGCACCGAGCAGCAGCGTCGCGGCCGTCAGTCCGCCGAGCACCACGAGCGGCAGCAGGCAGGCCCGGACCGCGCGGGCCCGCGGCCGGGGCCACCGCAGTGCGAGCGCCTCCCGCGCTCCGCCGCCGCGCTCGACGAAGCGGACCACGAGCAGCGCCGCCAGCGCCGGGGCCAGCATGGCGGCCCCGATGCAGAGTTGTTCCAGGGCGCCGACCGCCTCGCGGGCGTCGGCGCGCCGGTAGCCGTCGGCGAGCAGTGGCGTCATGGCCGCCCACATCCCGGCGTAGGCGAGCACCAGGTAGACCAGCAGGCCGCGCCGCCGGACGGCGCTGGGCGAGGTTCGCGTCAGTGGTGTCATGTCGAGGACGCTACGGACCCGCAGGTTCACCCCGGAACCAAGTGCACTGCCGTTCCGGGGAGTTGTCCACTACCACCGCCATGGTCGAGTTTTCTGGGTGTACGGGGACCCGACGGAGGTGCTACCGCGCGCCCCGCGCTCCGCCGCCCACCACCCGTCGCCCCGCGCATCGCCACGAAAGCTGCACGGAAAGGAAAATTGACGTATCGTCAGGCGTCACACAGCGGAAGCGACGGTGGTCCGCTCACCGTCGCCCCCGCCGTACTCCCCCGCCGGCCGGCACCCACGGCCCGGCGGGGCCTCGACACTGTCCCGGGCCAGGGCCTGATCGGTCCAGGTCCGGGCCCGGTTCGGTGCCGGGCCCGCCTCCTGCCCGGATTCTCCCCGACGCCGAAACCGGTGCCGGTGCCGGCACCGCGCTCAGCCCACCGGCACCGGACTCGGCTCAGCGGACTCAGCTCACCGATACCGGCGCCGGCTCAACTCAGTTGACGTTGACGGCCGTCCAGCTGGCGGCGACCGCGTTGTACTCCGCACTGCCCGAACCGTAGAGGTCCGCCGCCGCGCTGAGGGTGCCCGCCCGGGCGCCCGCGTAGTCGGTGGTGGAGGTGAAGTAGGTGGTCAGCGCGCGGTACCAGATCTGCGCGGCCTTGTCCCGCCCGATGCCCGCGAGCGTGGAGTTGTCGTACGTCGGGCTGCTGTAGCTGAACCCGTTGATCGTCTTCGCGCCGCTGCCCTCGGACAGCAGGTAGAAGAAGTGGTTCGCCACCCCGGACGAGTAGTGCACGTCCAGGTTGCCGACGTTCGCGTCCCAGTAGTCCGCCGAGGCGCCGTCCTTGCTCGGCTGGTCCATGTAGCGCAGCGGGCTGCCGTCGCCGCGCAGGTTGATCAGCTCGCCGATCCAGTAGTTCGGCGGGTTGGAGGGCAGGTTGGCGTACCACTCGACCATCGTGCCCATGATGTCCGAGGTGGCCTCGTTGAGACCGCCGGACTCTCCCGAGTAGTTGAGGTTGGCGGTCGCGGCGGTGACGCCGTGGCTCATCTCGTGGCCGGCCACGTCGATCTCGGTGAGCGGTGCGGTGTCGTTGCTGCCGTCGCCGTACGACATGCAGAAGCAGCTGTCGTCCCAGAAGGCGTTGACGTAGTTGGAGCCGTAGTGCACCCGGCTGAGGGCTCCGACGCCGTCGTTGCGGATGCCGCTGCGGCCGAAGGTGTTCTTGTAGAAGTCCCAGGTGGTGGCGGCGCCGAACTGGGCGTCCACGGCGGCGGATTCGCGGCTGTTGACGGTTCCGTCGCCGAAGCTGTTGCTGGTGTTGGCGAACAGCGAACCCTGCCCGTCGGTTCCGTTGTTGAGGTCGCTGGTGGACTGGCCGCCCCGGCTGTCGTCCTTCAGCTGGTACTCGGAGCCGCTCTGGGCGGTGGTCAGCGGGACCTGGCCGACGAAGACGCCGTTGCCGGTGCCGGCCGCGGTCTGGACGGTCTCGTGGGTGGCGAGGATCCGGCCGTCGGCGGCGTCGGTGACCAGGATCTGGCGGCTCGGGGTGCCGTCGGCGCGCCGGCCGGTGACGGTGGTGCGGTACGCCAGGCGGGGAGTTCCGTCGGCGGCCCAGACCACCAGCTCGGCCTCGCCGGCCTGGTGGACCTCGGCGAGCGGGGACTCGTCGGCGTCGGTGGTCACCCCGACGGTGGCCCTGACCGCGGCGGTGACCTGCGCGGCGGCCTGGTCGGCGGCGAGCTTCGGGGTCGGGTTCGGCAGCGCGATCCGTGCGGCGACCGCCTTGTCGACCGCCTTCACCGAGCCGTCGGCCCTCTGGTGGACGACCAGGTCGCCGCCGATCACCGGCAGACCGGCGTAGGTGCGCTCGAAGCGCAGGTGGCGGGTGCCGTCCTTGTCCACCACGGCGTCCTTGGCGACGAGTTGCTCCTTGTCGCCGAGCTTGAGCGCCTTGGCCAGCGGGCCGGCCTGACCGGCCGCCAGCTTGAGCGCGGTCGTGTGCTGCTGGGCGGCCTGGGCCTGCGGCGAGGAGGTGGGCGCGGCCTGGGCGGCGGTGCTCACCTGGATCACACCGGTCAACAGGGCCGTGGCCGAGAGTACGGCGACGGCCGCGAGCTTACGCTTCACGTACGAGTCCTTCCGGGAAGCCGCGTCTGGGCGCGGTCGCACCGCGTCCCGGGGGCCGGGTCGGCCCTGTGGGGCGGGACAGGCGCTGACGTGCGGGAACCCCGTGCAGTCGAGCGGCTCGCCACCGAGGGGTGGGGGTGGGGCTGCCGCCGGGGATGACCAGAAGCATGACAATCCAACAGGTGAATTGACAGGTCTGCTTCGGCGATTGGCCAGGTCCCGCCACCAGGTAAAGAACGTCCAATCGCCAGGCGAAACGGGGCGATTCACCACATCCCGCCAGGACCTCCGGCCCGGGTGACGGCCGATCGCCTGCGCCTTCGCCCCTTCGCTCACCGAACGCCGGCTCGACGAGCGCGGCAGGCCGGCCGTCGATCGACTTTTACATGTGTGTAGAAGATTCCATACGGTCCCTTGGCGGGCGGGTGGCGAGGTTCCGCCACCCACCCCTCCTTGCCCGCCCGGAGGGTGTCTGCTAGTCGGTCACCCGACGGGCCCGGTTACTGGAGCCGCCACTCCTGGGCGGTGTTGCCAGGGGTGCAGGCGACCATGGTGACCGCGCCGCCGGGGCCGTTGTTGGTCATGCAGCTCTGGTTCTGGTAGTCGCCGAGCGTGTACGAGCCCGCCGAACTTCCGCTGCGGACCGTCCAGTTGGTGAGGAAGCTGAACCCTCCGCTCAGCACGACCTTCCCGTCCATCGTCTGGACCATCTGCGGGCCGCCGTTGTTGCAGGCGTTGAAGAGGATCCACGCGCCGGGGTTGGTCGAACGCACCCAGCCGTACTGCGCGTGACCGCCGACCACGATCGGGTTGTCGCCGTTCAGGTTGTCGTCGCGCATCCCGATGGTGCGCCCGTCCTTCACGCTGACGATGGTGCTCCAACTGGTGCCGTCGCAGGACGCGGGCCGACTCGGATTCTGCGGGGCGCTGGTGGTGCCGCCGCCGGTGGTCTGGGCCGGGGGCTGCGGGTTCTGGTTGGCGGGCGGGTTGGGCGGGTTGCCGCCGCCGGGCTGGCTCGCCTGACCGGCCGACGATCCGCCCGCGGCCGTCCCCGTGCCGCCGGTCCGACCGCCGCTCGAAACGCCCTGGCCGCCGCTGCCGCCCTGCCCGGCGGCCGGGACCGGAGGGGCCGGGACCTGCGGCTGCCCCTGGACGGCTCCGGGTGCCGACTGGTCGGGGCCCGGGGAGGCTGCCGGGGTGTCGGTCGGTGCCGGCGTGGCCGACGCGCCGGTGGGCGTGGCCGTCGGCGCAGCGGTGGCGGTGCCCGGGTTCGCCGGCGCGGTGACCACCACGGTCGGCTGGGCGGCGGGCGGCAGGGCCGCGTCGGAGCCGCCGGCACCGCGGTCGACCAGCAGCACGGTCGCCGTGCCCATCGAGATGACGACGGGGATGACGACGGGCACCAGCAGGGTGCGCCGCGACCGCTTGCGGCCGGTCTCGGTGGGAGCCTGCGGCTCCACCCTCGCGACCTCGTCCGCCACCGGGGCGCCGCCCGAGGCGGGCCTCACCGGGGCCCCGGCTCCGGCCGGGTCCGCCACGGCGCCGCCCCCGAACGGCTCCTTCGCGGCGCCCTTGACCAGCTCCACCGCGGCGCCCGCGGCCTCGGCGCCCGCACCCGGTCGGAGCGGGACGGTCCGGCTGTCGGCCGCCCCGGCCTTCCCGGACGCCTGCGCGCCGCCCGCGCCGCGAGTACCGCCCTCGCCGCGCTCGCCCTCGCTCTCGCCCGCGCCCGCGCCCGCGCCCGCGGCACTCTCCACCGCGCTGCCCTCCCGCGCGGCGCCTTCCCCCGGGCCGCCCTCCCCCGCGAGTGCCGCACGGGCCGCTCGGGCCGCCGCCGCCATCGCCGCGGCGTCCGCGTACCGCTCCTCCGGCTTCTTGGCGAGCGCCCGGGCGACCAGCACCCGCACCGGTGCCGGGAAGGTGTCCGGCAGCTCCGGCACCGGCTGGTTGACGTGCTTGAGCGCGATCTGGAGCGGCCCGTCACCGGAGTACGGCGGCTTGCCGACCAGCAGCTCGTAGCAGACTACGCCGATCGAGTAGAGGTCGGTCGCCGGTCCGAGCTCCGCGCCCTCCGCCTGCTCCGGGGACATGTAGAGCGCGGTGCCGATGATCGCGAACGGGGCGGTGAGCTTGGTGCTGGCGACCGCCCGGGCGATGCCGAAGTCGGTGACGGCCACCCGCCCGTCGGCGCGCACCATCAGGTTGGACGGCTTGATGTCCCGGTGCACGATCTCCCGCCGGTGCGCGGCGTGCAGCGCGTCCAGGGCGCCCGCCACCAGGTCGAGGGTGCGCCCGACGGCCATCGGGCCGGTGTCCTTGAGGACCTTGTCGAGCGGACGGCCGTCGATCAGCTCCATGACGATGTAGGCGCAGCGTTCCTCGCCGTTCCCGCGGCTCTCGCCGTAGTCGTGGACGCCGACCACGCCGGGGTGGTCGACCGCGGCGACGAGCTGGGCCTCCCGGCGGAAGCGCTGGGCGGAGGTGTCGTCCTCCAGCAGCTCCGAGCGCAGGATCTTGACCGCCACCCGGCGCGCCAGCACGGTGTCCTCGGCCCTCCAGACCGAGCCCATCGCGCCGCCACCGATCTTCTCGACCAGCTCGTAGCGCCCGCCGAGTACGGTGCCCGCCCCGCTCATACCCCTGCTCCCCCGTGTCTCGTGCCCCGCCCCGACGGGTCATCGGCACACAGTGTGCCAGAGCATGTCACGGGCTCGATGGTTCAGGTCCGGACAGGAATTGAGCACGAATCATCAGTCCATGAGGAAATACCGGGCATGATCCGAAACCTCTCGGACAGCCGCGACGACCGCCCGGGGCCGGTCGGCCTGAATGGCGTGACCGGCACCCTGGACGGTGCCGTGCGTTCCCCGGACGGCGTGCCTCGCGACGCCCGCCTGAAGGGCGGTCCAGCGGACCCGCATCGCGCTCGGCAGGCCCCGGGTCGCGCTCAGGACCGCCACCGGCATCCCGACCGGTCGCGCGGCGGAACGGCGCCGCCGGATCGCGGGGACGGCGAGCGCGGACAGCCGCTGCTCGGCGAGGACGGCGCGCCGCTGGTGGCGGTGCCCGATCACGGCCGCCCCGGCCCGGTCGAGCGGCTCCCTCGGATCGAGGGACGTCGGCTTCGATGCCGCCGACGCCGCCGACGCCGCGGCCCGGTACAGCCACAGCCGGGTCAGCGCCGCCTCGGCGATCCGGATGGACCACGGCTGGAACTCCTCGTGCGCCGGGTCCACCAGGACCAGCCCGGCCACCAGCTCGGGCCGCTGCCAGGCGAGGAGTTGGGCCAGCTGACCGCCCCAGCTGTGCCCGACCAGCACCGCCGGGCCCGCGTCCAGCTGCCGCACCAGGGCGGCCAGGTCGGCGATCTGGCCGTCCAGCGTCGGGGCGGCGGCGGCCCGGTCGGGATCGCTGGCACCCAGCCCGGCCCGGTCGTACGCCACGACCCGCCCGTACCGGGCGAGTTCGGGCAGGACGGCCGACCAGCTGAGCGCCGTGGTGCCGCAGCCGGCGATCAGGACCACCGGCGCGATACCGCCCCGACCTGCCTCCACCCAGCGCAACGCCCTTTCACCACGGTCAAGTTCGCCGGTGCGCACGCCGCCGGGCAGGTGCTCGCCGAGCGCCCGCGCGATGGCCTCCTGGACGCTCCGCGGACCCCGCCCGGCGGGCCTCCCCCACTCACCAACGCTGGCGTTCATGTGTCGTCCCCCTGGATCGTCGTCCGGCCCCTCCCCCGGGGCCGGGTTCCGATGACCTGCGTGCGGCCGAGCAAGTACCCGGCCGCACGCACCCGTTCATCGTGCCCGCCGACCGAATCGGCCGATCGGTCGGCGGGAAGCCGGCCTCAGGCCGGCAGGACCCGCTTCAGCAGGCCGAGCAGCGCCTCCCAGTGCCGCTCGGCGGCCGCGGCGTCGTAGCGGCTGGTGTCGGCCTGGGTGTATCCGTGCGGGGCGCCCGCGTAGACCTCCGCCCGGTACCGGACGCCGGCGGCGGACAGGGCCCCGGCGAGTCGGTCGATCTGCTCGGGCGGCAGCGCGGGGTCGTCGTCCGCGTGGCCGAAGTACAGCTCGGCGGTGATCCGTTCGGCACCCAGGTGGGGGCTGTCCGGGCTGTCGGTGGCGAGGCTGCCGCCGTGGAAGCCGGCCGCGACGGCGATCCGGTCCGGGTGGCTGGCGGCCGTGTGCAGTGCCAGCAGGGCCCCGCGGCAGTAGCCGGTCAGGCCGACCGGGCCGTCCTGGACCAGCGGGGACTCGTCCAGCCAGCGCAGGTACGCGTCCGCGTCGGCGGCGGTCGCCTCCGGGGTGAGCGCGTCGAACAGCGGGACGATCCGGCCGAAGAGTTCGTCGGCCTGCTCCAGGTCGATGAGCTCCGGCAGTTCGACGACCGGCGCACGGCCGGCGCGGTAGAAGATGTTGGGGACGAGCACGGTGTACCCGGCCGCGGCCAGCCGGTCGGCCATGCGCTCCGCGTGCGGCCGGAGCCCGAAGGCGTCCGTGTAGAGGATGACGCCCGGGTGGGCCCGGCCGTCGTCGGGTTGGGCGAGGTAGGCGTCGGCAGTGCCGTCCGCTGTCGGAATGTCCACGAGGGTTCCGCGCACGGGCATGGTGAGGGCGCTCCTTCCGGTTCGTCCGGCAGCGTAACCGGTGGGCCGGTCACCAGCCCATGCGGCGTTCGCCACAGTGCGCTCTCCTCGCCCGCGGTGCCCCCAGCGCCCCACAGCGCCCCTCGGCACAGCGCGTCGGGTGCGTCCTCGGCACGGCCTCGGCACGTCCCCGGGGGAACGCTCGGGCCCCGCCGCCGCGTTGAGTGGGCATGGGGTGGATCGTGGGTGTGGCGGCGGCGGTCGTGGCGGTGCTGGGGCTCGTGCTGCTGGCGGCGTGGCAGGTCCAGGACGAGTCCTCGTCGCGGCCGCGGCAGCGCGGGCCCGGAGTCGGGCTGGGCGCCGGCGGACTGGACGAGCTGCACGCGCTGTTCAGCCCGGGAAAGCAGGTGCAGATCGAACAGAAGCGGGAGCAGCTCGTGCTGCGGGACGACGCGCGGGCCGGAGCGCCGCCGCACTTCGGCGTGGACCTGGACCAGGGTGTGGCGGTGCTGCCGGGCGGGGCCGCCGGACGGCAGCCCCACCCCGCCGCGCACGCGGAGAGCCCGACGGGGACGGCCGACCGGGCGCCCCGGGACACGCCTGGTCGAGCACCCCGGGAGACGGGGGCTCAGGCGTCCCAGCTACGGGAGCAGAGCACCAGCTGGTAACCGTCCGGGTCGGCTATCGTCACGCCGTACTCGTCCCAGTACGGGTTGTGGGCCTTGATCCGGGTGCCGCCGGCCTCCTCCAGCCGGGCGACCAGGGCCTCGTCCACCGGGGCGCCGAGGTAGACGACGAACAGGTCCTCCGCCGTCGGGGTGGGCGCCAGCGGCCGCTCCGGATCGTGCGTCAGCTCGAAGTGCCAGCTGCCGCCGGGCGGGCCGACCATCAGCAGGTCGTGCTTGCCGGGCACCCGCTCGGTGCTGCGCCACTGCACGGCGAGGCCGAGGCCGTCGACGTAGAAGCGCTCGGCCGCCGCCAGGTCGAGCGAGGGGCGTGCGATCCGGACCCGCACGGTGGAATCGATCATGCCGGCGACCATAGCCGATGCCACTGACACCGACGTCCCCGCGATACGGCGGCCGCTCTTTCGCGGACGGTCCGTCAGAGACGCCGCAGGCGTTCCTCGTCGGAGGTCCGCGGACAGGTCAGGCAGGCGGTCGCGGCGGGCCCGACCGCGTAGTAGAGGCAGCAGCCGAGCCGGGTACGGGTGTGGTGGGCGCGCCCGTCGGGGGTGTGCAGGCGGCGGAAGTCGGCGCCGCCGGGAAGCGGCAGGGTGCCGCCGGGCAGGACGGCCCCGGCGGCGGCGACGGAGGCGTCCTCCTCGCCGAGCATCCGGCCCAGGTACCAGACGGCGGAGGCCAGGTCGTCCGTCACCATGCCCCAGAGGGCGCGGTCGCGGCGCCGGGTGGGACCGGCGAACGCGGCGAGCACCGGCCCGAGGTGGGCGACCACGGCGGTCCGCAGTTCGGCGCGCAGTTCGTCGTCGCCGGGCAGGGTGACGTGGCCACGCGGGCGCAGGGCGAGCGCGCCCGTGGGGGCGTGCAGCCAGAGGTCGGCGGGGTCGACGTCCGGCACGCGGCGGGAGAGGTGCCAAGGGCCGGCGATCAGCAGGCAGGCCGACCAGGCGTAGTGGTGGAGCAGCCGCGAGGCGGTGACGTGAGGTCGCGGGGCGCGGCCGTGCTCGTCGGCGATGCGGGCCTCCGCACCGGCCAGGACGGCGGCCAGCGCCCTTTCGTCGGCGGCGAGTTCGGCTCCGGAGTACCAGCCGTCGGCGGCGTCCGGGGCGGGCTCGCCGGCGTCGAGCAGGCGCAGTTCCAGCACCGGGCAGAGCTCCACCAGCCGCCGGTAGTCGGCGGCGAGCGCCGGGGCCGCGGCGGGTGCGCCGGGCGCGACGGACGCAGCCGGCACGACGGGCGCGTCCGACACGACCGGCACAGCCGGCACGACGGGCGCGACGGACACCGGGGGCGCGGAAGGCGCGACGGACACGGGTGTTCCGGGAACCATTGACACTCCCGAGATCGATTCTGCATGATCGATTAAGGTGAGGCTCACCTTACAATGCATCACGGCGCCCGGCGACCGCGGTCGGCACCACCGCCCGACCCGCCGGCCCGATCGACCGGACCCGCCGGCGCTTGACGAATTTAGGTAAACCTAACCTAAGATATTGCCTTGTGCTGAGAACCGACCCGCCGGCCTCCACAGCCCCGGCGACGCCTCGTTCTCCGGCGATCAGGCAGCCCCTGCTGCTGCTCGCCGGCGTCTGCGCGCTCGTGCTGTGTGCCGCCCTGAGCCTTGCTCTGGGCTCCCGCTCCATTCCGCTCTCCACCGTGGTCGACGCCCTCACCGGTGCCGCCCACGGCGGTGACGCCGACGTGGTGACGGGCCTTCGGGTCCCTCGCACGCTCATCGGACTGGCGGTCGGGGCCGCGCTCGGCGTCGCCGGGGCGGTCGCCCAGGGCGTCACCCGCAACCCGCTGGCCTCCCCGGTCACCCTCGGCATCAACGCCGGGGCGAGCCTCTTCGTGGTCGCCGCGATCTTCACGCTGGACCTCACCCGCCCGGTCGAGTACATCTGGTTCGCCTTCGCCGGCGCGGCCGTCGCCGCCGTCGCCGCGTACGCGATGTCCCGGCGCGGCGGGGACCTCGACCCGGTCCGGCTCGCGCTCGGCGGCACCGTGCTCACCGTGGTGCTCACCTCGTGGACCTCCGCGCTGATGCTGGCCAGTCACCGCACCCTGGACGAGGCCCGGTTCTGGCTGGCCGGCTCGATCGCCGGGCGGCACCTGGACACCCTCACCCCCGTCCTGCCCTTCCTCGTGCTCGGCCTGGTCGGCGCCCTCGCCATCGCGCCCGCGCTCAACGCACTGGCGCTCGGCGACGAGACCGCGCAGGCGCTGGGCGTGCCGGTGGCCCGGATCCGGGTGGTCGGCGGGCTGGCCGTGGTGCTGCTCGCGGGCAGCGCGGTCGCCGTGGCCGGACCGGTGGCGTTCATCGGACTGGCCGCCCCGCACCTGGTCCGTCCACTGCTCGGCAACGACCACCGCTGGCTGCTGCCCGGCTGCCTGGTCACCGGCCCGCTGCTGCTGCTCACCGCCGACGTGCTCGGCCGGCTGGTGGTCCGTCCGTCCGAGATCGAGGTCGGCATCGTGACCGCGTTCCTCGGTGCGCCGCTGCTCGCGGTGCTGGCCCGGAAGGTGGCCAAGTGAGTGCGATCGCCCTGCCCGTCCGGGCACTCGGCCGCCGGCGCGCCCGTACCGCCGCCTGGTCGCTGGTCGCCGCCGCACTGCTGGTGCTGCTGACCGGGATCGCGCTCGGCACCGGGCAGGTCGACATCTCCGCCTGGGACGCGCTGCGCGCGCTGGCAGGACAGGGCGAGCCCGGAAACGTCCTGGTGGTGCAGCAGTTCCGCGCGCCCCGGGTGGTCTCGGCACTGATCGCGGGTGCCGGGCTGGCGATGGCCGGCTCGACGCTCCAGCGGCTCTTCCGCAACCCGCTCGCCGCCCCCGACACCATCGGCATCACCGGCGGCGCCTCCTTCGGCGCGGTGCTGATGCTGGCCACCGGCGCCTCCCAGCAGCTGATCCCGCTGGCCGCGGTCGGCGGCGGACTGCTCGCGGCGCTGCTGCTCGGCGGCTTCGCCTGGCGCTCCAAGATGGCCGTGACCCGGCTGGTGCTGGTCGGCCTGGCCGTCCAGCAGGGCCTGGCCGCCGCCGTGAACCTGATGATCGTACGATTCCCGGCCGAGCTGGCCTCCTCCGCGCTCCAGTGGACCACCGGCTCGCTCTACGGCCGCAACTGGACCGAGGTGTGGATCGGCGGCACCGCCATCGCGCTGACCGCCGTCGCCCTGCTGCTCTGCCAGCGGCGGATCGCCGTGCTCGACCTCGGCGACGACTCGGCCGGCGGCCTCGGCCTCAACCCGGCCCGGGACCGGCTGTGGCTGCTGCTGCTCACCATCACCCTGGCCTCGCTGGCCGCCGCGCTCACCGGGCCGGTCGCGTTCGTCGCGCTCGCCGTCCCGCACCTGGTCCGGCTGCTCGCCGGTCCGCCCACCCTCGGCACGCTCGGCCTCACCGCGCTCACCGGCGCCGTGCTGCTGCTCTCCGCCGACCTCCTCGTGCTGCACGTGATCCCCGTCCACGGCCTGCCGGTCGGTGCCGTCACCGCCACCCTCGGCGCGCCCTGGCTCCTGGTGCTGATGATCCGCCAGGGCCGGCTTCCCCAGAGGAGCAGCTGATGACCTCCGTCGATACCACCGCCGGGACGACCGCCGGGACGACCGGGGCTGCCAGGACGACCGGGGCCGCTGGGACCATCGGGGCTGTCGCAGCCGCCGGTGCCGCCGGTGCCGCCGGTGCCGCAGTGGGCACGGCCGCCGATGGCGCCGCGAACCGCCTCGCCGCCCGGGGCCTCGGCCTGCGCTACGGCGACCGGACCATCGTGGACGGGCTCGACCTCGAACTGCCCGGCAACGCCGTCACCGCGATCGTCGGGCCGAACGCCTGCGGAAAGTCCACGCTGCTGCGCGGACTGGTCCGGCTGCTCGACCCGGCCGCCGGGACGGTCACCCTGGACGGCGCCGACATCCACCGGATGCCCGCCCGGGCGCTCGCCAAGCGGATGGGCCTGCTCCCGCAGCAGCCCGTCACCCCCGAGGCCGTCACCGTCGAGGCGCTGGTCCGGCTCGGGCGCTACCCGCACCAGCGGATGCTCAGCCCGTGGTCCAAGGCGGACCAGGCGGCGGTCGAGGAGGCGCTGGAGCGCACCGGCACCGCCGAACTGCGCGACCGCCAGGTGGACCGGCTGTCGGGCGGGCAGCGCCAGCGGGTCTGGATCGCGCTCGCGCTCGCCCAGGAGACCGACCTGCTGCTGCTGGACGAGCCGACCACCTTCCTGGACCTGCGCCACCAGCTGGACGTCCTCGACCTGGTCGCCGACCTGCACGCCGAGGCCGGGCGGACCGTCGTGATGGTGCTGCACGACCTCGGGCAGGCCGCCCGGTACGCCGACCACCTCGTGGTGCTCAAGGACGGGCGGCTCGCGGCCGCCGGTCCGCCGTCGGAGGTGCTGACGGCCGAGCTGGTGGAGGCCGTGTTCCAGGTGCCGTGCCGGGTCGTGCCCGACCCGGAGACCGGTACGCCGCTGGTCGTTCCGCGGGCGCGGAACCGGCGCGGACCCGGCGCTGACACCCCGCCCTCCCACTGACCCCCATTGGTGAACTCCCCCTTCCCATCCCCCTGTTCGGCCGAACGGCTCGAACCGATCCAAGGAACCCCGATGAACCGCCGACTCCCTGTCGCCGTCCTGGCCGTCGCCCTCTCGACCACCCTGCTCGCCGCCTGCGGCAGCAACGGGGACGGTGCCAAGTCGGGCGGCGACTCCGCGTCGTCCGCGTCCTCCGGCTCGGCCGGCACCGCCGCCGGGTTCCCGCGCAGCGTCAAGCACGCCGCCGGAACGGCCGAGATCAAGGGCCAGCCCAAGCGCGTCGTGGTCCTGGACAGCGGCGAGCTGGACGACGTCACGCTGCTCGGCATCACGCCGGTCGGCGCGGTGTCCCCGCACATGAAGACCGAGGGCGGGTTCCCGAACTACCTCAAGGACAAGATCAAGGACACCAAGGACGTCGGCCCGATGAACGAGCCGAACCTGGAGCTGATCGCCTCCCTCAAGCCCGACCTGATCCTCTCCTCCAAGGTCCGCCACGCCAAGGTGTACGACCAGCTGAACGCGATCGCCCCGACCGTGCTGGCCGAGACCACGGGCTTCCCGTGGAAGGAGAACCTCGCGCTGTACGCCCAGGCGCTCGGCAAGGAGGACGACGCCAAGAAGGCGCTGGCCGACTACGAGACGCGGGCGAAGAAGCTCGGCGAGGCGATCAAGACGAAGAACAACGGGACCATGCCGACGGCGTCGGTGGTCCGCTTCGTGGCCGGCCCGACCCGCCTGTACGCCAAGTCCTCCTACAGCGGCGTGGTGCTCAAGGACATCGGCCTGGCCCGCCCGGCCTCCCAGGACGTGGACCAGAACATCGTCGAGGTCAGCACCGAGCAGATCAACCAGGCCGACGCGGACCTGGTGTTCGTCACCACCGCCGACGACCCGACCAAGACCAAGGAGAGCGAGGTCCAGCAGACCCCGGTCTGGCAGGGCCTGAACGCCGTCAAGAACAACAAGGTGTTCAACGTCCCGGACGAGACCTGGATGTCCGGCATCGGCGTCCAGGCCGCCGACGCGATGCTCGTCGACATCGCCAAGGCGGCGGGCGTGGACGCGCCCAAGTAACCGCGACAGCCGGGGGCGAACAGATGACAGCCGACGGATTTCCGATGACGGATTTCCGATGACAGAGAACAGCTAACAGATTTCGAAAGCTGTCAGCTGTCAGCTGTTCGCCCTCCCTCCTCCGCACCACCCAAGGACCCTCCATGCGGCTCTACCTGCTCGCGCTCAACCCCACCGACTCCGTCACCTCCGGCTTCCTGCCCGCCGCCGCCCGGCTCGGACTGGACGTCACCGTCCTGACCGACGGCGCCGAAGCCCACCGGCGGGCCTACGCCGAGCTGCCCTTCCCCGCACCCGAGGTCCTGGAGTGCGACGTCCGCGACTTCCGCGCCGTCATCAGCCTCATCTCCCGCCGCGCACTCGCCGTCCCGGGCCACGCGCCCGACGCGGTGTTCAGCAACAGCGACCACCTCCAGACCCAGACCGCGCTGGCCGCCGAGTACTTCGGCCTCCCGGCCAAGGACTGGAAGGCCGCGCTGCGCGCCAAGGACAAGGGCCAGCTGCGCCGCCACCTCGCGCTGACCGGTCTGGACACCGTCCGGTCCGCCGAGCTCGCCCCCGGCCAGGACCCGGCCGAGCTGGACGTGCCGTTCCCCTGCGTGGTCAAGCCCCGCGAGGGGGTCGCCAGCGAGGACGTCACCCTGGTCACCGACGCCGACGGGCTCGCCCGGCGCTGCAAGGAGATCCAGCACCGCAGAGCCGGCGCCACCCTGGTCGTCGAGGAGTTCCTGGCCGGGCAGCTGTGCACCCTGGAGACCCTCGGCGACTCCCGGAGACGACACGTTCTCGGCGGCTTCCGCACCCGGCTCTCCCCGCCGCCGGACTTCATCGAGGAGGTGCTCACCTTCGTCCCGGCCCACCCGCAGCCGGTGGTCGACCAGGTGCTCGCCCAACTCGACGCGCTCGGCGTCGGATTCGGCGTCTGCCACACCGAGTTCGTCGTCCAGCCGGACGGCCGCGCCCGCATCATCGAGGTCAACTACCGCGCCCTCGGCGACCAGTGCGACCTGATGCTGGCGGAGATCCTCGACATACCCCTGTTCGACCTGATCCTCGGCGTCCACCTGGGCCGCGACCTGCCCGCCGACCTCGCCGAGCGGTGCGCCGCCACCCCGCGCCGCGCCCGCAACGAGGTGGTCTGCGCCGACCGCGCCGGCGTCCTCACCGCCGCCCCCGGCCCGTACGACGAGGAGCGCGACGGCGTCCGGCTCGCCTACCGTCCGCTGCGCCCGATCGGCGAGCGCCACGAGCACTACCGCACCAACCGCGACTACCTGGGCGTCGTCTGGACGATCGGCGCCGACCAGGAGGCGGTCGACGCCGCCGCCGCCCGCTTCCTCGCCGCCAACCGCTGGGAGATCACCCCATGACCGTCGGAGACCGACCCGCCATGGCCCGCGGAGACCGGACCGCCGCCGGGGCCCGCCCCGCGACTCCCGCCGGACAGCCGTCGACCGCGGCCGCACGGACGCCCAGCACGGCCGGACAGCCGTGGACCGCGGCCGAGCAGCTCACCCTGCGCGTGCTCTCCGCCCTGCTGCGCGAGGACGTCCTGGGCCTGCGCACCCGCGGCACCGTCGAGAACCGCACCGACGGCCCCTGGCTGACCGTCCCCGAGCTGCAACTCGCCCTGCCCGTCCGTCCGGAGGGCTTCCAGTGCGAGTACGCGGCCCGGCTGCCGCTGCTGGAGCTGGCCGGTCGTCGGATCACCGGCCCGGACGACGTCGTGGCGGCGCTCGCCGAGTCGGCCGGGACCGAGGACCGGCCCGGCTGGGCGGCCTTCACCGAGGAGTGCCGGCAGACCCTCGCCACCATGGAGCTGCACGAACGCGTCCGCCCCGAGGTGCACGCCCGGCTCGCCGACCTGTACGGCGAGGAGCCGGCCGACTGGACCGGCCTCGCCGCCGCCCTCGGCCACGACACCCTGGCCGCCTACCTCGACCACCCGGTCTACCCCACCGCACGTGGCCGCTCCGGCCTCACCGAGCCCCAACTGCGCTCCTACGCGCCCGAGTTCCACTCCCCCTTCGAACTGCGCTGGCTGGCCGTCCCGGCCGACGCGCTGACCGTTCACGGCGACCGGCCGCTGCCGAGCTGGTGGCCCACCCCGGCCTGGCTCGGCCTCGCCGACCGGTGCCCCGGCGAAGGCTGGGCCACGCTTCCGGTCCACCCCCTGACCGTCGGCACACCGCTGGACGAGGCGCTGGCCGCCACCGGCCTGGCCGACCGCGCGGTGCTCGCCGAACGGCCGTACCTGACCGTCGTCCCGACGCTGTCCATGCGCACCGTCGCCGTCGCCGACGACCCCGCCTGCCACCTCAAGCTCCCGCTGGCCACCGCCACCCTGGGCCGCCTCAACCGCCGCACCATCAAGCCCGGCACGCTGCTCGACGGCGCCGCCGGACAGCGGCTGATCGAGGCCGTCCTGGCGCGCGAGCCGCGCTTCGCCGGCCGTGTCCTGCACGCCGACGAGCAGTCCTGGGCGCACGCCGGGCACGAGCTGCTGGCCGTCCTGCTGCGCCGCTACCCGGCCGGTCTGGAGCAGGCCTCGACCGTCCCACTGGCCGCCCTGCTGGCCCCCGCGCCCGGTGGCCGGCTCGTCGTCGACCACCTCGCGGACCGCTACTACGGCGGCGACGTCCTCGCCTGCTACGACGCCCTGCTGGAGCTGCTGCTCGACTGGCAGACCACACTGTTCGGCCACGGCGTCGCCCTGGAGTCGCACCAGCAGAACACCTCCCTGATACTCGACCGGGACGGCCTGCGCCTGCTCTACAAGGACGACGACGGCCCGCGCGTTCACACCGCCCGGATGACCGCCTCGCTGGGCGAACTCGCGCCCGACCAAGCCGAGTTCGACGACGCACGGATCTTCGGCGAGGACGACCGGGCGCTCACCGACCTGTTCGCCACCATCACCGGCCACCTGTGCACCGGCGCCCTCGCCTTCGGCCTCGCCGAGCACGGCCGGGCCGAACTCGCGGACACCCTGGCCCTGTTGCGCAAGCGCACGGCGGAGGCCGTGGAACGGATCGGTCCGGCCGGCGAACCGCTGCGGGCCGCGCTGCTGGACGCCGAACGGCTGCCGGTCAAGGCCATGGTCACCGCCGGCACGCTGCTCAGCAAGCAGCGCTCGGGCGCCGCCGACATCAACAAGCACTACACCAGCGGACCCAACTACCTGCGTGAGCAGGCCTGCGAGCCGCCGCACGACCACCTGCACGACCACCTGAACGAGCGCCCGCAGGACCAGTCGGACAGCCACCCGGACGGCCACCCGGACGACCGCCGGCACGCCCACCGGTGCACGGACGGGACCGCCCGGTGAGCGTGGAGACCCTGCCGCAGCAGTCGCAGCCCTCGGCCGACCGCTCCGGCGGGCTCGCCCGGCGCCAGGTGCACGCCGTCGCCGCCTGCTACTTCGTCGCCTCCTTCGCCGCGCTCGGCCTGCCGCCCTACCTGACCGCGATCCTGCCCTCGCTCGGCGATCCGCAGGCCCGCTGGGCCGGCGTGCTGTACATCGTCCCGACGGTGTTCAGCGCGCTCGGCGCCCCGCTGTGGGGCCGGCTGGCCGACCGCTTCGGCCGCAAGCGGCTGCTGCTGCGCGCCCAACTCGGGCTCACCGTCTCCTTCCTGCTGGCCGGGGCGGCCGACAGCCTGACCGCGTTCACCCTCGCGCTGGTCCTCCAGGGCTTCCTCGGCGGCACCTTCGCCGCCACCAACGGCTACCTGGCCGCCGCGCTCGACGGCTCCCGGCTCTCCCGCGCCCTCACCCTCATGCAGGGCAGCGCGCGGGCGGCGCTGGTGGCGGCACCGATCCTGGTCGGGGCGCTCTCCCCGTGGATCGACCCGCACCGCCAGTACCTCGTGATGGCCGTACTCCCGCTCGCCGCGGCGGTGTTCCTCTCCCTGCTGCCCGAGCCGGAGCGACCCGAGGCCGCGGCGGCCACCGCCGGCCGGCCGGTCGAGCAGCCCGCCACGGTGTCGCTGCTGCCGCTCTACGCCTTCGAGTTCACCTTCGTCTTCGCGACGGTGATCTCCTTCCCCTACCTGATCGCCCTCGCCGAGCAACGCCTGCCCGGCGTGGACGGCACCACCACCGGCGTGCTGTTCGCCCTGCCGCACCTGTGCTACCTGGTGTTCGCCTGCCGCACCCACACCGTGTTCCACTCCCGCCCGCACACCGGCATCGCGCTCGGCTTCGGCTTCGTCGCGCTCGGTCTGGCCGGGCACGCGGTGGCGTACTCGCTGCCCGTTTTCATCGCCGTCCGACTGCTGCTCGGGGCCGGACTCACGCTGGGGCTGGTCTGCCTGGCCGTGCTCGCCGCGGGTGCCGCCCGAGGGCGGCCGCCCGGACGGATGTTCGGCACCCTCGAACTCGTCTCCAAGGGCGGCGCCGTCGCCGCCGGCGCCGTCGCCGCGCTGGCCAACGGGCGGTTCGGCGCCGCCGCCCCCGTGGTGGCCGGAACCGCCGCCGCCCTGCTGGCCGCCGTCGCGGCCACCACCCTCACCCTCCCGTCCCTCCGCCAGCGCTGGAGTCGCCGATGACCCCCGAGCAGTCCACCCACTCGCCCAGGACCGACGAACCCCGCGACACCACCGGACGGCCCCTCGACTCCGGCAGCCGGCCCAGCGGAACCGGCGAACTGCCCTCCGCCGACGAGGCGGTGGTCCACACCCTGCTGAACTGCCTGCTGCGCGAGGTCTCCGCGCCCGAGCACCAGACCGCCGCCGACGGGGGCCGCCTGCTGCTGCGCCTGCCGCGCCGCGGCGCCCTGCTGCGGGTCGCCCTGCGCCGCACCTCGCTGCTCGGAGCGCACCGCTTCACCGGGCCGGTCGAGGTCGAACAGGAAGGCGACTGGGCCGAGTTGGACTGGCAGGAGCTGGCCGATTACGTCCAGCACGAACTGGAGCTGCGCACCGGCACGGTGAACGAGGAGTTCATCGACCAGGTCGCCTCCAGCCACCACGGCGTCCGCCAGGGCCTCGACGACCGGCCGGCCCCCGGTACCGACCGCTACCTGGAGTCCGAGCAGGCCCTGCTGTTCGGCCACCGCTTCCACCCGGCCCCCAAATCCCGCTCCGCCGCCCGCGGCGACTGGCGCCACTACGCCCCCGAGTCCCGCGCCGCCTTCCCGCTGCGCCACCTGGCCGTCCGCGCCGACCTGCTGGCCGAGGAGTCGCTGGACCGCAGCGCGACCGAACTGCTGGACGGGCTCGGCGAGGTGCCGGACGGCTACCGGCTGCTGCCCGCCCACCCCTGGCAGTACCAACTCGTCGGCAACCACCCGCTGTTGCGCGCCGCCCTGGCCCGGGGCGACGTCCTCGACCTGGGCCCGCGCGGCGAACACTTCACCGCCACCGCCTCGGTGCGCACCCTGCACGGCCCCGACGCCTTCCTCAAGTTCAGCCTGAACGTCCGCATCACCAACTGCCTGCGCAAGAACGCCGCTTACGAGCTCACCGGCGCCGTCGCGCTCACCCGGCTGCTCGCCCCGGCCCTGGCCGACCTCGCCCGACACTTCCCCGCCTCGGCCATGCTGCGCGAACCGGCCTTCCGCACCCTCGCGCTGCCCGGCGCCGACGGCCACCCGGACCGGGCCCTGTACGAGGGCTTCGGCCTGATCGTCCGAGAGGGCTTCGGCGGCGTGCTGCGGCCCGGCGTCACCCCGCTGCTCGCGGCCGCCGTCGCCGACGAGCACCCGACCAGCTCCGCGCACATCTCCCGTCTGCTGGGCGCGGGTTCGGACGGCGCGGCGGCACTCGACTGGTGGCGCGACTACCTGCGACTGCTCGTCCCGCCGGTGCTGGCCGCCTACTTCGACCACGGCGTGGTGCTCGAACCGCACCTGCAGAACGTGCTGATCGGCGTGGACCCCGCCGGCCGCCCCGTCCAGGTGCTCTTCCGCGACCTGGAGGGCACCAAGCTCGTCCCCGAGCAGAACGCCGACATCCTCGCCGCGCTCCCGCCCGAGGTGGCCGGGCCGATGACCTACGACGCGGAGCGCGGCTGGGACCGGGTGGTGTACTGCCTGCTGGTCAACCACGTCGCCGAACTGCTCGCCGCGCTCGCCGACCGCCACCCCGAACTGGAGTGCGCGCTCTGGCAGACCGTCCGGGACACCCTGGAGGAGTACGCCGCCGCGCACGGCTGCCCGCCCCGGCTGCGCGCGCTGCTCGCCGGCGTCCCGCTGCCCGCCAAGGCCAACCTGCTGACCCGCTGGGAGCGCAAGGCCGACCGCGAGGCCGGCTACGTCCGACTGCCCTCCCCGCTGGCCGGTTCCGTCCTCGCCGAGGCCGCCCGCATGCCCGCCCGCACGTCGGCCGGCACGGCCACCGGCGCGCCCGCCCATCCGCCCGTCAAGACGTCCGTCAACACGGCCACCGGCACGCCCGCCGACACGCCCGTCCGCCTTCCCGCCGGGAGCACCGCCCGATGACCACCGAGACCGCCCGGCCGACCGAGGCCGTCCGCAGCTTCACCGCCGGCCTCGCCCCCGACGAACTCCCAGCCTACGTCTACGACTTGACCGCTCTGCGGGAGCACGCCACCGCCGTCCGGGCCGCGCTGCCCGAGCGGGTCGAGCTGTACTACGCCGCCAAGGCCAACCCGGAGGCGCCACTGCTGACCGCGCTGCGCTCGGCGGTGGACGGCTACGAGGTCTCCAGCGGCGGGGAGTTGGCCCACGTCCGGGCCGCCGTGCCGGATGCGCCACTGGCCTTCGGCGGCCCGGGCAAGACCCCGGCCGAGATCACCGCGGCAGTGGACGCCGGGGTGCACCGCTGGCACATCGAGAGCGAGCAGGAGCTGCACCGGCTGGCCGCCGTCCTCGCGGACCGACCCGGCACGGCCGTGGACGTGCTGCTGCGGGTCAACCTCGCCGTCGAAACGGCAGCGCTCGACGCGGTGCCGCTCGCGATGGGCGGCCGCCCGACGCCGTTCGGGCTGGACCCGGACCGGGCCGAGGAGTGCGTCCGGCTGCTCACCGGCGGCGATCCGTCGATGCGGCAGCTGCGGCTGCGCGGCGTGCACGCCCACCTGGCCAGCGGGCTCTCGGCGACGGAGCAGCTGTCGGTCGCGGCGCAGATCGTCGCCTGGTCGGCCGCGCTGGCCGAGCGGCACGGCTTCCCGCTGGCGGAGGTCAACATCGGCGGCGGAATGGCCGTGGACTACGCGGACCCGTCCGCCCGCTTCGACTGGACGGCCTTCGGTGAGGGCCTGGCCAAGCTGCTCGACGACCACCCCGGGCTGATCCTGCGGATCGAACCCGGCCGGGCGCTGACCGCCTACTGCGGCTGGTACGCGACCGAGGTGCTGGACGTGAAGGCGAGCCACGGCGAGGACTTCGCGGTGGTCCGCGGCGGCACCCACCACCTGCGCACGCCCGTGACCCGCGGCCACGCCCAGCCCTTCGCGGTGCTCCCGGTGGACGCCTGGCCGCACCCCTGGCCGCGGCCGGCCGTCACCAGCGGCCGGGCCACCCTGGCCGGGCAGCTCTGCACCCCGAAGGACGTCCTCGCCCACGCGGCCGAGGGGGCCGACGGCCTGCGGACGGGCGACCGGGTGCTGTTCGCGATGGCGGGCGCGTACGCGTGGAACATCTCGCACCACGAGTTCCTGATGCACCCTCGCCCGGGCTTCCACCACCTGGGAGGCGACGGGCCGAGCCCGGCGGAGGGGTGACGGGCGACGAAGGACGGATGACGGATGACGCATGACAGCGGACAACTAACAGCTGACAGATTTCGAAATCTGTCAGCTGTCATCCGTCAGCTGTTCGCTGTCTCTTGATCGCTGTCCCTTGATCGCTGCCCGTTGCCCGCTGTTCGCTGTGCGCTGCCCGCTCCCGACTGCCACCACCGCCCCCGGTCCGCCGCCGCCCCGTTCCTCCACTCGTGGGAGAGTGGTAGGCAGCGAAGGGAGCGCGAACGTGCTGATGGACAAGGTGGCGGAGATACTCGCCGAGGCGTCGGCCGAGGCGGTGGAGCCGCGCTTCCGGGCGCTGGCCGCCGGCGAGGTGATGGAGAAGGCCCCCGGTGAGGTCGTGACGGTCGCCGACCGCGAGGCCGAAGCGATCATCGCCCGCCGACTGCACGAGCTGCTGCCCGTCCCCGTGGTCGGCGAGGAGGCGGTCACGGCCGATCCCTCGCTCGCCCTGGCCCTTCACGACGAGCCCGCCGCCTGGCTGGTCGACCCGGTGGACGGCACCGCCAACTTCGTCGCCGGTAGACCCGAGTACGCCGTGATGTGCTCCCTGGTCCGCTCCGGCCGGACCGTCGCCTCCTGGATCTGGCAGCCCGCGACCGCCACCACCTACTGTGCCGAACTGGGGTCCGGCGCCTGGCGCGACGGCGTGCGCCTGACCCGCCCGCCGGCGCCCAAGGACGTCGCGAAGCTCCGCGGCTCGGTGAAGAGCCGCTACCTCGACGCCGAGCACCGCCGCCGGCTCCAGGACAACATCGCGTCCTTCGGTGAGATCTCCCCCGGCCGGCACGCCGCCGGGATCGAGTACCCGGACGTCGTCGAGGGCCGCTTCGACTTCATCCTCTACTGGCGCACGCTCCCCTGGGACCACGCCCCCGGCTCGCTCCTGGTCACCGAGGCCGGCGGCGTCTCCGCCCGCCCGGACGGCACCCCGTACCGGCCGGAGGCCCCCGGTTGCGCGGACGGGCTCCTGGTCGCCTCCGACCCCGAGACCTGGGAGCTCACCCGGTCGATCCTCCTGGGCGGCTGACCCCAAGGCCCGCCCACACCACACGCCCATACCGCCCGCCCACACCACACGGCCCGCTCACCCGGAGCACCGGCCGCCCACCCGGACCACCGGCCGCCGTCCGCCCTACCCCGCCCGCTCGCCCGCCACCTTGCGCCCGGCGCCCACCACCTCCCGCAGCAGCGCGCCGACCTCCCCCGCCGTGGTGTGGGGGTTCAGCAGCGTGAGCTTCAGCCGGACCCGGCCCGGGCCGTCGCCCGGCAGTTCGGTGCGGCCGACCACCGCCCGGCCGGTGCGCAGCAGCAGGCGCCGCAGCCGACCGTTCACCTCGTCCAGTGCCGCCTCGTCCGTCACCCCGGGCGGCCGGTAGCGGAAGAGGACGGCGGTGAGCACGGGATCGGCGTGGAGTTCGAGCACCGGGTCGGCGCGCACGGCGTCGGCGGCGGCGCGGGCGAGGTCGTGGCAGCTGTCGACCAGCCGGCCGAGTCCCTCGCGGCCGAAGGTGCGCAGGGTGACGGCGAGTTTGAAGGCGTCGGCCCGGCGGGTGGTGCGCAGCGAGAGGCCGAGCAGACTGGGGTACCCGGCCTGCTCGTCGTCGACGGGGTTGAGGTACTCGGCGCGGCGGGCGAGCGAGACGTAGGTCTCCGCGCGGCGGACCAGGAAGACCCCGGCCGCGGCCGGCTGCCAGCCGAGCTTGTGCCAGTCGAGCGAGACCGAGTCGGCGCGGGCGATGCCGTCGAGCAGCGGGGCGAGCCGGTCGGAGAGCAGCGCGCCGCCGCCGTACGCGGCGTCCACGTGGAGCCAGGCGCCGTAGCGCTGGGCGAGGTCGGCGGCGGCGGTCAGCGGGTCGATGGCTCCGGTGTCGGTGGTGCCGGCGGTGGCGACCACGGCGATCGGGGTCCGTCCGGCCCAGCTGGCCTCGGCCATCGCCCGTTCCAGTTCGTCCTCGCGCATCCGCAGCCCGCGGTCGACCGGGACGGGGATGACGGCCCGCTCGCCGAGGCCGAGCAGGGCGGCGGCGCGCTGGACGGAGAAGTGCGCGGCCTCGGACGCGAGGATGCACGGCCGGGCGCCGGCCGGGATGCCGTCCAACTCCACGATGCCGTCGAGCTTCTGGTCGCGCGCCAGCATGAGCCCCATGAGGTTGGACTCGGTGCCGCCGGAGGTGAGGACGCCGGCGGCGCGCGCCGGGTCGTAGCCGACCAGTCCGGCGATCTCCAGGAGCAGGGCGCTCTCCAGGGCGGTGGCGGCGGGGGCCTGGTCCCAGGAGTCCTGGGAGGGGTTGAGGGCGCTGACCGCGAGGTCGGCCGCGGCGGCGACGGCGAGTGGCGGGCAGTGCAGGTGCGCGGCGCAGGCCGGGTCGGCGGGGTCGGCGGCGCCGTAGGCGAGGAGCTCGGTGAGCCGGGCGAGCGCGCCCGGTCCGTCGCCGGCGGCCAGCGCGTCGTCGACGAGTGCGGCGATCTCGGCCGGGCTGCCCGCCGGCAGCGGTCCGGAGCGCATGGCGGTGCCGGTCTCCAGGGAGTCGAGGACGGTGGCCAGCAGTGGTCCGAGCGCGCTCGGACCGGCCGCGCCGCCTGCCAGGGCGTCGGTCGCGATGCCGTCCTCGGGAAGGCCGACGGGACCGGATCCGGAGCCGGAGCCGGAGCCGGAGCCGGAGCCGGAGCCGGAGCCGAGGCTGCTCACCGCTGGCCCCGAACCCTCGGCGCGCCCGCCGGACCGTGCGCCGAACCGTGCGCCGTAGCCTGCGCCGACCCATCCGACGGCGTGCCCGCCGTCCCGCCCCCCGATCCACCCGCCCGCCCGGCCGGGGAGCCCGTGGAGCCCGGGGAGCCCGGGGCGGCGGTGGAGGCCGCCGCGATCGCCTCCGCCAGCCGCTCCAGGACCGCCGCCACCTGCTCGTCCGTGATGGTCAGCGGCGGGAGCAGCCGCAGCACCGCGTCGTGGCGTCCGCCGAGCTCGACGATCAGCCCGCGTGCCAGGCAGGCCTCCCGGACCCGCACCGCGAGCGCCGGGTCGGCCGGCCGGGCACCGCAGGCGTCGGGCTCGGCCGCCGGGTCGACCAGTTCGACCCCGAGCATCAGCCCCCGGCCGCGCACGTCGCCGATCACCGGCAGTTCGACGGCGAGTTCGCGCAGCCGGGCCGCCATCCGCTCGCCGACGGCGGCGGCCCGCTCGGCCAGCCCGTTCGCCGCGACGTGGCGCAGCGTCGCGGCCCCGGCGGCCATGGCGAGGGTGTTGCCGCGGAAGGTGCCGGTGTGGGCGCCGGGCCGCCAGCCGTCGTAGTCCTCGCGGTAGACGACGACGGCGAGCGGCAGGCTGCCGCCGATGGCCTTGGAGAGGACCATGGCGTCCGGGACGATGCCGCTGTGCTCGACCGCCCACATCGCGCCGGTCCGACCGACTCCGGTCTGCACCTCGTCGACGATCAGCGGGATTCCGCGCTCGGCGGTGATCCGGCGCATGGCGCGCAGCCAGCCGTCGGGCGCGGGGACGACCCCGCCCTCTCCCTGGACGGCCTCGAGGATCATCGCGGCGGGTGCCACCACGCCGCCCGAGGGGTCGTCCAGCAGCCGCTCCACGTAGGTCACGGCGAGGTCGGCGCCCGCGTCGCCGCCGACCCCGAACGGGCAGCGGTAGCCGTACGGGAAGGGCAGCCGGGTGACCTCGCCGCCGCTCGGCAGCGGCTCCTTGACGGCGACGTTGCCGGTGAGCGCGAGGGCGCCAGCGGTCATGCCGTGGTACGCGCCGGTGAAGGCGAGCGCGCCGGAGCGGCCGGTGGCGGTCTGCATCAGCTTGAGCGCGGCCTCGACGGCGTCCGTCCCGGCCGGTCCGCAGAAGTGCACCCGCGCGCGGGCGGCGAACTCGGCGGGCAGGCTCTCGAACAGGGCGCTGGTGAAGTCGTCCTTCTCCGCGGCGGCGAGGTCGAGCAGGTGCAGCGGGGCGCCGCTGTCGAGGGTGCGGCGGATCGCCTCCAGCACCACCGGGTGGTTGTGGCCGAGGGCGAGCGTGCCGGCGCCGGAGAGGCAGTCGAGGTAGCGCCTCCCGTCGGCGCCCTCGACGGTCATGCCGTGGGCGCGGACCGGGACGATCGGGAAGGAGCGGGCGTACGTTCTGGCGGCGGACTCGCGGACGCGCTGACGGCGCAGGATGGCTTCACCGGCGGCCGGGGCTCCGGGGGCGGCCTGGACGGGTACGGCAGCGAGTGACACGAGAGACCCCCAGGGAAAGTTAGGTTAGCCTAACTTTACTGCCCTTGACCTGGCGGAACGCCCCGGGACCCCCAGAACCACCCGAGCGAGTGAACCTCCCCCGGCCCCTCCAACGAGCGCCGCGCGAAAAGGTCACGGCTCGGGCCCGCAGCCGTCGACCGCCGGACCCCCGGGGCCCCTGCCCCGGCCGGCCGTCAGCCCCGGCCCCGCCACCGGTAGCAGAGCTCCGGCCGCCCGACGCTCCCGTACCGCGGCTCGCGCAGCGCGCGCCCGGTCTCCACCAGGTGCTCCAGGTAGCGCCGCGCGGTGATCCGCGAGACCCCGGCGGCGGCGCCCGCGGCCGCGGCCGACAGCCCGGTGGCCGCCTCGCGCAGCACCGAGGCGACGGTGTCCAGGGTGGGCGCGCACAGCCCCTTGGGCAGGGTGCTGCGCTCCGGCGTGCGGAGCAGGGCGAACGCCTGGTCGACCTCCTCCTGTCCGGTCGCCTCGCCGGGGCGCCCGAGGCTGTCGCGGTAGCGGGCGTAGCGCTCCAGGCGGTCGTGCAGGGCGGCCGCGCTGAACGGTTTCAGCAGGTACTGCACGACGCCCGCGGAGACCGCCTGCCGGACCATGGCGAGGTCGCGGGCCGAGGTCACCGCGATGACGTCGGTGCCGTGGCCGGCCGCGCGCAGCGTGCGGCAGAGCTGGAGCCCGTGGCCGTCCGGCAGGTAGAGGTCGAGCAGGATGAGGTCGACGGGTGCCCCGGCGGCGCGGGCCCGGTCCAGGAAGCGCAGCGCGTCGGCGCAGCTGTGGACCGTTCCCGCGGCATGGAAGCCGGGCTCGCGCCGGACGTACAGGGTGTGCGCGGCGGCGGCCACCGGGTCGTCCTCGACCACCAGGACGGAGATGCCCGCCGTGGCGGCGGTGTCGGCGGTGCCGTTCACACCAGCGCCCCTTCCTGCTCCCGGCCGGTGGACTCGCCCGGCCGTCGGGTGGACCGGCCCTGTTCGCGAAGCTCCCCTTGCTCGCTGTCGGCCCGGCCCGGCTTCCCGGCCAGCGGCAGCCGCACCGTGAGCACCGCGCCGCGCTCCCGCCCGACCTCGACGGTGCCGCCGTTGCGCCGCGCGGTCTGGGCGACCAGCGCCAGCCCGAGCCCGTGCCCGCGGCCGTCCTGCTTGGTGCTCCAGCCGCGCCGGAACACGTCCTCGACCGCGGCCGGGTCGATCCCCGCGCCGGTGTCGGCGACCCGGAGCAGCAGGCAGTCCCCGGCCACCACCTCGCCGGCACCGCCGTCACCGCTGTCGCCGCCGGAACCGCCCCCGCCGCCCTCACCGCTGTCACCGCCGGCACCGCAGTCCGGTCCCCCGCAGTCCCGGCCGCGGGCGACCCGCGCCGTGACGGTGACCTCCGGCGGGACGGGGCTCTCGGCCGCACCGGCGATGGCGGCGTCCACGGCGTTGTCGATCAGGTTGCCGAGCACGGTGATCAGATCCCGCGCGGAGAGCCCGGGCGGCAGCACTCCGTCGTCGATCCGACTGTCCTCGGTGAGCGTCAACTCCACGCCCCGCTCGGCGGCTTGAGCCGCCTTTCCGAGCAGCAGCGCGGCCAGGACCGGCTCGCTCACCGCCGCGACCACCCGGTCGGTGAGCTGCTGGGCGAGTTCGAGCTCGGCGGTGGCGAACTCCACCGCCTGTTCGTGGCGGCCGAGTTCGATCAGCGAGACCACCGCGTGCAGGCGGTTGGCGGCCTCGTGCGCCTGCGCGCCGAGCGCCTCGGTGAATCCGCGCACCGAGTCCAACTCGCCGCTGAGCGCCTGGAGTTCGGTGTGATCCCGCAGGGTGACCACCCGGCCGAGCCCGGTACCGGTGCCGATGGTGGAGGTGTTCAGCACCACGACCCGCTCGACGGTCAGGTGCACCTCGTCCCGCAACGGCTCCTCCCCCAGTACGGCCGCCACCAGCGCCTCCGGCAGCCCCAGTTCCGCCACCCGACGACCGTCCACCTCGCCCGCCAGGCCGAGCAGTTCTCGAGCCGCGTCGTTGCACAGCACCACCCGGTGCGAACGGTCCAGCAGGACCAGCCCCTCGCGCACCGCGTGCAGAGTGGCCTGGTGGTACTCGTAGAGGTGGCTCAGCTCGTCCGGCCCCATCCCGTGGGTGTGCCGCCGCAGCCGGGAGTTGGCGAGGTACGTGCCGACCCCACCGAGCGCGAGCGCGGCCACCGCCACGCCGACCAGGGCGAGCAGCGGACCGCTCAGCTGCGCGGAGATCGACTCCACCGTGAGGCCGGCACTGACCAGCGCGACCACCCGGTGCCGGTCGTCCCACACCGGGGTGACCACTCGCACGGACGGACCGAGCGTGCCGGTGTACGTCTCGCTGCGGGTCTGCCCGGCGAGCGCCCAGTCGATGTGCCCGAGGTAGGTCCGCCCGATCTGCTCGGGCAGCGGGTGGGTCCAGCGCACGCCGTCGGTGTCCATGACGGTGATGAAGGAGACCCCGGCGTCGGACCGCACCTGCTCCACGTACGGCTCGAGTTCCGAGGTCGGGTCCGGACCGACGACAGCGGCCCGGACGGACGGCGAGTCCGCGACGGCGTGCGCGACCGCGGTGACCTGTCGGCGGGCGGCGTCCTCGGCGCGGTCGGCGGTGAAGAGGTACGCGAGCACGGCGCCACCGGCGACCACCGCGGCGACGATCACCACCTGGACGACGAACAGCTGCCCGGCCAGGCTACGGACCAGGCGCCGGGACAGGCATCCGGGCAGGCGCCGGACCAGCCGGGAGGGCAGGCGTCGGGGAAGGTGCCGGACCAGCCGGAAGGGCAGGCATCGGGACAGACGCCGGGCCGGGCGCCGGGGCGACTCCGGAGGCAGTCGCCGGGCTCCGCGGCCCGCCGTCCGGTGCGAGCGGCGGCGCGGGGCGGTGGGGGCGGTGCGCTCGGACATGCCTGCCAGTGTGCACCACGCTTCCGGACGCCCCCAGGGCCCGTCCGGCGCGCACCGGCCGACGAACCCGCCATCGGGGCCACTCGCGCGGTCCGTGAACTCTATGAACGCAAACGTGACCTCCGTCACCTCCGGGGCTCATAGTCGGAGCGGCCCTTCCCCCCGGGGCCACCAGGACTGCACGGCAAGGGAGCCGCAGATGTCGATCGCTGGAGCCGCCCCGGCGGCGGGACCCAGACGCAAGGACCGGACCCACTACCTCTACATCGCCGTGATCGCCGCGGTGGTCGCGGGCGTGGTGGTCGGCCTGGTCGCCCCCGGGTTCGCCGTGGAGCTGAAGCCGGTCGGCACGGGCTTCGTCAACCTGATCAAGATGATGATCAGCCCGGTGATCTTCTGCACCATCGTCCTGGGCATCGGCTCGGTGACCAAGGCCGCGAAGGTCGGCAAGGTCGGCGGCCTCGCCCTCGGCTACTTCCTCGCCATGTCGACCGTCGCGCTGGCCATCGGCATGGTCGTCGGCAACCTCCTGGAGCCCGGCGGCGGCCTGCACCTGACCGCCGCGCTCGCCAAGTCCGGCCACGCCCAGGCGGCCGCCGGCGGCGCCCAGTCGACCACCGACTTCCTGCTCGGGATGATCCCGGAGACCCTGTTCTCCGCCCTCACCCAGGGCAAGGTCCTCCAGACCCTGCTGGTCGCCCTGCTCGCCGGCTTCGCGCTCCAGGCGATGGGCGCGGCCGGAGCTCCGGTGCTGCGCGGGATCGAACACCTGCAGCGCCTGGTCTTCCGGATCATGTCGATGATCATGTGGGTCGCGCCGATCGGCGCCTTCGGGGCGATGGCCGCCGTCGTCGGCGCCACCGGCACCGCCGCGCTGAAGAGCCTGGCCGTCATCATGATCGGCTTCTACGTCACCTGCGTGCTGTTCGTCGTGGTGGTGCTGGGCACGCTGCTGCGCCTGGTCGCCGGGGTCAACGTGTTCGCGCTGCTGAAGTACCTCGGCCGCGAGTTCCTGCTGATCCTCTCCACCTCCTCGTCCGAGAGCGCGCTGCCCCGCCTGATCGCCAAGATGGAGCACCTGGGCGTCAGCCGCCCGGTCGTCGGCATCACCGTGCCGACCGGCTACAGCTTCAACCTCGACGGCACCGCCATCTACCTGACCATGTCCTCGATCTTCATCTCCGAGGCGATGGACAAGCCGATGTCGCTCGGCGAGCAGGTCTCGCTGCTGGTCTTCATGGTGATCGCGAGCAAGGGCGCGGCCGGAGTCACCGGCGCCGGACTGGCCACCCTCGCGGGCGGACTCCAGTCCCACAAGCCCGCGCTGGTGGACGGCGTGGGCCTGATCGTCGGCATCGACCGCTTCATGTCGGAGGCCCGCGCGCTCACCAACTTCGCGGGCAACGCCGTCGCGACCGTGCTGATCGGGCACTGGACCGGCGAGCTCGACGCCGAGCGCGCCCAGCGGGTGCTGGCCGGCGAGCTGCCGTTCGACGAGCTGACGCTGGTCGACGCCCACGGTGCGCCCGCCGGTCCCGCCACCGCGTCGGACGGCTCCACGGCCGACGCCCCCGAGGCCGTCCCCGCCCAGGGAGCCCTGCCGGGCACCCCTCAGGGGACCTCCCCCGTCGGCGTCTGAGCCCAGCGGCTCCACCCCCGCACTCCCTGGTCCGGCGCCTCCCACCAACCCCCGGAAGCGGCGCCGGACCAGGGTCTTCTTCATTCCGTCCGGTTTCCGTACGGCGGGCGCTCGCCGGCCTGAACGACGCTCCGGAGTCGAACGGCCCCGGGCCGGCTCGTCACAAGTCCTGCGAGCCGCTCACCACCCAGGCCACCCCGCCGGCCGGGTCCTCGAGCGCGACGTGCAGATGGTGCAGCCCGGCCGACGGTTCCTGCCAGGTGAAGCAGCGCATCCGGGCCACCAGCGCGTTCACCTCGCGCCGGTCGATCCCGCCCGTACCTTCCGCGCCGGCCGCGCCGTCCGCACGGTCCGCGTCGCCCGCCCCGGCCATCGCCGCCAGCGCCCGCCACAGCCCCAGCCGCCCGTGCGCACAACCCCGCGACCGCTCCACGGCGGCGGCCCGCACCAGCGCCGGATAGGCGAGCGCGAACGGCAGATAGCCCCCGACCACCCGCCGGTCGCGGGCCAGCAGGGCGGCCGCCGCCGGGGCCTGGCCGCGGACACAGGCCGTCGCCGCCCACGGCGCGAGCGCACCCAGCCCGGCCAGCGCCCGGGCGACCCGCGGCCCGGCCGGCCGCCCGGCCGACTGCGCCGCCGGGGGCAGTTCCACCTCGCCCAATCCTTCCCGGCTGGCCGGCAGGGTCAGCAGCGCACTGCGCGCACCCCCGCCGGGCAGGTACTCACGCACCCGGGCCGTCTCGTCCCAGCCCGCCGCCTCCCACGGCTCCAGACGCAGCGGCACGCCCTCCGGATCGGGTTCGGCCCCGTACGAGAGGTCCTCGCCGAGCAGCGCCCGGGTGTGCGCGACCAGCCGTCGCACCGGGGACGGACCGAGCAGCGGGGCCAGCCGCAGCCAGGAGTGCCGGGTCGCCAGCACCTCCCAGAGCGGACCGGCGTCATGATCGGCCACCCCGGCGGCGGTCTCCGCGCCACCGTCCCGGTCGAACAGCCGGACGGCCAGCTCGGGCGGCGCCGCGTAGGCGATCAGGTGGCCGAGCGGAGCCGTCAGCGCCGCCGCGGCCTCCTCCCCCGCCTCCACCACGGCGGCCGCGCGGCCCTGCCGGTAGGCGGCGAGCAGCTCGGGCCAGCGGCCGTCCTCGGCCAGTGCGCGCAGGCCGCCGTCCTCGTACGTGATCACGATTCGCAGGGTACGGGCCCGGGCAGTGCCCGCGCCGACTTGCCGCCGGCTCGGTGCGTCGGGGTGACGCGGCGATCGCGCACCTGTCGCCGCGCCCTCAGATCAGCTCCGCTCGCGTTCGCGCTCGCGTTCCCTCTCGCGTTGCCGTTCCCGCTCGCATTCCCGGTCGCATTCCCGTTCCCGTTCCCGTTCCCGGTCCCGGTCCCGGTCCCGTTCCCGCTGGAGGACGGCGCGCAGCCGGCCGTGGGCGCGGCGCCGGGTGACGGCCAGCGTGCTGCGGTGCAACCCGAGCAGTTCGGCGGCCTCGTCGACGCTGTAGCCGTCGAGGTCGACCAGCACCACGGCGCGGGCCTGTTTGACCGTCAGGAAACCGAGCAGCCGCATCACCTCCCAACGCGCCTGCAGCTCGGCCATCCCGCCGGCCCGGGGGTCGGGCACCCCGCGGTCCCGCTCGCCGATGTCGCCCGCCTCCGGCACCTCGGGCATCGACACCCGACGGCGCTCCCGGCGCCACTGGTCGCGCAGGATGTTCACCATCGTGGTGAACGCGTAGGCGTAAGGCTGTGGATGGCCGAGGAAGCGCTCCGGCCGACGGGCGATCTTGAGGTACGCCTCATGGACGACGTCCCCGGCGCCGGCCGGGCCACCGGCGAGCGAGGCCGCCGCCTGGTGGAGTCTGGGCAGCAGATCCGTGAACACCCGGTTGAATTCGGCCGATTGAACGCCGCCCCGGTTCGGACCGACGCCCCTCTCCCGTCCGCCACCCTCGTTCCGACCGCTGCAATCCGCCATGCCGCTCTCCCCGGAATTCGGCACCCCGAGAACCCGGTCCACCCTGGCCGCAGGAACCATGAGCCAACCGGATTACTTGTGACACAGGTCACATCATAGTTCGTCGTCTCACTGTGCGCATTCATTCGTGTGCAAGACGTCACCAGTCGTGCGGGAGGCGGGACTTCACCTCCGCGCGGCCGCTCGGACCGCTCGGACCGCTCGGGCCGTGCGGGCCGCGCGGGCCGCACGGCCATCCCGGCGGCCGGGGCCACCCGCCCGACGAGAACCGCTCAGCAAGGAGAACCACCGTGCGAGGCTGCATCGCCAGGAAGATCGCCACGTTCGGGCTGGCCGCCACGGCCACCCTCGGAGCACTCGGGACCACCACCCTGCCGGCCGCCGCGGCGACGACGGCCCGGACCAAGTCCGTCAGCCCCGAGGACACCACGGCCTGGAACACCGTCACGTCCGAGGCCTACCGCTGCGTCATCACCGGCAACTACGACTGGCGCTGGGAGGGCTACTGCAACGTCTACCGTGGACGACTGCGCACCATCACCTACTGCGCCGACGGGTCGAGCACCACCGGCCTGTGGATCGGCGCGCGGCCGGAGGCCTGGGCGGTCTGGGGCAAGTGCCCCGGGTCGACCTGGACGCGGATCGTGTTCCAGTGGCACAGCTGAGCCGTTGACGACGACGGCGGTCGACGACTGACAGATGACAGCTGACAGATTTCGAAATCTGTCAGCTGTCATCTGTCATTTGCCCTCGGTCAGCTGTCACTTGCCCACCGTCCGCCCGCCGCCCCTCCACCGCCGGCGCGCCTCGGCTCACCGCCCCTGCCCGCCGCCTCAGCCCACCGGCGACGCGTCCGCGAGCAGGCGGGCGGCGTGCACCCGGCCCGCGTGCTCGACCAGGTTGATCAGCACCTCCTTGCCCGAGGCGCGGCGGCGCGCGTCGCACAGCAGCACGGGCGTACCGGCATCCAGGTCCAACGCGCGGGCGACGTCCTCCGGGCCGAACTCCCGTGTCCCGGCGAAACGGTTCACCGCGACCACAAACGGGATGCCCCGGTGCTCGAAGAAGTCGACGGCCGGGAAGCAGTCGGTCAGCCGACGGGTGTCGGCGAGCACCACCGCACCGAGCGCCCCCTGGGCCAGCTCGTCCCAGAGGAACCAGAACCGGTCCTGCCCGGGGGTTCCGAACAGGTACACCGCCAGTCCCTCGCGGATGGTGATCCGGCCGAAGTCCATCGCCACCGTGGTGGTGGTCTTCCGCTCCACACCGTCCAGGTCGTCCACCTCGCGCCCGGCCTCGGTCAACCGCTCCTCGGTGCGCAGCGGCCGGATCTCGCTGACCGCGCCGACCAGCGTCGTCTTACCGACTCCGAAGCCTCCCGCCACCAGGATCTTGAGCGCCAGCACCGTACCGTCGGGATCCTCCACGTCGAACGGATCCGACCCGCCGTACGGATCGGAGAGGCCGAGGGGATCGGACGGCCCGGACGGTACGCGCGGGTCGGACGGTTCCTGCGAGTCGGACGGTCCGGACGGTAGGCGCGGTGCGGACGGAACGCGCGGTGCGGACGGCTGGTCAGAGTGCGCGGAGTCCACGGATGACCTCCTGGAGGATGCGCTCGTCGGGGAGCAGGGCGGGCGGGACGGGACGGCGGACCCGGATGAGCCCGGCCGTCAGCAGGTCGCCGAGCAGCACCCGCACGACGCCCACCGGCAGGTCGAGGTCGGCGGCCAACTCGGCCACGGACAGCGGAGTGCCCCGGCACAGTGCGAGGATGTGCGCCTGTTCCGGGCCGACCGGCGGCTCGGGCACGCCGGGCAGGAGCGTCGGATCGGGCGGCTCGGCGAGCACCACGGCGATCAGGTCGAACTGCTGCTCCCCGCCCCCGGTGCGCCCCCGGGTCATCGCGTACGGGCGGACCAGCGGCCCGGCGTCGTCGTCGTACCACCGGGCCCGGTGGGCGGCGGCGAGCGGGTTGCGGGACTGTCCGTCGGGGGCGGCCCTCGGGTGCTCCGGATGTCGCCCCCGGTGCGGGCGGGGCACCGGACTCACCGGCCGCCCACCGCCCGCGGCGGTGCGCTCAGGTGCTCCCCGACCCGGCGGACCAGCCTGGCCATCTCGTAGGCGATCAGGCCGAGATCGGCCCGGGCGGTGGCGAACACGGCGAGACAGGTGCCCTCACCGGCCGCCGCGACCAGCAGGTAGCCGCCCTCCAACTCGACCATGGTCTGGCGGACTTCGCCCGCACCGAAGTGCCGACCGGCGCCCTTGGCCAGGCTGTGGAAGCCGGAGGCGACGGCCGCCAGGTGCTCCCCGTCCTCCCGCGCCAGCCCGGCCGACGTCCCCATGGCCAGGCCGTCGGCGGAGAGCATCACGGCGAAGCGGAGCTCGGGGGCGCGCTGGACCAGTTCGTCGAGGAGCCAGTTCAGCTCCCCCGCGCGGTGGGTGGTGGCGATCACGGACGCTCTCCTTCGGTTCGGGACGGGGGTTGGGGGTGGTGCGCCCGCGACGGCTGCGGAGGCCCGGCGGGCTGCCCGCCCCCGCGACCCTCCGGGTGCAGCCCGCGCGCCCATCCGTTCTGGAACGCGGACATCGCCGCCCGCGCCTCCTCGGGACTGCGGCCCGCGGCGCCGAAACCGTCGCCGGGGCCGGGCCCTGCGGAGGCGCGGGCGGAGGAGCCGACAGCCGCACGCCGGCTGTGCGCGGCCGGACGGGCCGGGGCCTCGCGCAGCTGCGGCGCGAGGCTCGCCTGACGGGTCCGACGCGGCAACTCCGCGGGGCTCTGGCCGAGTTGGTGGCCGTCCGGCCGGGGGCTTTCCGCTCGGGGGCCGTCTGCGGCCGGCCCGGGCACCGGCTCCGAGCGGGGCCCCGTACGGTGCGGCTCCGCGCCGTACGGCCGCGGCGGCCCGGACTGCGGACGGGCGGCCGCACCCGCGCCCCCGTCCGCAGCCGGACCGGCTCCCCGGGCACCGGAGCCCCGGAAGGGGGTGCGGCGCACCGGCCCGGGGTCACTGCCCCGGACGCCGAACGGCAGCGGCGCCCCACCCTCCGGCGGCGGCCCACCCGCCGCCGGAAGCCCGTCACTTGCCCCGCCGCGCGGGTGTTCCCGGTGGTCCAGGTGATCCCGGTGGCCGCGGTGGTCCAGGTGCGCCCGGTGGTCCAGCTGGCCCGGGTCGCCCGGGTCGCCGGTCGGCACACCCGTTGAGCCGTCGTTCAGGCCACCGCCCGGACCGCCCGTCGGCTCCTGCGCGTGACCGTGCACCGGAGTGAACTCCCGCTCCGGGGTACCGTGCCGAGTCGACCGCCCGGCGAACACCGGCTCTTCCGGCCCCACCTCGGCCTCCGCCCCGAGACCCGCCCCGAGCCCCGCCTCGACCACTGCGGCGTCCGACGCGGCCACGTCCGCCCCCAGCGTCGCGCCGCCCACCGCCGGCTCGTCGGCCAGCAGCGTGGTCGGCAGCAGGACCACCGCCGTGGTGCCGCCGTACGCGGAGGTGACCAGCGAGACCTTGACGTCCTGCCGCCGGGCCAGCCGGCTGACCACGAACAGGCCGAGCCGGTCGCTGTCGAAGAGGTCGGTCTGTTCGGCGGCGGCGATCCGGCGATTGGCCGCGGCCAGCACCTCCGGCCCCATGCCGAGGCCGCGGTCCTCGATCTCCAGCGCGAAGCCGTTGCCGACCCGTTCTCCCCGGATGTGCACCCGGGTGTGCGGCGGCGAGAATCCGGCGGCGTTCTCGACCAGTTCGGCCACCAGGTGGGTGAGGTCGGCGACGGCGTGGCCGACCACCGCGGCGTGCGGCAGCGGGTGAACCTCGACCCGGGCGTACTCCTCGACCTCCGAGACGGCCGCGCGCACCACGTCCACCAGCGGGACGGGCCGGCGCCAGCCCCGGCCGGGGGCGGCCCCGGAGAGGATGATCAGCCCCTCGGCGTGGCGGCGCATCCGGGTGGTGAGGTGGTCCAGCCGGAACAGGTCGGCAAGCTCGGACGGGTCCTCGGTGCGGCGCTCCATCGCGTCCAGCAGGGTGAGTTGGCGGTGCACCAGGACCTGGCTGCGGCGCGCGAGGTTGACGAACACCCCGGAGACCCCGGAGAGCACCTCGGCCCGTTCGACCGCCGCCGTGACCGCCGCCCGCTGGACGGTGCCCAGTGCCCGGTGCACCTGGCCGATCTCGTCGCCCCGCTCGACCGGCCGGGGCGCCTCGGCCTCGATGTCCACCTCCTCCCCGGCACGCAACTTCCGCATGGTCGCGGGAAGTTTGCGCCCGGCCAGCTCAAGTGCCGAGTTGCGCAGGCCGATCAGCTCGGTGACCAGCCCGCGCCCGATCTGCACCGAGATCACCAGCGAGGCCACCACGCCGACCAGACCGAGCAGCACGGCCATCCCGGCCGGGGTGAACAGGCCCAGGGCGTACGGGTCCTGGCGCTCGGCGGCGAGCCGTCCGGCCTGATCCTCCACGCCCCGCAGGGCGCCGGCCACATTGCCCGCGACCATCGCCCAGCGGTCGGTCGGCACCGCCGCGGCCGCCGCCCGACCGTCGGCGGCCGTCCGCACCTTGTCCTCGTACCCGGCCAGTTCGCGGTGGTCCTGGCCGCCGGTGACGGCGAGCAGCGCCGCCCGGTCGACGGAGCGCAGGTCGGCGACGGCGCCCCGCTCGAACTCGCGCCGGGCGAAGGCCGCTCCGGCGAACTCCCGCAGCTGGTCGTCGCCGAGCCCGCCCGACAGCTGGGCGGCGCGCAGCAAGGCGTCCTCGCGGGACAGCAGCTCGCGGGACCGGCCCAGCTCCAGCAGCACCCGTGCGTCGGCGGCCACTTGGCGCTCCTGGAGCGGCGCGACAGCTCCGGCGGCGGCGAGCGCCCGGTCCACCGCCTCGCCGTACGCGGCGTACGCCTCGGGCCAGCCGACGCTCCTGGCCAGGACCCGGTCGCGCAGCACGGGCAGGGCGGCGAGCGAACTGCCGAGGGCGTCCAGCCGGGCGGCCGCGTCACCGCCCAGTCCCTGGGCGTCGGCACGGTTGTAGCCCCGGTCGGGGCGGTGGGGGTCCGGGAACAGCGGGGTGAGCGCCCGGTCGGTGGCCGCCGCGGACTCGCGCAGGGCGCTCTCCCGGGCGGCGGTGGGCGCGGTCGTCGGGGACGCCAGCAACTGACCGACGGCGGTGCGTTCGGCTTGCAGCCCGGCGACCGTCTCCGCGACGGGGGTGAGCAGCGTGCGCTGGGCGTCGCGCTGGCGCATCAGGCCCCAGACGCCCTGGGCGGTGGTGACGGTGGCGAACCCCCACAGGGCGATGACGGAGACGACCGGGACCATCAGCAGGGCGATGATCCGGGCGCGGACGGTCCGGGGGCGCAGCCCGCGCAGCCACGGGCCGGGGCGCGGTGGCCGGGCGGGCGGCCCGGCATGGGCACCCCGGCGGGCACCGGGGGCGGTACCGCGGTCTTCTCGCATGGGTGAGGAGCCTTTCGGGCGGGGAGGGCGGAGGCCGACTGGACGGCGGCAGGGCAGGCGGCGGCAGGGAGGAGGGCGGTGCGGAGCCGGGGAGGCACGAAGCCGGCGCTCAGGCGGCGCGGTCGTGCCGCCCGGCGTCGTGCCGCCCGGCCCCGGCCGGGGTGGGCTCGTGCCGCGCGTGCCCGGGGTGCGGGGGCGCGTCGAGGACCTCCTCGACTGCCGGTCCGCCCGCCTCCCGGTAGCCGGCCCGCTCCTGGGCGGTCGGTGAGAGCGCGACGAAGGCCGAGGCGAGGAAGAGGAACGAGCCGAGGCCCACGGCGAGCGGGAAGACGAACTCCATCGGGCTGACCCCGCCGAGACCGGTCCGGGTCGGCGACAGCCGGACGTGGACGGCGGCCATGCCGGTGTAGTGCATGCAGCTGACGGCGAGGCCCATGCCCATCGCGGCGGCCGCGGCCGCGTACACGTTGCGGATGGTGACGGCGGCCCAGAGCGCGGCGGTGGCGGCACCGACCGCGATCAGCACGGACAGCGCGACCGTCCCGGCGTCGTAGTGCACGCTCCCGTGCATCCGCAGGGCGGCCATGCCCAGGTAGTGCATCGCGGCGACGCCGAGACCGGTGGTGACGCCGCCGGACAGCAGGGAGAGGCCGCGGTGCCGTCCGTAGCAGACCACGGTCAGGCCGAGGCCGGTGACCAGCACCGCGACCACGAGGCTGAGGACGGTCAGCGGCACGTTGTAGCGCAGCTCGGTGCCGTCGACGGTGAAGCCGAACATGGCGACGAAGTGCATGGTCCAGATGCCGGAGCCGATCGCGGCGGCGGCCGTGATCAGCCAGTTCCGCCGGGTCGCGCCGCTCGCGGCCAGCCCTCGCAGCGTGCAGCGCAACCCGAGGGCCGCGCCGGCGCAGGCCATCAGGTACGAGAGGGCGGGGGTCAGCCAGCCGAGGCTGAGATGGTTGAGGGTGCCCATGGGACCTCCGGTCGACCGGTCGGGCCCGGGGGCGGTACGCGGTGCGCCCGGGCTCCCCGGGCCGGGCGGACTGCACACGAATGGCATATGCCAACCGCATGTGCGCTTCCGGCCTGGGGTGCGTGGGACGCTACCGAGGCACCGGAATCGGCCAGAGAAAGATCTGAAAAGCTACCCGCGAGGGATGGCCGATGTGTTCGAATGGCCCGGTCGTGTATCCAGCGGGCGGCGCACAAGCGACGGCGGACAGATGACAGAGTTTGAAATCTGTCATCTGTCCGCTGAACTCTGTCGTCCGTCGGCTGTCGCCCGCCGTCCGTCGTCTGTCGCCCGCCATCCGTCGCCGCCGGCAGGCAGCTGTCGATCGCCGCCGGTCAGCGACTCGCCGTCACCCGGATCCGCATCGGGCTCGCCGCCCGCAGCGTGATCCCCAGGCCGAGCGCCACCCGCCGGTCCACCGCCTCCACCTCGAAGTCCCGCAGCAGCACCCCCAGCGCCAGCACCGCCTCCAGCATCGAGAAGTGCTGCCCGATGCAGGCCCGCGGCCCGCCCCCGAACGGGAACCAGGCGTAGCGGTGCCGGGCCCGTTCCGCCTCCGGCAGGAAGCGGTCCGGGTCGAAGCGCTCCGGGTCCACCCAGTGGTCCGGGTGCCGGTGGGTGACCAGCGGCGCGACGACGACCTGCGCCCCGGCCGGGATCACGTACCCGTCGATGACGGTCTCCTCGACCGCCCGCCGCCCGCCCAGGGCCGCCGACGGGTAGAGCCTCATCGCCTCCTTCAGCACCCGGGTGATGTACGGGAGCGCCTCCAGGTCGGCCGCCGTCGGCGCACGCCCCGCCAGGACGGTCCGCGCCTCCTCCCGGGCGAGCCGCTGCTGCTCGGGGTGGAGCGCCAGCAGGTGCAGCGCGAAGGCCAGCGCGGTGGCCGTGGTCTCGTGCCCGGCGAGCAGGAACACCAGGACCTGGTCACGGAGTTCGGCCGGGTCCAGCCGCTCGCCGTCGTCGTCGCGGGCCCGCGTGAGCAGGGTGAGCAGGTCGTCCGCGTCCTCGTCGCCACCTCCGCGCGCGGCCCGTTCGGCGATGATCCGGTCGCAGACCCCGTACAGCGCCCGCTGCGCCCCGGCGCCGCGCCGATTGGCCGGGGTCGGCCAGGTGCGCGGGAGGCGGACGGGAGCGTAGCCGCGCTCCTTCACGTACTCGCCGAGCACCGGGAAGCTGCGGTGCACCACCGCGATCGCCTGTTCCACGTCGGCGCCGAAGAGGATCCGCGCGACCGCCCGCAGCGCGAACCGGGACGTCTCCTCCGCCACGTCCACCACTCCGCCGGGCACCGCCCGCCAGCGTTCGCCGAGCGACTGCGCCTCCTGAGCGAGCGCGTCCGCGTAGCCGTCCACCCGGCGGCGGGTGAACAGCGGCTGCACCATTCGGCGTTGGCGCTGGTAGTCGGCGTCCTGGCTGGTCAGCAGCCCGTTGCCGACGCTCGTCCGCAGCTCGTCGTAGAAGGAGTTCTCCTTGCGGAAGTTGGCCGCCTCGCCGGCCAGCACCTGACGGACGCCTTCCGGCGAGAACACCCCGTAGAAGTCGGCCCGCAGCCCGGGCGGCCCGGCCTGGAAGCGCACCACGTCGCCGTGGTCACGGCGGGCCGCCAGGTAGCTGCGCAGCGGCCGGCGGGTGAGGTCGAACAACGATCCGACCAGGGGGTTCCCGGCGGGGACGGGTATCGCGGAGGTGGGGGCGGGCAGCAGCCCGGGGCCGCGAACGGGGATGACTTCGGTGGTCATCGGCACTCCTTCTGCGCAGGGATGCGACCGCCGCCTCCATCGACGAGCGGTCGGCACCGACAGGAGCCGCGTCCGGACCGTCCGAAGGACCGTCCGAAGGACCGACCGACGGGCCGGCCAACGGGCCGACCTGCCCGGCCGGATCCGGACCCGTCTCACTCGTATTCGGTGCCCCCCTTGCGGGTCAGGTAAGCGTCACCGACCACCTTGGCGATCGCCCGCCCGCCGAGCACCGGGCTCCAGCGCTCGGTGACCGGCCGCACCACCACGCCTTCGCGCAGGTGCAGTTCACGCCCGGAGACGCTCTCCTTGCCCCGGGCGAACCCCAGCACGGTCTCCGGGTCGAACGGACCGCGCCACAGCTCGGGCACCAACGGCAGCTCCCCGTCCAGCAGTTCGGCCGCCGACAGCCAGTTCAGCCGCCCGTCCACCAGGGCCGACACGTCGAAGGCCGCGTAGCCGGGCCGCTCGGTGCGCGCCGAGGAACCGTAGCTCAGGTCCTGCACGCCCTCGCCGAAGACCTCGCCGAAGATGCCGACCCGCTCCGCCCCGAGACGCGCCGCCAGCCGGGCGGCCACCGCCGGGATGTCGTACCCGCGAACCGCCCGCCAGTAGAGGTTGCGCGTGTCCTCGGCCAGCGCCAGCCCCTGCGCGCCGATGCCCTTGGACGACACCTGCACCTCACCGGTGGCCGCGAAGTACGTGACCAGGCAGCAGCTGCCGTGCAGCTTCTCGGTCAGCACCACGGGCTCGCCCGGCTCGAAGGCGTCGGGGTAGCGCTTGAGGTTCTCGATGTCCACCCAGGGCAGCAGGTCCGGCGCGCTGACCACGTCGCCGCTCATCGACATCGGCACCGGCGGCTGCCACTTGACGACCCCGAGCAGCTCGGCGAAGTCCTCGCCGCGCCCGGCAGCGGCGGCCAGGTCGGTGTCGGCGAGCACGGCGGGCCGGCAGACGATGCCCTGCGACAGCTCACCGCGCAGCCGTACCGCCTTGACCCGGTTGGCACGCGAGCCGGCCAGCTTGCCGGACAGTCCGAGCTCCTCGATCAACTCATCGGGCAGGACAGCCTGTTCGGGGATGTAGACGGCGTGGTCCCCGGTCCGGTACATGCCCTTGGCGACCACGGCCCGGTAGAGGCCGACCTGGGCGAGCTCCAGGGCATCGGCGTTCGGGTGCTCCAGGATGGTCAGCTTCTCCGCGGTGACGCGCAGCGTGGACATGGACGGACTCCTCCCCTTGGTTCGGCCGCGGCGGTGCATCCGATCCACCCGGCCGCAAGTACGGACGACGACCACTCTGACCGTCCGGCCGCCCCCGGCGCCACGCAATTACCGGGACCCGTTCGAGCCATCCCACAGCGGCCCGCGGGTCCGCACCGGCCCCCGTCTGTGCAAACCGACAGGGGATTTATCGCTCGCATATGCGGCACTATGATCGCCGTCATGGCCGCACCTGCGACCAGTCCCTCGCGCCCCGTCCGGCGCGCACCCTGGAGGGGAACCACGATGAGCACCCGTACGCCCACCGCCCGCAGGCTCGCCGTCGCCACCACCGCGGCCCTCGCGCTCGCCCTCGGGGTCACCGCCTGCGGCAGTGACGGCGGCAAGTCCTCCGGTTCCACGGCCTCCTCGACCACCTCCCCGAACGCCTCCGCCCCCGGAAACGGCGTCCCGAAGGCCTCCGGCACCGTCACCGTCTTCGCTGCCGCCTCGCTCAAGGAGACCTTCACCGAGCTCGGCAAGAAGTTCGAGGCCGCCAACCTGGGCAGCAAGGTCACCTTCAACTTCGGCGGCAGCTCCAGCCTCGCCACCAGCATCAACTCCGGTGCCCCGGCCGACGTGTTCGCCGCCGCCAGCCCGGCCACCATGAAGACCGTGACGGACGCGGGCGGCGCCGGCAGACAGCCGACGACCTTCGTCAGGAACACGCTCACCATCGCCGTCCCCAAGGGCAATCCCAAGCACATCGCGGGCCTCAAGGACCTCGCCGCCTCCGGCGTGAAGGTCGCCCTGTGCGCGAAGGAGGTGCCGTGCGGCGCCGCCGCCCAGAGTGCGTTCAAGGCCGCCGGCCTCACCCTCACCCCGGTCACCCTGGAGCAGGACGTCAAGGGCGCGCTCACCAAGGTCGAACTCGGCGAGGTCGACGCTTCCCTGGTGTACCGGACCGATGTGCGGGCCGATGCTGCGAAGATCGACGGTGTGGACTTCCCCGAGGCCGACAAGGCCGTGAACGACTACCCGATCGTCGCCCTCGCCAAGGCGCCGAACAAGGACGGCGCCGCCGCCTTCGTCGCGTACGTCCAGTCGCCCGAGGCCAAGCAGGTGCTGACCGCGGCGGGCTTCCAGGCGCCGTGAGCGGCCGCGCCACCGGCTCCGGAGGGAACCCCTCCGGAGGGGACCGCCCGAGAGCGGACCGCCTTGGCCGGAACCACCGGACCCACGCCGCCGCCGGCGGCGCGGCAGGACCCGCGCAGGCCCTGCCGCGGCGCCGCCCGCGAGTCCGGCGACCCCGCACGCACCGCGTTCCGGTCACCCTGCTGCTCCCGGCGCTGCTCGGACTGGCGTTCCTGATCCTGCCGCTGGTCGGTCTGCTGATCCGGGCCCCGTGGAGCAGCCTGTCCGAGCAGCTCACCAGCCCCGCCGTCTGGGAGGCGCTACGCCTGTCGCTGATCAGCGCGACCGCGGCCACCGCGGTGTCGCTGGTCCTCGGCGTCCCGCTGGCCTGGCTGCTCGCCCGCACCGAGCTGCCGGGCCGCCGGGTGATCCGGGCGCTGGTCACCTTGCCGCTGGTGCTGCCGCCGGTGGTCGGTGGTGTGGCGCTGCTGCTGGTGCTCGGGCGGCGCGGCATCGTCGGATCCTGGCTGGACTCGGCCTTCGGCATCACGCTGCCGTTCACCACCACCGGCGTCGTGATCGCCGAGGCGTTCGTGGCGATGCCGTTCCTGGTGATCAGCGTCGAGGGCGCGTTGCGGGCCGCCGACCCCCGCTACGAGGAGGCGGCCGCGACCCTGGGCGCGTCCCGGCTGACCGCGTTCCGGCGGGTCACCCTGCCGCTGATCGCGCCGGGGATCGCCGCCGGCACCGTCCTGGCCTGGGCCCGGGCGCTCGGCGAGTTCGGTGCCACGATCACCTTCGCGGGCAACTTCCCGGGCCGCACCCAGACCATGCCGTTGGCCGTCTACCTGGCCATGGAATCCGACCCGCGGGCGGCGATCGCGCTGTCGCTGGTGCTGCTGGTGGTCTCCGTCGCCGTCCTGGTCGGCCTGCGCGACCGCTGGCTGTCGACGCCGTGACCTTGCCCGCACCCATGACCTCGGACACCGTTGTGGACGTTCCCCCGGACACCTCGCCCGACACTCCCCCGAATCCGCCGGGCCTCCCGGACCCACCGGACCTCCCGGGCCCACTGAACCCGCCGGACCTCGCGGGCCCACCGGACACCTGGACGCCACCCCGATGAACACCGACAGCCGCCCCGGCCCCGCCCTGGACGCCCGCCTGCGGGTCGAGCGCGCCGCGTTCGCCCTCGACCTCGCCCTCACCGCCGCCCCCGGCGAGGTGGTGGCGCTGCTCGGCCCCAACGGCGCCGGCAAGTCCACCGCCCTGCGCGCCCTCGCCGGACTGCTCCCGCTCACCGGCGGCCATCTGCGCCTGGACGGCCTCCTCCTGGAGGACCCTGAGCAGCGCGTTCACACCCCGGCCGAGGAGCGGCCGGTCGGCGTGGTGTTCCAGGACTACCTGCTGTTCCCGCACCTCTCCGCACTCGACAACGTCGCCTTCGGCCCGCGCTGCCAGGGCCGCCCCAAGCGCGAGGCGCGGGCGGAGGCGGCCGACTGGCTGGAGCGGATGGGCCTGGCCGACCACGCCTCGGTCCGTCCCGGCCGGCTCTCCGGCGGCCAGGCCCAGCGGGTGGCGCTCGCCCGCGCCCTCGCCGTGCGCCCGCGACTGCTCCTGCTGGACGAGCCGCTGGCCGCCCTGGACGCCCGCACCCGACTCGATGTACGGGCCCAACTGCGGCGCCACCTGGCCGAGTTCGAGGCGGTGGCGGTACTGGTGACGCACGACCCGCTGGACGCCATGGTGCTGGCCGACCGGTTGGTGGTGATCGAGGAGGGGCAGGAGGTGCAGTCCGGCAGCCCGGCGGAGGTCGCCCGGCACCCGCGCACCGACTACATCGCCCGGCTGGTCGGGCTGAACCTGTACCAGGGCCGGGCCGGGGGCACCCGGGTCACGCTCCCGGACGGCACCGTCCTGGCCACCACCGAGGAGTTGGACGGTCCGGCCTTCGTCGCCTTCCCGCCCTCCGCCGTGACGCTGTACCGGGAGCGCCCGCAGACCAGCGCGCGCAACCTGTGGAAGGCCGAGGTCACCGGGCTGGAACTGCACGGTGACCGGGTCCGCGCCGAGCTCGTCGGCGACCTGCCGATGGCCGCCGACCTCACCCCGGCCGCCGTCGCCGAGCTGGCGCTGGCGCCGGGCGTCGCGGTCTGGGCCTCGGTCAAGGCCACCCAGACCCACGCCTACCCGGCCTGACGGCCTGACGGCTTGACGACCTGGCGACGCCGTCGGCCCGTCGTCATCGCTCCGCCGGAATCATTCCGGCGGGTTCACTGCGCCGAGATCCCTGCGCTGGAATCACCGCGCCGGAATCACCGCGCCGGGATCACTCCGCCGGCTCGACGAACCCCGACTCGTACGCCGCGATCACCGCCTGGGTGCGGTCCCGCGCGCCCAGCTTCGCCAGCACACTGCTGACGTGCGTCTTCACCGTCTGCACGCCGAGGAAGAGCTGCTCGGCGATCTCCCCGTTGCTGAGGCCGCGCGCGACCAGCCTCAGCACCTCCGCCTCGCGCTCGGTCAGGGCCGCCCGCTCCATCACCGCCCGGGCGGTCGGGTTGCCGTGTCCGGCCGCCAGGCGGCGGATCGCGGCCGGGAACAGCAGCGACTCGCCCGCCGCCACCAGCCGTACCGCGTGGGCGATCTCGGCCGGGCGGGTGCGCTTGAGCAGGAAGCCGTCGGCGCCCGCGCGCAACGCCTGGTAGACGTAGTCGTCGTTCTCGAAGGTGGTCACGACCAGGATCCGCGGCGGTCGCTCCCCCGGTGCACCGGGGCGCAGCAGCTCGCGGGTGGCGGCCAGGCCGTCCATCACCGGCATCCGGACGTCCATCAGGACCACCTGCGGGCGCAGCGCACGGGCCAGGGCGACCGCTTCCGCGCCGTCGGACGCCTCGCCGACCACCCGCAGGTCACCCTGGGCCTCCAGGACGGCCCGCAGGCCGAACCGGACGAGTTCCTCGTCGTCGGCGAGCAGGATGTCCGTCTTCCCGGCGACTCCTCCGGCCGGACCTTCCGTCACAAGATCGTTCGTCACGAGCCCAAGCGTAGGGGCAACCGCACGGTCAGCACCCACTCCCCGCTCCCGTTCTCCAGCGGCCCCGCCGCCGCCTCCCCGCCGAGCAGCGTGGCGCGTTCGCGGATGCCGCGCAGTCCCTTGCCGCCCTTGCGCGTTGCGCCCCTGCCCGCCCCGCCCGCCGGGGGCCGCGTCGCTCCGGCCGCCGAACGTCCGGCGCCGGGCAGCCGGTTGGCGCAGCGCAGCTCCAACTGACCGTCCCGCACGGCGATCCGGATGTCGAGCGGCTCGCCCGGTGCGTACTTGAGCGCGTTGGTGACACCCTCCTGGACGATCCGGTACGACTCTCGGGAAAGCACGCCGGGAAGACTGCCGGCCGGCACCTCGACCAGCGCCGCCACCGGACTGCCGGCTGCCCGGGCGGTGTCGAACAACGCGGGCAGCTGGTCGATCCCGGGTTGTTCGGTGGCCGCACCGTTCGCCCCGGCCGGGGTCTCGCGCAGCAGGACGAGGGTGCGTTCGAGGTCCTCCATGGCCTGCCGGCCGGTCTCCTCGATGACTTCGAGCGCCTTGGCGACGAAGGCCGGGTCCCCGACCTCCCGCGCCGCTCCGGCCTGGAGGACCGTCACCGTCAGGGCGTGACCGATCGAGTCGTGCAGCTCGCGGGCCAACCGGTTGCGCTCCAGTAGCCGTTCGGCCCGCAGCTCCGCCTCGGCCAGTCGCTCGGCCGGGGAGGGGCCCAGCAGCCTTATCGCCATGGCGAGTTGGAGGCGGCCCGCGTACACCAGGAACCAGCCGAGGCCGAGTGCCGCCAACGGCACGAACGGGACGTACCAGAGCGCGTCCGGGCCGGTCAGCCGGTCGAAGACGCCGACGATCCCGTAGACCATCCCGAAACCGGCCGCCGAACCCAGCGCGACCCGCCCGATCAGCCACCCGGCCGTCCGCCGCCGGTCGGCCCAGGTCCGCGAGAAGTCGGTGGCGATGTCCTCCTCACGGTCGGGCACCAGCAGCAGCCGCGCCTGCACCCCCTCGGCCCGGCGCGTCGCCGGAATGAGCGCGGACAGCGCGAGCAGCACGACGTCCAGCGAGATGCTCTCCATCAGGATCTCGCCGAGGCTCAAGTCGTACGTCCCCGGATAGACCATCAGCACGATGCCCGCGAAGAACCACCCCACCAGCAGGTGCAGCATCCGCGCGTACGTGGCGCCGGCCAGCAACGGCGCGAGGAGCCTTGGCACCACGCCCACCGGTGCGGCGGTCACCGACACCACGCCCCTCAGCACTGCGATCTTGGACATTGGGCCATCCTGCCAGGTCACCCCGAGCCCCCGGCTCCCGCGCCGGTCGTCGGCGATCTCCCTCCCGGGAGGGAGGCGGCTCCCCGCCCCGGCGGGATCCGCCGCACTGGCCCGCTCCGGTCGAATGGGGCCACCGCCCGGGGCCGACCACAGCGAGCACCGGCGGAGACCGCCAAGACGAAGAGACGAGGGGAGCGGGCCGTGATCGAGATCCAGGGCCTGACCAAGGAGTACGACGGCCGGCGCGTCGTCGACGACCTGACCTTCGAGGTCCGACCCGGCGTGGTGACCGGCTTCCTCGGCCCGAACGGCGCCGGCAAGAGCACCACCATGCGTCTGGTCCTCGGCCTCGACCGGCCGACCTCCGGGCGCGCCCTGGTTGCCGGCCGGCCGTACGTCGAACTCCCCGCCCCACTGCGGACGGTGGGAGCACTGCTGGACGCCCAGGCGCTGCACGGCGGCCGGACCGCGCACGGGCACCTGCGCTGGCTCGCCGCGAGCAACGGGCTGCCGGCCCGCCGGGTGGACGAGGTGCTCGGCCAGGTCGGCCTGGCCGACGTGGCCGGACGGCGGATCCGGGGCTTCTCGCTCGGCATGCGCCAGCGCCTCGGCGTGGCCGCGGCACTGCTCGGCGACCCGCCGGTGCTGCTGCTGGACGAGCCCGTCAACGGCCTGGACCCGGAGGGCATCCGCTGGATCCGCACCCTGCTGCGCGATCTGGCCGCCGAGGGCCGGGCAGTGCTGGTCTCCTCCCACCTGATGACCGAAATGGCGCTCACCGCCGACCACTTGGTGGTGATCGGACGCGGCCGACTGCTCGCCGACGCCGCCACCTCCGAGTTCATCGACCGCCACGGCCGGACCAGGATCAGGGTCCGCGCCGTCGACCCGACCAAGCTCGCCGCTCTGCTCCGCGACCCCGGCCACGGCTTCGACGCCACCGAAGTCGACGGCGGCGCCTGGGAGGTGAGCGGCACCGAACCCGAGCGGATCGCCGCGCTCGCCGCCGCCAACGGCGTGGTGCTGTACGAGATCGCCGTGCAACAGGACTCACTGGAGGAAGCGTTCATGCGGATGACCGCCGACAGCGTCGAGTACCGTGCGGAGGCCGCCGCATGAACGCGCCGACGCCTGCCGCGATGCCCACCCCGATGCCCACCCCGATGTCCACCCCGACGCCCGCCACGGCTCCGAGCACGCATCCGACCGCACATCCGACCGCGCATCCGGCCGTCAGCGCGTTTCGCGCCGAACGGATCAAGCTGACCACCCTCCGCTCGCTCTGGATCACCCCGCTGCTCTCCCTGGTACTCACGGCCGGTGTCACCACCGCCGTCGGTGAGGCCCTCGGCGGCAAGGACCACAACCTCACCGACGACCCCAGCGTCGGGATCTTCTACGGCCTCAACTTCGGCCAGGCGGCACTGATCTGCTTCGGCATCCTGCTGATCGGCCAGGAGTTCAACACCCGCATGATCGACGTGTCGCTCACCGCCGTCCCCCGACGCCGCCGGCTGTACGGCGCCAAACTCGCGCTCGGCGCCCTGGTCGGGCTGGCCGTCGCCGTCCTCGCCACCCTGGGCGCCTTCGCCGGGTACGCGGCCACCGTCCCGGGCGCCTGGGACGGGCCGGCCCTCGTCCGCAGCGCCGCCGCCGGGGTGCTCTACCAGACGCTGCTGGTGGTGCTCTGCCTCGGGACGACCGCCATGCTGGGCAACCTCACCGCCGCCATGGGCCTGCTGGTCCCGTCCCTCTTCCTGCTCTCGCCGCTGCTCAGCGGTGTGCCCGGGGTCCGCCGCGTGGTCCAGTTCCTGCCCGACCGGGCCGGCCAGTACGCCCTGCGGTACGCCGACGACCCGCAGATCGCCTACGGCCACTGGACCGGGCTGCTGATCATGGCGCTCTGGACCGCCCTGGCGGCGTACGGCGGCCTGCGAGCCCTGCAGCGCACCAAGTGACCGCAGGCGAAAGGGCCATGGGAGACCGGAGTCGGAAGATGGGGGCGACGATGAGCACGACGGCCGACGCGCTGCGCGCCGAACGGGTCAAGTTCACCACCCTGCCCTCGCAGTGGACGGCCCCGCTGGTCGCCCTGGCGCTGACCGTCGGCATCACGGCCGCCGTCAACGCCGCCTACGGGACGAAGGACCACACGGCCGGCGAGGACCCGGCCGGGGGGATCTTCTACGGGCTCCTCTTCGGCCACGTCGCGGTGGCCTGCCTCGGCATCCTGCTGATGGGGCAGGAGTTCAACACCCGCATGATCGGCACCTCGCTCACGGCCGTCCCCCGGCGCGGCCGGCTGTACGGCGCCAAGCTCGCGCTCGGCGCCGGGCTGGGCCTGCTGCTTGGGCTGGCCTCGACGGCGGGGTCCTTCCTGGCCGTCGGCGCCACCGTCGGCCTGGACCTCTCCACCCCGGGCCTGACCCGCAGCTTCCTGGCCGGTGTGCTGTACCACCCGATGATGGTGCTGCTCTGCCTCGGACTGACGGCGATGCTCGGCAACTTCACTGCCGCACTCGGCCTGCTGACCCCGATGGTGTTCCTGGGCACCACCTGGCTCGCCGCCATCCCCGGCGTCCGCGAACTCGGCCAGTTCCTGCCCGACCGGGCCGGCCTGTACGCGATGCGCACCCAGCCCGAGCCGGGCGTCCACTACGGCCACTGGACGGGGCTGGCGATCATGGCGCTCTGGACCGCCCTGGCGGTCTACGGCGGACTGCGGGCGATGCGGCGGTACGAGCAGAGCTGACGGGCGACGGGGTCGGCGAACAGATGACGGGCAACGGCGAACGGATGACAGATTTTGAAATCTGTCATCCGTTCGCCGTCATCTGTCCGCTGACATCCGTTCTCCGTCACCTGTCAGCCATCACCCGCGCCGTCACCGCAGCGCGGGGTGCTCCGCGATCACCGTGCAGCTACCCGGCGCGATCTCGGTGAAGCCCGCGTCCTGGACCACCGGCAGCCCGCTGCGAACGAGCTCCTCCCACGCCTCCGGCGAGGCCGTGCGGACCGCGAGCGCGAAGCCGGCCTCGGCCCACTCCTTGCGCTGCGCCTCGTCCAGCCGCCACCACGCGAGCTGGGCGGCGTGCCCGGTCTGCGCCATCGTCTTGCCCGCGCTCATCTCCAGCTCGGGGTTGAGCCACAGCACCGGCAGCCCCGGCTCGGCCGCCCCGACCCCGGCCGTCTCCCCGAGGTCCGTCCCGGACACCTGGAGCTTGGCGAGCTCCTTCGGCCACCCGTCCAGCGGGACCGGCGGGAACACCCGCACCTCGGCCTCCCGACCTCGCACCGTGACGCCCGGCAGCTCGCCCGCCCGGCGCCACTCCCCGCCCCGCGCCCGCCGGACCACCTTGCGGATCCGGGCGTCCTCCCAGGCCGCGACCCGCTCCGCCCACTCGCCCTCCGCCTCGGTCACCCGGGGGTCGGCCAGCAGGGTCAGCACCGCCCGCGCCGACGTCTCCAGCGCGTCCGTCCGGCCCGGCGGAGTGGCCCGCTCCATCCGGACGACCAGCGGCAGCACGTACTGCGGCCGCTCGTCGCGGTCCTCGCGGTCCTCGCGGTCCGTGGCCTCGCCGGGTTCGGTCACCGGGGCCGGAGGAGCCGCAGCCGGCGTCGGAGCCGGAGCAGCGGTCGGAGCAGGAGTCGGAGCAGTGGACGTCGGTGCATCGGAAGGATCAGTCACCCGTCCAGGATGCCAGCCCCGCCCCGACCGGCTGGGCCCGCCCCGTTCAGCTCGGCGTTCACCCCTCCCGCCGCCGCCCCGTTCACCGCAGCCGGTGCCGCGGCGCGTCCACCGCCGTCCGGATGCTCGCGCTGTACGCGTCCTGCGGCAGCGCGTCCAGACTGCGCACGGTCCGTTCGAGCTGCTCACGGGCGAGGTCCGGCTCGCCGAGCTTCAGGTGGTCCGAGGCCAGGTTGAGGTGCGGCGCGCGAGACCCGGGCCTTCAGCGCCGGTAGCCGCGCTGCGGGTCCCGCTCCTCCGCGTCCTCGTACATCAGGAACCAGCCCTCCGGGTGGGTGGCCGCCAGCAGCATCTCCGTGCGCTGCTCCGCCCCCAGCTCCGGATCGCCGTCGTCCGGCCCGTAGACCCCGAACAGTTCGTCGTGGCAGCCGTCCCAGTCGTAGTCGTAGAGATCGGCCGGGAGGTCGCCCATCATGTCCGCCACCGACTCGGGCTGTGCGCCGAGCAGCGTCCGGGCGTCCACCAGGGCCATCCGCAGTGCCACCTCCTCGGCCAGGCAGCGCGGCAGCGGCCACTCGCCGAGCGCGAGGTCGTCGGCGAGGTCGTCGAAGGCCCGGGCCATCGCGCGGCGCCAGCCCCGGTGCATCCGCCAGGTGCGCTCGGGCAGCCGGGCGAAGACCGTCCAGTCCGTGTCCTCGCCGTCGGCGACCGCCTCGTCCCCGTGCTCGTCGAAGTCGTCGTACGCGGCGTCGGCCAGCCCGATCAGCTGGGCGTGGAGCAGGCAGGCGGTGCGCGGGGTGAGCCTCCAGTCCGCGCCCGCACCGCCGTCCTCCTCATCGCCCTCCAGCGGGAAGAGGTCGGCGAAGTCCGGCGTGAAGTCCTCCGTGACGCTGATCTCCAGGGTCCCGCCGATCGCCTCGACCCCGGGGATGGCGGCCACCAGCCGGTCCGGATGCAGCAGCGCGCCGAGCGCCGCGTTGGCGTCCTCGGCGACCTCGCGCAACAGTTCGCGGCGCTGTCCGGCCGGGTCGATGCCCTCGAAGTCCAGCTCCTCGACGGCCCTGATCGCGGCCGCGCGCAGGGCCGGCCAGTCGGTGATCCGCAGGCCCAGCACCACCGTCGCCTCGATCTCCTGCGCGTCGGAGTCCTCCGCCGCGCCCGGCCCCTGTGGATGATCGCTTCGCTCGCCCATGGGGCTAACGGTACGGCCTTTCGGTCCCCCGATCGCCGGTCCGGACCAGCTTCCGGCGGCCTTCTCGGCCACCGCCCGGCCACGCCTCGATCACTCGGACGCAGGAACTGGCAGGATGCGTCCCATGGCTGACATCAACGAGTACGGCGGCGGGCAGGGCCCCAACGCCGACGTCCTGGTCGTGACCACCAACGACATCCCCGGCTTCCGGGTCGACCACGTGATCGGGGAGGTCTTCGGGCTGACCGTCCGCAGCCGTCACCTCGGCAGCCAGATCGGTGCCGGTCTGAAGTCGCTGATCGGCGGCGAGCTGCGCGGTCTGACGAAGACCCTCGTGGAGAGCCGCAACGAGGCCATGCAGCGGCTGGTCGAGCAGACCAAGGCGCGCGGCGGCAACGCCGTCCTGATGATGCGCTTCGACGTCACGGAGGCGGCCGACGTCGGCACCGAGGTCTGCGCCTACGGCACGGCCGCGGTCATCTCCCCGATCTCCTGACGCCCCGCGCGTTCACGCACTGCCGTTCACGCATCGCCGTTCACGCATCGCCGTTCGCTCACTCCCCTTTCACGCCCGCCCGTTCTGCGCTCCCGGCCGTTCTGCGCTCCCGGCGGGAACAGCCGTCGCCCCCGCGATGTTTCAGGGGCGTGACTGTTTACGGTGCAACGAACAGCGTTCCGGAACGCGTGGACGTCCTGGTGGTGGGCGCCGGGCAGGCCGGCCTGTCCGCCGCCCACCACCTGCGCCGGCGCGGCTTCGCCCCTTACCGGGCGGGCGTCGACGGCGGCTTCGTCGTCCTCGACGCCAATGCCGTGCCCGGCGGCGCCTGGGCGCACCGCTCGCCGTCCCTGCGCATGGCCACCGTGCACGGCGTCCACGACCTCCCCGACGCCGAACTCCCGCCGCCCGACCCCGGGGCCCCCGCCCGCGAGGTGGTACCGGAGTACTTCGCGGCGTACGAAGTCCAGCACGCGCTCCCGGTCGTACGCCCGGTCGCGGTGCGTGCCGTACGCGCCGAGTCCGAACGACCGGACGCCCGGCTGCTGGTCGAGACCGACCACGGCACCTGGTCCACCCGCGCGCTGATCAACGCCACCGGCACCTGGACCCGTCCCTTCCTCCCGCACTACCCGGGCCACTTCGCGGGCCGCCAGCTGCACTACGCCGAGTACCGCGGCCCCGAGGAGTTCGCGGGCAGGCGGGTGCTGGTGGTCGGTGGCGGCGCCTCGGCGATCCAGGTGCTGTCGGAGGTGGCCGCGGTCGGCGAGACGGTGTGGGTCACCCGCTCCGAGCCCGTCTACCACGACGGGCCGTTCACCCCCGAGTACGGGCGCGCGGTGGTCGCCAAGGTCGAGGAGCGGGTCCGGCAGGGCCTGCCGGTGCGCAGCGTGGTCAGCGTGACCGGGCTCGGCCCGTCCGTCGCCTACCGGCGCGCCGAGGAGCTGGGCGCGCTGCGCCGCCGGCCGATGTTCGACCGCCTGACCGAGCACGGGGTCGCCTGGGGCGACGAGGAGCTGGCGGTGGACGAGATCGTCTGGGCCACCGGCTTCCGACCCGAGATCGGGCACCTCGCCCCGCTCGGGCTGCGCTCCCCCGGCGGCGGGATCGCGCTCACCGGCACCCGCGCCACCGCCGACCCCCGGGTCCACCTGGTCGGCTACGGTCCGTCCGCCAGCACCATCGGCGCCAACCGGGCCGGCCGCGCGGCCGCCAACGACCTGGTCAAGCTGCTCGGGGACCCGGCGCTCGGCATGCTGACACCGGGAACGCCGACGCCCGGAAGTCCGACGTCCGCGAGCCAGGCGCCCCGGAGCCAGACGCCCGGGAGCCAGACATTCGCAGACCCGGCCGTGGAACCGGCCATGGAACCGGTCATGGACCCGGCCGTGGACCCGGCCGTGGACCCGGCCAGCGTCTGAGACTCAGCGGTCGTAGTCGACGGTCACCCGGTCGGTGACCGGGCGGGCCTGGCAGGTCAGGACGTACCCGGCGGCCAGCTCCTTCTCCTCCAGCGCGAAGTTGCGGCGCATCTCCACCTCGCCCTCGGTGACCAGGGCGCGGCAGGTGCCGCAGACTCCGCCCTTGCAGGCGAACGGCAGGTCGGGGCGGGAGCGCTGGGCGCCGTCCAGGATCGAGCGGTCGCGCGGGAGACAGAGTGTGCTGCCGCGGCCGTCGAGGACGACGGTGACCTCGCTCTGCGGGCCCGACCCGCCGCCGGCCGAGGCGTCCGTCCGGTCCCAGTCCTCGTCGCGCTCCGGGAGCGGCTCGTCCTCGGCGTGGAACAGCTCCTGGTGCACCCGGTCGCCCGGCACGTCCAGCTCGGCGAGCAGGTCCTTCGCCCCGGTGACCATGCCGAACGGGCCGCACAGCCACCAGTGCCCGACGTTCCCGACGTCCACCAGCGCCGCCAGCAGCGCCCGTACCCGCTCCGGGTCCAGCCGACCGCTGAGCAGTTCGGCGTCCCTGGTCTCCCGGGAGAGCACGTGGACCAGCTGGAAGCGGCCGAGGTAGCGGTCCTTGAGGTCGGCCAGCTCGTCGGCGAACATCACGGTGTCGCTGCGCCGGTTGCCGTAGAGCAGCGTGACGGTGGAGCTGCGGTCGGCGGCCAGCACGGAGGCGGCGATCGACAGCATCGGGGTGACGCCGGAGCCGGCCGCGAGCAGCACGTGGTCGGCCGGGACGCCGAGTTCGGGGGTGAACAGGCCGGACGGCGTCAGCACCTCCACCTCCTCGCCCGGCCTCGCGTCGCGCACCAGCCAGCGCGAGAACAGCCCGCCGGGCACCTCCCGGACGGCGATCCGCAGCGGCCCGCCGACCGGGGCGCAGATCGAGTACGAGCGCCGTTCGTCGGCGCCGTCCACCAGCTTGCGCAGGGTCAGGGTCTGCCCGGGGCGGAAGGCGTACTCCTGCGCCAGACCGTCCGGCACCGCGAAGGTCACCGCGACGGCGTCCTCGCAGAGCCGCTCGACCCGGTCGATCCGCAACCGGTGGAAGGTCGGACGGCGGGCGGGGCGGATGCCGGTCGCGGACCCGGTGGCGACGGAATCGGGTCCACCGGATTCGGAACCGGCGGAGGCGGGCCCAGCGGAGGCGGCAGCGGCGGAGGCGGCGGCAGAAGCGGCGGCGGCAGCGGCGGGCATTCAGATCTCCTTGACGCGTTCGAACGGCTCGCGGCAGGCCCGGCAGCGCCAGAGCGCCTTGCAGGCGGTGGAACCGAAGCGGGACAGCTCCTCCGTGGCGGTGTCGCCGCACTGCGGGCACGGCACGGGGGGTGCGGTGCCCGGCCCGGCCGTGGCCGAGGCTCCGGTGCGGGTCGGGCCGAGGGTGAGCGCCACCGGTCCGGCCGCGGCCGCGACGGCGGCGGTCGGGCGCGGCGGGGCGATGCCCGCCTCGGCGAGCTTGCGGCGGCCCTCGGCGGTGATCAGGTCGGTGGACCACGGTGGGTCCAGCCGCAGCCGCACCCGGACGTCCGGGTACCCGACCGCGCGCAGCCGCCGGTCCACGTCCGCGGCCATCTCGGCGACGGCGGGGCAGCCCGAGTAGGTCGGGGTCAGCCAGGCGGTCACCGTGCCACTGCCGCAATCCACCTCGACCCCGGCCAGGACGCCCAGGTCGGCCAGGGTGAGCATGGGCAGCTCCGGGTCCGGGACGGCCGCGGCGACGGCCCAGGCCAGGTCGCGGGTCGTCGGATCGGCCGGAGACACCGCGCCCGTCGGGCCCGCGGTGCCGGTCTGGTCTGCGGTGGCGGTCGGGCGCGCGGTGCCGGTCTGGTGCGCCGTGCCCGTCGGGCGCGCCGCGCCCGTCGCGACGTCGTCCGTCACCATGCCGCCCCCGGGTGCGCTCGGGCCACCACCTGGAGCTCGGCGAGCAGCGGGCCGAGCGCCTCGGTGTGCACGCCGTCCCGGCCGGCCCGGCCGAGGACGGTGGCCAGCGGCGGTACGTCCGGCACGGTCAGTCCGGCCTCGGCGAGGACGGCGGCGAGCGCGCGCAGCACCGGTTCGCGCAGGGTCGCCGGGTCGACACCCGCCCGCAGCTCCACCGGGTGTGCCGTGAACAGCTCCTCCAGCAGCGGCCAGACCGCGTCCAGGCCGGCCTGCATCCGCTCGGCGGAGTACGGCGTGCCGTCGCCGAGACGGAGCGTCCAGGCGGTCGCGTACTCCCGGTGGTAGGCGAGCTCCTTGACGCCCCGGGTGGCGACCGCGGCCAGCACCGGGTCGGGGTGCGCGCTCAGCGCCTCGTACAGGGCGCCGCGCGCGGTGGCGAACAGCAACAGGCGGGCGATCGAGTACGCGAAGTCGCCGTTCGGCGTCTCCACCAGACGGACGTTGCGGAACTCGTGCTCCTCGCGCCAGTACGCCAGGTCGTCCTCGGTGCGGCCGGTGCCGTCCGCCTGCCCGGCCCGGGTGAGCAGCAGGCGGGCCTGGCCGAGCAGGTCGAGGCCCAGGTTGGCGAGTGCGACCTCCTCCTCCAGCTCGGGCGCCCGGGTGCACCACTCGATCAGCCGCTGTGCGAGGACCAGGGCGTCGTCACCCAGCATCTGGCAGTAGGCGGCCAGGTCGGCGCCGTCCAGACCGGCGGGCAGCGCGGTGTCCACGCCGAGCAGCGGGTCGGCGAAGCCCGTCCCGTACGCCCAGCGGCCCTCGCCCTCGGGGCCGGGGGCGGCGTCGACGAGGCCGAGGTAGACGTGGTCGTCCTGGTCGGTGCCCGGGCCGGTGCCGGTGGTGGAGGTGGTGTGGTCGTGCACGGTGGCTCCCCCGTCAGATGTGCGGGACATCCTCGGGGATGTCGTAGAAGGTCGGGTGGCGGTAGACCTTGTCGCCGCTGGGCTCGAAGAACGGGTCGCGCTCGTCCGGGGTGGAGGCGGTGATCGCGTCCGAGCGGACCACCCAGAGGCTCACGCCCTCGTTGCGGCGGGTGTACAGGTCGCGGGCGGCGAGCAGCGCCATCCGGTCGTCGGCCGCGTGCAGCGAGCCGACGTGGACGTGGTTCAGCCCGCGCCGCGGGCGCACGAACACCTCGTACAGCGGCCAGCCGGCCTTGGACCCGGCCGGGGAGCCAACCTGGGGTTCGGTCACTTTCCGTTCTCCTGTTCGGTGGCTTCGGTGAGTCCGGCGGCTCCGGTGGCTCCGGTGGTCACGGAGGCCGCAGCGGCTTCGGCGGTGCGCTTGGCGGCGTAGGCGACGGCCGCCTCGCGCACCCAGGCACCGTCCTCGTGGGCGGCGCGGCGGCGATCGATCCGCTGGGCGTTGCAGGGGCCCTGGCCGCGGATGACCCTGGTGAGCTCGGACCAGTCCGGCTCACCGAAGTCCCAGCCGCCGCGCTCCTCGTTCCAGCGCAGCTCCGGGTCCGGGAGCGTGACCCCCAGGTGCTCGGCCTGCGGGACGGTCATGTCGACGAAGCGCCGACGCAGCTCGTCGTTGCTGTGCCGCTTGATCCGCCAGGCCATCGAGCGGGCGGAGTTCGGCGAGTCGGCGTCCGAGGGGCCGAACATCATCAGCGACGGCCACCACCAGCGGTCCACCGCGTCCTGGACCATCCGGCGCTGGGCCTCGGTGCCGCGCATCAGCGTCATCAGGAGCTCGTAGCCCTGGCGCTGGTGGAAGGACTCCTCCTTGCAGATCCGCACCATCGCGCGGGCGTACGGGCCGTAGCTGCAGCGGCAGAGCGGGACCTGGTTGCAGATCGCGGCTCCGTCGACCAGCCAGCCGATCACACCGACGTCGGCGAAGGTGAGGGTCGGGTAGTTGAAGATCGAGGAGTACTTCTGGCGGCCGGAGATCAGCTTCTCGGTGAGCTCGGCGCGGTCGACGCCGAGGGTCTCGGCGGCGGCGTAGAGGTAGAGGCCGTGCCCGGCCTCGTCCTGGGCCTTGGCGAGCAGGATGGCCTTGCGGCGCAGGGAGGGCGCCCGGGTCAGCCAGTTGCCCTCGGGCTGCATGCCGATGATCTCGGAGTGGGCGTGCTGGGCGATCTGGCGGATCAGCGTGGCCCGGTAGGCGTCGGGCATCCAGTCCCTGGGCTCGATCCGCTGCTCGGCGGCGACGACCGCCTCGAACCGGTCCTCCGGCGTCTGCGCGGGGACCGCCTCGGCCACCTCTGCTGTCACCACGGTCCCCTCTCGTGTCCTGCCCGGTCGGCTGCCGCAGTGGCGCCGATCAACCAACCGACTGACCGTTCGGTCGGTACCATTCTGCGCGGCGGGGCGGAGGGATGGCAAGGTGCGAAACAGATAACAGCTGACAGATTCTGAAATCTGTCAGCTGTTATCCGTCGGCTGCTGTCTGTCAGCTGCTACCCGTCGGCGGCTCTCTGCTCGCCGGCACCTGTCTGCTGTGACCCCCGGCTATCAGCGGCTCACCGCCGCCTCACCCCTCCGCGCGGTCGCGCAGTCGCGGCAGCGGAACGGCGAGCAGGGCCGCCAGCAGGGCGATCCGGGGGGCGATCTGGTCGAGCCGGATGTGTTCGTGCCGGGCATGGGCGCCGGCGCCCACCGCTCCGAAGCCGTCCAGGGTCGGAAGCCCCCGCGAGCCCGGCAGGTTGGTGTCCCCGGCCCCGCCCGCCGGGGCGCCGTCCAGCTGCTGACCGAGCATGGCGGCCAGCGAACGCACGTGCCTCAGCAGCGGGTTGCCGGTCCGCTCGGGCCAGGCCGGGCGACTGGACAGGACCTCCGTGCGAACCCGGGCACCCGGACGCAACGGAGCGAGCCGGGCGAGGTCGTCGAGCGTGCGGCGCTGCGCCTCGACGGTGGCGAAGCGCAGCCCCAGCTCGGCCTCGGCCCGGCCGGCGACCACGTTGGCGCGCGAACCACCGCTGATCCGACCGGCGTTCAGCTCGGTGCCCGGCTGACCGGCGAGGTCGCGCACCAGCACGAGCTGGTCCACCAGCTCGTCGACCGCGGACACCCCGTCGTGGGCATCGTTGCCCGCATGCGCCTCGCGGCCGGTCACGGTGAGCCGCACCCGGGTGCTGCCGCGCCGCGCGGTCTTCAACCGGCCGTCGGGGTGGGGCGGTTCGAGCCCCAGGACCGCCGCGGCACCGCGCAGCTGGCGTTCGACCAGGCGCCGCCCGTCCGGGCTGCCCACCTCCTCGTCGGAGACCACGACCAGGCGAACGGTCCGGTGCGGGCGCTCGCCCAGGTCCGCGAGCAGCGACAACGCGCTCTCCAGGACGGCGAGTCCGCCCTTCATGTCGACCACGCCGGGGCCGGTGAGCCGACCGTCCTGCTCGGTCACCGGCCAGTCCGCGAGGGTGCCGACCGGCCAGACGGTGTCATGGTGCCCGACGATCAGCAGGTGCGGCAGGGACTCGTCCCGGCCTTCCCATTCCAGTACGAGGTGGTCCCCGGCCGGTCCGGGCTCACGCCGGGCGGTGGCACCGGTGGCACGGAAGCCTGCCGCCAACTCCTCGGCGAGGGCGTCGAGTCTGGGGGCGTCCCCGCTGGGAGACTCGATCCGCGCCAGATCGGCACAGCGCCGCCGGACGGCTCCGACGAGGGCACGGGCACGGACGCCGAGCGTCTGCGGCACACCGGGCAGGGCCGCGGTGACGGTGGAGGGCCCTGGGGCGACGGGGGCGGCCGGGCCCGTCGTGGGCTTCGCGGCAGTGGCCCCCCTCGGCACCGCGGTCGTCGCCACCGCGGTCTTCGCGACGACGGCTTTGGTGAGGGCGGATGTCGTGAGGGCGGACGTGGTTGCCGCCGCCTTGGCGGACGCGGTCTTGGAGGATGCGGTCTTGGTGACGGCGGCCGTCGCCGAGGCGGTCTTCGCGGCACTGGATGCCACCGCAGCGGCCTGAGCCGAGGCGGCGGGAGTCGCAGTGGCCGAGGCCGCAGTGGCAGTTGCCGTACCGGTGGTGGTGCTCGCGGCGGCGGCGGTGGTGGTGGCGGCAGTGGTGCCTACGGTGGTGGCGGCAGCGCTGGTGGTCGCGGTGGTCGTGGCGGCTGCGGCAACGGCCTCGCCGTCGGTGGCGGCCGGGACGGTGACCGGCGTCGGGTCCGGTTCCACGGCGGCGCCCGGCACAGCGGGCGACCCGACGATCTGGGGACTCAACGCTCGCCTCCGCGACCACCGCCGGTATACAGCGGACGTACCGGCCGACCGCTCCCACCCGGGTACCAGGCCCGGCCGGACCGCACCGGTCGACGGGGATGGTGGGCGGCCTGTCGAATCAGCCTGTCTGGCCCAAGTACGGTGGAACGGCTGGGCGGCGTGCTTGGCATGTGCGTCCTCCTCGCTCGATCCGGGGGCCCCGGTCCGCCCGGAGCCCCCGTGGACGGCGGCCTCCTGGCAGCGGGCGCAGTGGCCGCACCGCCGCAGGGAAGCCGAGATGTGAGCCTAGAAGAACCGTTCGGTTTCCTGCGAGGTGGCCCTGCTCCCAGCGTGCCGGTACCGGGCCCCGCTTCGGAGGCCGCCCGTCCACGATCGGCGCGGGCGCTCGGCGCGCGGGCCTGGATCGGCGCGCGGACGCGGTCGCCGGATCGCGCCCATCTCCACCATGGACCCGCCGCCCGAGTTCGGCAGCGCAAACGGCCAAGGCACGGCAATTCCACGCCGGATGGGTGACATCGGCTCAGCACGCGGTACGAACCGGGAGCACGCGGCGGCTCAGGGAAGCCCGCTGAGCCGGCCACCTCGGCTCCGCTGAACGTCGGGGGAACACCCGCGTGAACACGGGCCGATGCCGTGCCCCGGTGTGCCCCGCCGAGCCTCGACGTGCCTCGGTTGCCCACCCCCGGACGCGACAGGACAGCGCCCCTGCACGGTGGGAGGACGCCCGGCACGAATGTGCGCGACCGATCGGAACCCGGGTGTGCGGCCCCGGTCGCAGCCGCTCCCGGCCGTGTGTTCTCATCCACCGTCGCCCACCAGCCCCGCGTCGCGTGCGAGCAGCGCCGCCTGGACCCGGTTGCCGACTCCGAGCCCGGTCAGGATCCGGCTGACGTGCGCCTTGACGGTGCTCTCGCGCATCCCGAGCACGCCCGCGATCTCGGCATTGGAGAGCCCGTCGGCGAGTTCGCGCAGCACGTCGGTCTCCCGCGGGGTGAGCCCGGCGACCCGGTGACGGGCGGCCACCGACCGGGGCGCCCCGACCCGGTGGTAGCGGTCGATCAGCCGTCGCGCGGCCGCCGGATGCAGCATCCCCTGACCACTCGCGACGACGTGGACGGCCCGGGCGATCTCCGCGGGCGGGGTGTCCTTGAGCAGGAAGCCGTCCGCCCCGGCCGCGAGCGCCTGGTACACGTACTCGTCCAGGTCGAAGGTGGTGAGGGCGATGACCCGTGGGCCGTCGGGGAGTTCGCGCAGCCGCCGGGTGGCGGCGATCCCGTCGAGCCGGGGCATCCGGATGTCCATCAGCGCGACGTCGATCCGCCGGCCGGCGGCGATCTCGACGGCTTGCTGCCCGTCGGCGGCCTCGGCGACCACGGCGAGCGCCGGGTCCTGGGCCAGGAGGTCGACCAGGCCGAGGCGAACCAGTGCGTCGTCATCGACCACCATTGTTCGGATCATGCGGCACCCTTCGGCTGCTGCTTCGGTTCCTGCCCTAGGTCCTTCGGTTCCTTCGGCGGCTTCGGGTGTCGGCCCCCGTGCGCCTCTGGCACCTCTTCCCGCGACTGCCGTGCCACTCGTATCCCTTGCCCCGGCGCTCGTTGCCCCGGCTGTGGAGCCGGACCGTCGCCACGGGCCGGAGCCGGGTCGGGCACCACCCGCGGTGGGTGGTCCGGCGCGGGTAACCGGGCCGAGAGCCGGAAACCGCCGCCACCGTCCGGGCCGGCGTCAAGGTGGCCGCCGAGGGCGTCGACCCGTTCGGCCAGCCCGACCAGCCCGTACCCGCTGCCGGCACCCGGCCCGTCCGCTGTCTCCTCGCCCGGGCCGTTGCGGACCTCGACCGTCGTCGCCGGCGCCCCGTAGCCGACCCGGACGGTGACGGGCGCGGCGTGCGCGTGCTTGCGGGCGTTGGTCAGCGCCTCCTGGACCAGCCGGTGCACGGCCAGTCGGTGGGTGGTCGGGATGGTCTCCGGGTCTCCGGAGAGGGCGAGTTCGACCCGCTGACCGGCCTGGGTCGCCTCGCCGACGAGTTCGGTGAGGTCGCGCAGGGCGGGCGCCTGGACGCGCCCGGTATCGACCGGCACAGGAGAATCGTCTCCCACCGCGTGCGGGGCCGGTGGGTCGGCCCGCAGCGCGCCGAGGACGTCCCGCAGATCGTCGAGCGATCGGGCGGCGGTCGTGCGCAGCAGTTCGAGGCGGTGGGTGAGGCGATCAGGGTCGGCGGCGACGGTACCGGCCCTGGCCTGGTCGCCCAGCACCCCTGCGTGCAGCACCAGGAGGCTGAGCCGGTGGGCCAGCACGTCGTGCATCTCCCGGGCGATCCGGGCCCGTTCGGCGGCTCGGGCCTGATCGGCGCGCAGCTCGCGCTCGCGGCGCAGCGCGTCGACCTGCTCGCGCAAGGCGCGGATCAGCACCCGTCTGCCGTGCAGCCAGAGGCCGACCGCCAGGATGGAGGCCTGGACGAGGAGTTGGGACCCGGTGGTGCCGGCCCACCCCGCCAGCGAATCCGCTCCCGTCGCACTGGCCACCGCGATGACCGCGCCGCCTGCCGCCGCCGGGCCCGTCCGGCCCAGATAGGCGAGGTGGAAGACGCTGAACACCCCGGGCAAGGCCCGGTCGAACAACCCACCGGTGAGCACCGGCAGGACGGCCGAGGCCACCGGATAGCGGCGGGCGAGGAGGAGCGAGAGCGAGGCCAGCGCGGCAACGACCGTGCGCGGCAGGCGCAGCGGACCGTCGGTTTGCATCCACTGGACCATCGACTCCTCGATGCTCACGCCGAGCACGCCGAGCAGCAACAACGTGTCGATCCCGGGCCGGCGATCCGGCCCGTACCAGCCGAGCACACTCCTGCGCACGACACTCCTCCTTTCCTCTCTCCTCGCCCCGAAAGCCTTCCGCACGTTCGTCGTTCACCATCTCGGGCTCGATGCTAGGGGCGCTCGACCGCGGAACGCCTCTGTCTTCCGGCCAACCGCACCCTCGACTTTCGTCGGGGGTCGGCGACACTGACCGGCCGATTCGCGGTGGCTCCGCCCTGCCTAGCGTCGACGGCATGACCAGCGAACGGCTCCACCACGGCCCCGAATCCCGCTCTCTCCACCACGGCCCGCCCGCCGGCGCGGACCGCCTGCTGTTCCTCGCCGAGGCCCTGCGCACCTTCCACGACACCGGCGCTCTGGCCCCGAGCGGCGCGGAGCTGGTGAACGCGCTGGTGGTACCGGTCACCAGCCGCCCGAACCGTCCGATCTCGGTGCTGGAGGTCGGCGCCGGGACGGGCGTGGTGACCCGCCGGCTGTCCCGAGTGCTCCGCCCGGGCGACCGGTTGCACGTCGTCGAGGCCAACCCGCGGTTCGCCGAACGGCTCCGGGAGGACCCTGTCCTGGCCGCGCGCCACCCCGGCGTCGGGCTGCGGCTGTCGGTCTGCCGGGTCGAGGAACTGCCGGAGTGCCACCCGCCGGCGACGGACGCGGCTCGGCCGGAGGGCTGCGCGCAGCGGTACGACGTGATCGTGTCCGGACTGCCGTTCACCAACTTCGAGCCCGCGCAGGTGCGCGACATCCTCGACCTCTACCTGCGGCTGCTGGCGCCCGGCGGTGAGCTGACGTACTTCGGGTACCTCGGTACGACGACGGCGCGCACCCTCACCGCGGGCCCCCGCCGGAGCGCCCGCCACCGGGCGGTGGTGCGGCTGCTGCGAGGGTTCGAGGCGGCATACGGCCTGGGCGAGCGCACGGTGTGGCGCAACGTGCCGCCCGCCCGCGTCTACCTGCTGCGGGCCCCGGGCGGCCGCGAGAGCTGGGCGCCCGCCGGGAGCCGGGCCTCCGGACCGGCGGCCGCGGCGAGGGAGGCGGACACGGAGCCGGGGACGAGGCCCGGGGCGACCGACACGAAGGCCACGGCCGGCGAATCGGCGGGCGGGGCGGCCCCGGTCACTCGATGATGGACCGGGGCCGGGCCCGGCTCCGACTCTCCGGCGGTGAGGAGCCGCGATGACCCTCTCGGTACGTGACGTGGAAGCCCAGAATCGCTTCGAGGCCTGGGAGGACGGCCGGCTGGCGGGCTTCGCCGAGTACCTGCGCAGCGACCAACTGGTGGTGTACCCGCACACCGTGGTCGAGCCCGCCTACGAGGGCCGGGGCATCGGCGGCGCGCTGGCCCGCGCCGCCCTGGACGACGCCCGCGCCCGCGGCCTGGCCGTGCTGGCGACCTGCCCGTTCATCAAGGGCTGGATGCTCCGCCACCCCGAGTACACCGATCTCGCGTACGAGAACCGCAGCCGGGTCGCCGACTGACGGCGGGGCGGGTGGCCTCACGGCGACCGGTCTGCGCCTGCGGGGGTGGCCGGCCGACCCGGGAGCCGCGGCCGCTCGTCCGAACAAATGACAATCGACAGATTTCAACTTTCAGACAACAGACGACAGCGAACAGATTTTGAAATCTGTTCGCTGTCGTGCCATAGTGACACCCGGGCCACCCTGCCCCCCGCCTCCCGGCGCCGCACTCGCCCGCCCTTGGAGTCCCCGTGTCACCACACACCCGCCCCGCCCAGCGCACCCTCGGCACCACCGGGCCGGTCACCTCGGCCCTCGGCCTCGGCTGCATGGGCATGTCCGACCTGTACGGCCCGGCCGACGAGGCCGAGAGCATCGCCACCATCCACGCGGCCCTCGACGCCGGGATCACCCTCCTCGACACCGGCGACTTCTACGGCATGGGCCACAACGAGCTGCTGATCCACGAGGCACTGCGCGGCCGTGACCGCGAGAGCGTGCAGATCAGCGTGAAGTTCGGCGCCCAGCGCAGCCCCGACGGCCAGTGGCTCGGCTACGACGCGAGCCCCGCCGCCACCAAGACCGCGCTCGCCTACACCCTGCGCCGCCTGCGCACCGACCACATCGACGTCTACCGCCCGGCCCGCCTGGACCCGGACGTCCCGGTCGAGGAGACCGTCGGCGCCATCGCCGAGCTGGTGCGGGCCGGCCACGTCCGCCACATCGGACTCTCCGAGGTCGGCGCCGACACCCTGCGCCGGGCCGCCGCCGTCCACCCGATCAGCGACCTCCAGATCGAGTACTCGCTGCTCTCCCGCTCGGTCGAGGCCGCGATCCTGCCCACCGCACGCGAGCTCGGCATCGGCGTCACCGCCTACGGCGTGCTCTCGCGCGGCCTGCTCGGCGGCCACTGGGACCGGGAACGCGCCCTCAGCGGCACCGACTTCCGCAGCCACAGCCCGCGCTTCCAGGGCGAGAACCTGGCCCACAACCTCGCGCTGGTCGAGGCCCTGCGCGAGATCGCCGCCGCGCGGGGTGCGACCGTCGCCCAGGTCGCCATCGCCTGGGTGGCCTCGCGCGGTCAGGACGTCGTCCCGCTGGTCGGCGCCCGTCGCCGGGACCGGCTGACCGAGGCCCTCGGCGCACTCGACGTCAGGCTGACCGAGGCCGACCTCGCCGCCGTCGAGGCCGCCGTACCCGCCGGCTCCGCGGCCGGCGACCGATACGCTGCCGCACAGATGGCCCACCTGGACAGCGAGCGCTGACCGCACCACCGGCGCCTTCGCCACCATCGCCGCCGCCTCACGACCCGACCGCACGACCCGACCGCACGACCCTAAGGACGGACCTCCCCGTGACCACGGACACCACACTCACCGCCGAGCAGATCCTGATCGCGGCGGAGGACGTCCTCCGGCGGTTCGGCCCGGCCAAGGCCACCGTCGTGGACGTCGCCCGCACCCTCGGGGTCAGCCACAGCAGCGTCTACCGCCACTTCCCCAGCAAGGCCGCGCTGCGCGAGGCGGTCACCCAGCGCTGGCTCGACCAGGCGCACCACGAACTGGCGACCATCTCCAACGAGGGCGGCCCCGCCGCCGAGCGGCTGCACCGCTGGCTGACGACGCTGTTCGCGGCCAAGCGGAAGAAGGCGCTGGACGACCCGGAGCTGTTCGCCACCTACATGGTGCTGGTGGAGGAGAACAGCGGCCTGGTGGACGCCCACATCGACACCCTGGTCGACCAGATCGCGCAGATCGTCACGGACGGCACGGAGGGCAAGGAGTTCAAGCTCGCCCACATCCGCAACACCGCCCGCGCCGTCTTCGACGCCACCGGCCCCTTCCACGACCCGGCCTACGCGTCCACCTGGTCCGCGCCCGGCGTCGACGACCGGTTCGAGGCCGTCTGGAAGCTCGTCCTCGGTGGCCTGAAGGCGAAGTGACGAAGGGCGAAGTGACGAAGCATCAGCAGTGATGGGGCGGGCGAGCGGAGGGAAATTCGCTCGCCCGCCCCTCGCTCTTCCGCCAGACTGCCGCGCACAGTTGATCTCACCCGGAGGATGACATGCATGCGGCCCGCCCGGCCCTGGACAGCCTGGAGGGACTCACCCTCGGCGATGCCTTCGGCGACCGGTGGTTCTCGGTCCCGTTGGACGAGGCACCCGCCGCGCTGGCCGCCCGGCTGGTCAGGCGCGCACCCTGGCACTGGACCGACGACACGGCCATGGCACTCGTGCTGGTCCGCCACCTGCTCGATGCGGGAGAGGTCCGACCGGACGCGCTGGCCCGGGAGTTCGCCGCCGAGTACGCCCGCGAGTACGGGCGCAAGTACGGCCCCTCGATGCACCGGGTGCTGCGCGGGATCGGCGCCGGCGGGGACTGGCGCGCCATCACCGCGGCCCAGTTCGAGGGCCAGGGCTCACACGGGAACGGCGCCGCCATGCGGGTCGCCCCACTGGGGGCCTGGTTCGCCGAGGACCTCGACGCGGTGGCCCGGCAAGCCGAACTGCAGGCGCTCACCACCCACTTCCACCCGGAGGCGGTCGCCGGGGCGATGGCGGTCGCACTCGCGGCGGCGCTGGCGGTCCGGAGCCGGGGCGGGGACCCTCCCGGCCGGGCCGAGTTGCTGACCGAGATCGCCGGACGGCTGCCGGACAGCGAGGTCCGCTCCGGGCTGCGGATCGCCGCCCGGCTGCCCGGGCACACCAGCGTCCGGCACGCCGCCAACATGCTCGGCTCGGGCATGGTGATCTCCGCCCCGGACACCGTGCCGTTCGCCCTCTGGTCCGCGGCCGGGCACCTGGACTCGCTGCCCGAGGCCATCTGGCACACCCTGGAGGGCTGGGGCGACAAGGACACCACCTGTGCCATCGCCGCCGGCGTGGTCGCCGCCCGGACCGGGCTCGCGGGCGTACCGCCCGGCTGGCTCGCCGCTCGCGAGCAACTCCCGGACTGGGTCGCCGAGGCGTCCGGGGCCGCGGGCCGAGGGTCAGGAGCGGCGGGCCGAGGTCCGGGAGCGGCGGGGACGCCGGGCGATCCGGGCGGCCGGTGCCCGGTGCCCGGTGGTCAGCGCCGGGTGATGAAGCGGAACACTCGGTAGCCGAGGAGCAGGACCATCGCGCCGCCGATCGCCGAGACCCACGTCGTGACGTCCAGGAAGCTCACCTTCACCACCCCGTGCATCCAGTGCGAGACGATCCAGGTGCCGATGTAGGAGCCGGTGATGCCGATCAGGGTGCTGCTGATCAGGCCGCGTTCACCCCTCGACATCGCCATCCTGGCCAAGGTCCCCGACACCAGACCCAGCACGATCCACGCCATCCAACTCATCCGCCGCCCCTTGCGTCATCGGTGTGACGACCCTGTCGAGCCCCCGGGTCCGACCGGAATGACGTACGAGAGCCTCCCACCGTTCCAGCGCCCGGGAGGGCCGGTTCGAACCGGCCACCCGGGCGCTGCCGCTCCGGGCGGCGGACCTCCTCGCGGTACGCCACCCACAGCCTCCCGAACGCTGGGGACGCACCGAACTCGCTCGTCAGCGGCGCGAGTTGCCGAACAACAGCCGGTAGACGATCAGCAGCACCAGGGCGCCGCCGATCGCCGACACCCAGGTCGCGGCGTCGAAGAAGTGCGCCGTGACCGAGCGGTGCAGGAAGTGCGACGCGATCCAGCCGCCGACGAACGATCCGGCGATGCCGATCAGGGTGGTCACGATCAGGCCGCCCGGGTCCTTCCCCGGCAGCAGCAACTTGGCCAGCCCACCCGCCAGCAGGCCCAGCACGATCCACGCGACGATGCTCATTCCGGCATCCCCTCCCGTCGACGGCGCGACGGCCCCGTCCCGTGCGCTCTGCCCGGAAGGACGCCTCCGCCCGCCCGGCCGGTTCCGCCCGGTTCCGCCCGGTTCCCTTGCCGGTTCCGCCTCACGGTTCCAGCCTCGCGGCGACCGCAGACGTCAGCCGTAGGCTCACCACCTGCAGGACGGCGTTCGAACCCAACCCGCGGGGCCTGGGCCACCCCCGCGCGTGGCGCCCTTCCCGCGGGGCGCCCACGCCGAAATACTGCGGCCATGCGCATCCTGATCGCCACCGCCGGCTCCCGGGGCGACGTGTCACCCTTCCTCGGGCTCGGCGTCCGGCTGCGGACGGCCGGACATCAGGTGGCCGTCGCCACCCACGACGCCTTCGCCGGGCCGGTGCGGGCCGCCGGGCTGGAGTTCCGCCCGCTGCCGGTAGACCCGCGCGCCGAACTCGCCTCCACCGAGGGCCGGCGGCTGCTACGGGCCGGCAGCGGACCGGTGGGAATCCTGCAACTCCTGCGGCTCGCCCGGAAGTTCATGCCCGCACTCGGCGACGGCATCGCCGACGCCACGGCGCTCGGCGCCGACCTGCTGCTGACCACCAGCACCACCAGCGCGCTCGGCCAGGTCGCCGCCGAGGCGGCCGGCATCCCCAGCATCGGGCTGTACCTCCAGCCCCTCGCCCCCACCCGGGAGTTCGCGCCCGCCGTCACCGGAACCCGATCGCTCGGCCGAGCCGGCAACCTGCTGGCGGGGCACGCCGTCCAGAGCGCGACCGACCGGCTCTTCGTGCCGGCCGTCCGCGGGCTGCGCCGGCGGCTCGGCCTGTCGCCGCTCGGCGTCGCCCGGGCCCGTCGCAACCACCGGATCCTGCACGGCTTCTCGCCCCTGGTGGTGCCCCGACCCACCGACTGGCACCCCCGGCTGGATGTGGCGGGCTACTGGTGGCCGCCCGACCAGTCGGACTGGAAACCCACGGCCCGACTGGTCGACTTCCTCGCCGCCGGGCCGCCGCCGGTCTTCGTCGGTTTCGGCAGCCTGGTCGTCCCCGACCCCGAGCGGCTCACCGCCACCGTCCTCGCCGCCGCCCGCGCCGCCCGGGTGCGCCTCCTCCTCCAGTCGGGCTGGAGCGAACTGGCCGCCGAGGACTCGGACTCCGTCCTGACCATCGGCGACACCCCGCACGACTGGCTCTTCCCGCGCACCGCCGCCGTGGTCCACCACGCGGGCGCCGGGACCACGGCCGCGGCCCTCCGCTCCGGGACCCCGTCCGTCCCTGTGCCCGCCCAACTCGACGCACCGTTCTGGTCCGCCCGGCTGTCCCTGCTCGGCGTCTCCCCCGGCCCCGTCCCGCTGCGCACCCTCACCCCCGCCCACCTCGCCGCCTCGCTCCGCCAGGCCCTCGACGACCCCGGCTACCGCACCCGCGCCCGGACCGTCGCCGCCGCCCTGGCCACCGAGGACGGCGCGGCGAAGGTCCTCACCGCCGTCGATCGGGCGGCGGCAGCGGCCGGGTGAGGAGCGGAGGGCGGCAGCAGGCGGCGAACAGCGAGTTGCGAACATCCGACAATCGACAACCGACAGAGAACAGCCGACACCCAACAGCTGACAGAGAACAGCTAACAGATTTCGAAATCTGTTAGCTGTTCGCCGTCATCCGTCAGCCCGCCCCTCCCGTGCAGCTCCCCTCCCGAACACCCCGCTCAGCCCCAGGTACACCACGGCCGCCGCCGTGAGCCCGACGGCCCAGCCGTAGTCGGCGAGCGGCTTGAGGACGGGGATCAGGCCGTCCGCCGGGAACGGGCCCTGCTTCGCGCCGTCGGCGTCGAGGGTCGAGTACGAGCCGCCGACGGCCAGCACGCCGCCCACCAGCAGCGCCGTGACGGCCGTCCAGTTCCACCCGGCCGCGTACCAGTACGCCCCGCCCGGTCGGTACAGCTCGGCGAGCCGGAGCCGGGTGCGGCGCAGTACCCAGTAGTCGGCGATCAGCACTCCGCCGACGGTGCCGAGCAGGCCGCCGACCACGCCCAGCCAGGTGAAGATGTACACGTGCGGGTCGGAGATCAGCCGCCAAGGGAAGATCGCGATCCCGACCACCCCCGTGATCAGCGCCCCGGTCCGGAAGTTGACGAGGCGAGGCAGCAGGTTGGCGAGATCGTAGGCGGGCGAGACGACGTTGGCGGCGATGTTCACCGACAGCGTCGCGACCAGCACGGTCAGCAGAGCGAACAGGATGCCGACCGGGTTCTCCATCTTGGCGGCGAGCTGGATCGGGTCCCACACCGGGACGCCGTAGACCGCCTCGGAGCCCGAGGTGACCAGCACGGACAGGAACGCGAAGAGCGTCATCGTGGTCGGCAGGCCGAGTGCCTGCCCGCGTATCTGGGCCCGCTGGCTGCCGCCGAAGCGGGTGAAGTCGGGGATGTTCAGCGAGAGGGTGGACCAGAACCCGATCATGCCCATCAGCGCCGGGAAGAAGACCTTCCAGAAGCCCTCGCCCCACCCCAGCCTGGACGGCTGGTCGAGCAGTGGCCCGAGCCCGCCCGCCTTGACGGTGATCCACACCAGCAGCGCGAGCGCACCGACGATGACGAACGGCGCCGCCCAGTTCTCAAACCGCCGCAGGGCCTCCATCCCCCGCGCGATGATGGCCATCTCGATCAGCCAGAACAGCAGGAACGACAGCCACTGCGTCCACGGGTAGCCGCCGAACTCACTGGCGGTGCGCCAGGATTCACCGAACAGCTTGCCGGCCAGCAGGAAGATGCCCTCGCCGCCGATCCAGGTCTGGATGCCGAACCAGGCGCAGGCCACCGCCGCCCGCAGCAGCGCGGGCAGGTTGGCGCCGCGCAGTCCGAAGGAGGCACGGGCGAAGACCGGGAACGGGATGCCGTACTTGGTGCCGGCGTGCCCGGTGAGCAGCATCGGGACCAGCACGATGAGGTTGGCGAGTGCGATGGTCAGCACCGCCTGCTTCCAGTCCATGCCGAGCGTGACCAGGCCCGAAGCCAGGGTCCAGGACGGGATGTTGTGGGCCATGCCGACCCAGAGCGCGAGGAAGTTGTACGTGGTCCAGGTGCGCCGCGCCACCGGGACCGGCCGCAGGTCGTCGCTGGTGAATCCGTTGGGCGGCAAATCCCCGGTGGCCGGGTCGAGTTCGACCCGGCCGTTGGGGTGATGCCACTGTCTGCTGCCGCTGGCCTCGGTGTCGGGCACGGACAACTCCCGTCCGCCGCGGCCGAATCCGCGGCTGAGCTCAGGTGGGGGTCACGGAATGGTTCACAGGCAGGTTCACAGGCGGGTCCACAAGCGGGTTCACAGGTTGGTTCGCAGTTTGGTTCACGGACTTGTTCACGGACGGTCCACGGAGTGGCTCACGCGGCGTCCGGACAGCCCGTCACAGGTGCGGGATGACGTCCGCCCCGTACGCGTCGATGGTGGCTTCGATGGCGTCGTGCATGGCGTAGACGGCGAACTGGTCGACACCGAGCGAGCGGAGCTCCGCCAGCCGGGCCCGTTGCGCCTCCGCCGGGCCGATCAGGCAGAAGCGGTCGACGATCTCGTCCGGAACGAAGGCCGTGTCCGGGTTCCCGGCCCGCCCGTGGTGGCTGTAGTCGTAGCCCTGGCGGCCCTTGATGTACTCGGTGAGCGCCTCCGGCACCAGGTCGGAGTGCTCACCGTAGTGGCTGACCAGGTCGGCCACGTGGTTGCCCACCATCCCGCCGAACCAGCGGCACTGCTCCCGGGCGTGGGCGAGCGCCTCGGGCGAGTCGTCGGCCGTGACGTAGGCCGGGGCGGCGACGCAGATGGTGAGCGAGTCCGGGTCCCGGCCGGCCTCGACGGCGGCGGCCCGCACCGCCTTGACCATGAACTCGGTGAGGTACGGATCGGCCAGCTGCAGGATGAAGCCGTCAGCCTGACGGCCCGTCAGAGCGAGCGCCTTCGGCCCGTACGCGCCCATCCAGATCGGCAGCGACGCGCCGGGGCGAACCCAGGGCAGGCGCATCTCGGTGCCGTCCACCTCGGCGGTGCGCCCCTCGGCCAACTCCTTGATGCTGTGCATGGCTTCGGAGAGTCGGGCGAGGGTGGCGGGGTGCCGCCCGGCGACCCGCATGGCGGAGTCACCGCGGCCGATCCCGCAGACGGTCCGGTTGCCGTACATGTCGTTGAGGGTGGCGAAGGTGGAGGCGGTCACCTCCCAGGTGCGGGTGCCCGGATTGGTCACCATCGGGCCGACGGTCATCCGCTCGGTCTCGGCGAGGATCCGGCTGTAGATGACGAAGGGCTCCTGCCACAGCACGCAGGAGTCGAAGGTCCAGCCGTGGCTGAACCCGGCCCGCTCGGCGCGGATCATCCGGTCGATGAGCAGCCGGGCGGGCGGGTCGGTCTGAAGGACGAGGCCGATGTCCATGAGGGGCTCCAGGTAAGGGTCCTGCCCGCCACCGCCCGGTCGCCGAGCGGATCGGCGCAACGGGCGGCGACGGGCGAGCGGTGAACGGTCAGGCGGTCGAACGTCGAGCAATCGACGGGCGAAAGGCCGAACGGCGAGCGGTCGGTCGGCCAACGGTCAAGCGGCAAGCGGGAGGGGACTCAGACCAGGTACTGGCAGGTGTCCCGGCGCAGGAAGGTCCCGTGCCCGGCCCGGCCGAGCCAGGCCCCGTCGTCCAGCACGACGGTGCCGCGCGACATCACCGTCCTTGCCCGGCCGGTGAGTCGGCGGCCCTCGTAGGCCGAGTAGTCCACGTTCATGTGGTGGGTCGCGGCGGAGACGGTCTGCACCGCGGTCGGGTCGTAGACCACCAGGTCGGCGTCGGCACCCGGGGCGACGGTGCCCTTGCGCGGGTGCAGGCCGAACATCCGGGCCGGGGTGGTGCAGGCGATCTCGACCCAGCGGCGCCGGCTGATGTGCCCGTCCACCACGGCCTGGTGGAGCAGGTCCATCCGGTTCTCGACGCCCGGCAGGCCGTTGGGGATCTTCGAGAAGTCGCCGCGGCCCAGCTCCTTCTGGCCGACGAAGCAGAACGGGCAGTGGTCGGTGGAGACCACCTGGAGGTCGTTGGTGCGCAGCCCGCGCCAGAGCGACTCCTGGTGCTCGCGCGGCCTGAGTGGCGTGCTGCACACGTACTTGGCGCCTTCGAAGCCGTCGGCGCCCTCCTCGGCGAGGTTGTCCGTGGAGAGGAAGAGGTACTGCGGGCAGGTCTCGCCGAAGACGTTGAGCCCTTCGTCGCGGGCGCGGGCGAGTTCGGCGAGCGCGGCGGCGGCGGAGACGTGCACCACGTAGAGCGGACTGCCGGCCACCTGGGCGAGCTTGATCGCCCGGTGGGTGGCCTCGGCCTCCAGCAGTTCGCGGCGGACCTCGCCGTGGTGGCGGGGGGCGGTCTTCCCGGCGGCGAGCGCCTGTTCGACCAGGACGTCGATGGCGATGCCGTTCTCCGCGTGCATCATGATCAGCCCGCCGTTGGCGGCACCGCGCTGCATGGCGCGCAGGATGCGGCCGTCGTCGCTGTAGAAGACGCCGGGGTAGGCCATGAAGAGCTTGAAGGAGGTGGACTCGCCGGAGTCCACCAGGGCGTCCATCTCCTTCAGCACGGCGTCGTTGACGTCGGAGACGATGGTGTGGAAGGCGTAGTCGATCGCGCAGTTGCCCTCGGCCTTGGCGTGCCAGGTGTCCAGGCCCTCGCGCAGCGAGCCGCCGACCGGCTGCACGGCGAAGTCCACGATGGTGGTGGTGCCGCCCCAGGCGGCGGCCCGGGTGCCGGTTTCGAAGGTGTCGGAGGCCGCGGTGCCGCCGAACGGCAGCTCCATGTGGGTGTGGGCGTCGACGCCGCCCGGGATGACGTAGTGGCCGGTGGCGTCGATGACGGTGTCGGCGGTCCAGGCCTCGGCGGCGGAGCTGCCGGTGGCGGCGAGGGCGGCGATGCGCTCGCCCTCGATCAGGACGTCGGCGTGGACCTCCTCGGTCGCGGTGATGACGAGGCCGCCGCGGACGACGGTGCGCTGGTGCGGGGCACGGACGGCGGCCCGCGCGTCGCTGGTGGTCATCGCGCCGCTCCTCACGCCTCGGCGAGCGGTCCGTAGGCGTCGGGCCTGCGGTCGCGGTAGAACGCCCACTGCTGGCGGACCTGCTCGATCAGGCCGAGGTCGAGGTCGCGGACGACGAGTTCCTCCTCCTTGTCGGAAGCGACGTCGCCGACGAACTGGCCGCGCGGGTCCACGAAGTAGGAGGTGCCGTAGAAGTCGTTGTCGCCGTACTCCTCGGTGCCGACGCGGTTGATCGCGGCGACGAAGTACTCGTTGGCGACGGCGGCGGCGGGCTGTTCGAGCTGCCAGAGGTAGGCGGACAGGCCGCGGCTGGTGGCCGAGGGGTTGTAGACGATCTGCGCGCCGGCCAGGCCGAGGGCGCGCCAGCCCTCGGGGAAGTGGCGGTCGTAGCAGATGTACACGCCGACCTTGCCGACGGCGGTGTCGAACACGGGCCAGCCGAGGTTGCCGGGCTTGAAGTAGTACTTCTCCCAGAAGCCCTTGACCTGCGGGATGTGGTGCTTGCGGTACTTGCCGAGGTAGCTGCCGTCGGCGTCGATGACGGCGGCGGTGTTGTAATAGACGCCGGCCTGCTCCTCCTCGTAGACCGGGACGACCATCACCAGCCCGAGCTCGCGGGCGAGTTCCCGCATCCGGCGCACGGTCGGGCCGTCGGGGACGGCCTCGGCCCAGCGGTAGTGCTCGGCCTCCTGGACCTGACAGAAGTACGGGGAGTTGAAGACCTCCTGGAAGCCGATGATCTTCGCGCCCTGGGCTGCGGCCTCGCGGGCGTACCGCTCGTGGAGCGCGATCATGCTCTCCTGGTCACCGGTCCAGCGGGTCTGGACGAGCGCGGCACGGACGATCTGCGACATGGTTACCTCCGCAACTCCGCGGTCCGGCCGTGCGGTCGGGCCCGCGGTCTGAGGGTTGACGGGGCGGGTCTGCCCCACGGTTCCGCTCGGGGAACCGCGGGGTCTACGTGCGTAGAAAGCGATCTGTAGACGGTAGGCCTGGCCTCGGTGGCCTGACAATACGTTGGCGCAAACGCGTCCGGGGCGATCTCGTCGCGCGGACACGCGGATGTTCCCGGGGTGCGATGAAGAGATGATCTACCCCGGGATTCGCCGTCTTACTCGCAACGGACGGCGGCGGGCCGTCAGCTCGGCTTGACTTCGTCCGGTTCGCTCCGGAAGGATCCGGCGCATGGACTCCGGCGCCACTCTGGTCTGCCGCCTGCACGTCGATCTGCGGCGCCAGGCGAGTTCCATCTGTGCCTGTTGACCTTGCTCTCCCCCGCCGGTACCGCCCTGTGACGTCCGCCAGGGCCCGTGCCGTGCACCCGTACCCGCAGTTCTGACTCCCGACCGCACCCGGCGCACCCGCACGTGCCGGGCCGCTCCGTCGGCCCGCCCGTCCGCCGTCGCCGGTCGCCGGGCGCTTCCCGCCGACGTTCCCGCCGCATCCGAGGACGCCTCCATGAGCCCGAGCCCGAGCATCAGCCACGACATCCGCCCGAGCATCAGCCGCGATACCCGCCCGACCGTCGGCCCTGAAGCCCATGCCGGAGACCACGCCGGAGACCACCCCGGATCCCACGCCGACGCCGACGTCCCCGCGCCGCTCACCCCCGGCACCCTGCGGACCATCGTCCGCGAGCTGGCCGAGCGGCCCGAGGAGTGGATCCACCACGTCCGTCTCTCCGCCGAGGACCGCTGGTACCGCCGGCTGACGGCCGACGACGACCACGAGGTGTGGCTGATCAGCTGGCTGCCCGGCCAGTCCACCGGCTTCCACGACCACGGCGGCTCGCGCGGCGCCTTCACCGTCGCCCTCGGCGAGTTGGAGGAGCTGTCCCTCGGCGGCCCGGAGCAGGGCCTGCTGATCCGCCGGGTCCCGGCCGGCACCGCCCGCGCCTTCGGCCCCGAGTACGTGCACGACGTGCGCAACACCGCCGCCGGCCCCGCCGTGACCCTGCACGCCTATTCGCCGCCGCTGAGCTCGATGGCGCACTACGATCTGCGGGCCGGTGGGCTCGTCCGCACCTCCGAGGAAGGACCCGAACAGTGGTGACCACGATCGACGACCTGGTGGAGCGCGCCCGGCAGGGCGTCCACCGGCCCCGCGCCCGCGAGGCGTACCAGGCCCAGCTGGACGGCGCGCTGCTGGTGGACATCCGTCCGGCGGCGCAGCGGGCGGCCGAGGGGGAGATCCCCGGCTCGCTGATCATCGAGCGCAACGTGCTGGAGTGGCGGCTGGATCCGACGGGCAGTCACCGGATTCCCGAGGCCTCGGGCTACGACGTCGAGGTGATCGTGGTCTGCTCCGAGGGCTACGCCTCCAGCCTGGCCGCCGCTTCCCTGCGCGAGCTGGGGTTGCACCGGGCGACCGACCTGGACGGCGGCTTCGTGGGCTGGGCGGCCGCGGGTCTGCCGACCCGTCAGGGCGGCTGAGGTCGCGGTCGCACCGCGTGCCGGGACGGTAAATCAAGGACAGGAGATGAAGCAGGTCATAGTCTGATCAGAGTTTCCGCCGGTCCAAAGCTGGGCAGCCACGCGGGCGGAAGTACGCCCGGGCGCTTGAAACCGCCGTCGCCGAACGACCCGACCGAACGACCGAACGACCGAGGCGCCGCCTCTCCGGGGCGCCCTGACGAGGAAACTCCCACGTGATCAGATTCGAGGGCGCCGGAAAGCGCCACCCCGACGGCACCGTCGCGGTCGAGGGCCTGGACCTGGAGGTCCCGACCGGTCGCATAACCGTCCTGGTCGGCCCGTCCGGCTGCGGAAAGACCACCCTGCTGCGCATGGTCAACCGAATGGTCGAGCCCACCTCGGGCCGGGTCCTGCTGGACGACACGGACGTCGCGAAGCTGGAACCCGCCAAGCTGCGCCGTGGCATCGGGTACGTGATCCAGCAGGCCGGGCTCTTCCCGCACCGCAAGGTGATCGACAACATCGCCACCGTCCCCTACCTGCTCGGCTGGGACCGCAAGAAGGCCCGCGCCCGCGCCGCCGAACTGCTCGAACTGGTCGGGCTCGCACCGGAGACCGCCAAGCGGTACCCGTTCCAGCTGTCCGGCGGCCAGCAGCAGCGGGTCGGTGTGGCGCGCGCGCTGGCCGCCGACCCGCCGGTGCTGCTGATGGACGAGCCGTTCAGCGCGGTCGACCCGGTGGTGCGGGCCGGGCTCCAGGAGGAGCTGCTGCGGCTCCAGTCCGAGCTGCACAAGACGGTGCTGTTCGTCACCCACGACATCGAGGAGGCCGTCCGGCTCGGCGACCAGGTGGTGGTGCTCCGCGAGCACGGCCGGATCGCCCAGCTGGCCGACCCGCACACGCTGCTCACCACGCCCGCCGACGAGGGCGTGGCCGCCTTCCTCGGGCGTGACCGGGGCCTGCGCGGCCTCGGCCTGCGCCCTGCCGGAGCTGTCGAGCTCCGCCCGGTGGGTGACGGACTCCGGTACGGAGGCTGGGAGTTGGCCCTGGACGACGAGCGCCGACCGATCGGCTGGATCGACCGCGACGCCGCCACCGCCGAACTGCAGCCGGCAGCCGGCTTCCGCCCGGACACCGAAACCCTGCGCACCGCGCTGGACGCCGCCGTCCTCTCCCCCGCCGGGGTCGCCGTCGCACTGGACGCCGACGGCCGGGTCATCGGCACCGCGAGCCGTGAGGCGGTCCTCGCCGCACTGCGTCCCGACGCCTCCGGTTCGCCGGCCGAAGGGGCGCCCGTCCGCGTCGGCAAGGCCCCGATCGACGGAAGCCACCCGGACGGCACCGGCGGCACCGGCGGGGCTAGCGACACAAGCGGCGCGAGCGGCGTGAACGGCACGAACGGCATGGACGGCATGAGCCGCACCAGTGGTACGAGCCGTACCAGTGGCACGGACGGCAGCGTCGGCGCGGACGGAGCCGACGGTGGACGATGAACCGATCGTCCGCTGGTACTGGATCGGCGACCACCTCGGCTACCTCGGCCACCTGCTCGCCGACCACGCCGTGATCGCCCTCGTCCCCGTGCTCATCGGCCTGCTGCTGGCCGTCCCGCTCGGCCTGGCCTGCGCCCGCTACCCCCGGCTGTACCAGCCGCTGTCCGCCGTGTTCAACATCGTCTACGCGCTGCCCTCGCTGGCCGTGTTCGTGGTGCTGATCCCGTACACCGGCCTCGCCACCCAGGCGACCGTGATGATCCCGCTCACCTTCTACGCCCTCGCCGTGCTGCTGCCGACCACCGTGGACGGGCTGCGCGCCGTCCCGGACGCCGTCCGGCAGGCCGCGACCGCGATGGGGTACGGGCCGTGGCACCGGCTGACCTCGGTCGAGCTGCCCGCCGCCGTGCCGTACCTGATCGCCGGACTGCGGGTCGCGGCGGTGTCCAGCATCTCGCTGGCGAGCGTCGGTGCGCTGGTCGGCCGCGGCGGGCTCGGCTACCTGTTCGTCGACGGCTTCCAGCGCACCTTCCCGACCCCGATCGTGGCGGGCATCGTGCTGATCGCCGTCCTGGCGCTGGCCGTCGACCTGCTGCTGGTGACCGCCCGACGCCTGCTCGCACCCTGGGCCGTCCGGGAGAAGGGAGCCGGCTCGTGAACTGGCTGAACTGGCTGAGCGACTTCTTCACCGCCCCGGACCACCTCAGCGGGCCGGACTCGATCGTGCACCGGGTCACCGAGCACCTGCTGCTCTCCGGCGAGGCCCTGCTGTTCGCGGCGCTGCTCGCCGTCCCGCTCGGGCTGCTGATCGGCTACACCGGTCGCGGCGTCACCGTGGTGACCGCGCTCGCGGGCTCCGCCCGGGCCCTGCCCACCCTCGGCCTGGTGACGCTGGCCGTGCTGCTCGCCGGGGTCGGCGACACCGCCGTGCTGATCCCTCTGGTCGCACTCGCCGCGCCGCCGTTGCTGGTGGCCGCCGTCGAGGGGGTGCGGGGCACCGACCCGGACGTCCGCGACGCCGCCCGCGGCATCGGGCTGACCCACCCCCAGGTGCTGCGGCAGGTCTGCCTGCCCTCGGCCGCGCCGACCCTGCTGGCCGGCTTCCGGACAGCGACCGTGCAGGTGATCGCGACCGCCACGGTGGCCGCCTACGTCGGTCTGGGCGGCCTCGGCCGCTACGTCATCGACGGACTGGCGACCCGCAAGTACGCCGTGACCGTGGGCGGCGCGCTGCTGGTGGTGCTGCTCGCGGTCGCCGCCCAGCTGTTCTTCGCCCTGCTCGCCCGCTTCGCGCTCCCGCCCGGGGTGCGCGCCCAGCAGCGGCCCCACTGACGTCCGCCTCCTCTTCACCTCCCGTCCCGGAAGGACATTTGTCATCATGTCGACAATCAACCGAAGCCGCCGCGCCGTCGTCCTCGGCACCCTGGCCGCGCTCGCCCTCGGCGCCACCGCATGCGGTTCCTCCGGCGGAGACCCGCTCGGCGGGGGTTCGAGCTCCTCGGCCCCGGCAGGCGGCTCGGGCGGTTCCGACGGCTCGGGCGGTTCCGGGTCGACGGTCGTGGTCGGCTCGGCCAACTTCCCGGAGAACGTCCTGCTCGGGTCGATCTACTCGCAGGCCCTCAAGGCCAAGGGCGTCAAGGTCCAGGAGAAGTTCAACATCGGCAGCCGCGAGGTGCTCTACGGTCAGCTGCAGAGCGGCAACCTGACCCTCCTGCCGGAGTACAACGGCTCACTGCTCGCCTACCTGGACCCGAAGTCCACCGCCGTCACCACCCAGGACGTGAACGCGGCGCTCACCACGACGCTGCCCGCCGCGCTGGGCATCCTCGACTCCTCCCCGGCCGAGGACAAGGACTCGCTCAGCGTCAGCCAGGAGACGGCCGACAAGGACAACCTCAAGAGCATCGCCGACCTCGCCGCCAAGGCCGGCGAGTTCACCATCGGCGGGCCGCCGGAGTTCAAGAGCCGCCGCGAGCAGCAGCTCAAGGACGTCTACGGGCTGACCTTCAAGGAGTGGAAGCCCACCGCCGACACCACCGCGAACGCACTCAAGGACGGCAGCATCCAGGTCGGCAACGTGTTCACCACCGACCCGAAGATCGCCCAGTACAAGCTCGTCCCGCTGGCCGACCCGAAGAACATCTTCGGCGCGCAGAACGTCACCCCGCTGGTCCACAAGGCGGGCGTGGACGCGACCGCGACAGCGGCGCTCAACGCGGTGTCGGCCAAGCTCGACACCGCCGGGCTGATGGCGATGATGAAGCGCGTGTCGGTGGACAAGGAGGACCCGTCGGCGGTCGCCAAGGACTGGCTGAAGTCCAACGGTCTCGGCTGAACGGTCTCTGCCGACGATCTCGGCTGACGATCAACGGCTGACGGTCTCGGCCGGATTGGCTTGACCGACGGGCCTTGACCGCCGGACTCTGGCTGACGGTCCTTGACCGGCGGGCTTCGGGTGACGGTGGCCCGGCCCCCCGAACGCCCATGGATCGCGAACGCGGCGGCCCGGAGGAGCTTCCTCCGGGCCGCCGCCCGCCATTCCGGAGGCCTCCCTCCAGCCGCCGGAGGGACCTTCCCTTCCACGCCGCGAACATGACACTCTGGGCGCCATGCGCACTCGTCTCCTCGCCGCCACCCTCACGGCACTCGCCGCGGTGAGCCTCGCTGCCTGCTCCAGCTCCGGATCGGGTTCGAACAAGGCCACCTCCGCGGCCGGCTCCCCCACCACCTCCGCCGCATCGGCCCCCGTGCCCTCCGACGCCGCCACCACGCCCGCGGCTCCCGCGCCCGGCACAGCCGCCCCCACGGCCGACGGCGCCACCGACGCGCCCGCCCCCGACGCCGGCGCCTCGGGAGCCCCCGCACCGGCCAAGCCCGCCCCGCCCGCCGACGCCGGACTGCCCGCCAAGCCCGGCAACGACCTGGCGGCCAAGCTGGTGTCCGCGCTGGACGCGATCGACCCGGCGATCGTCGGCGGCAAGCCGGACCAGGCCGTGGACCGGGCGCGCAACCAGTGCCAGGCGATGTACCAGTTCCCCAAGGACAAGCAGAAGCTCGTCGACCTGGCCAACCAGCGCTTCACCTCCGCCGACCACCCGCAGGGCTTCGGCCCGGACACCGCCGCGAAGATCAACGAGGCGCTGCTCGCCACGCTCTGCCCGCCGTCCCGCTGATCCGGAGCGCCGATCCGGACCGCTTGTCCAGGTCGTCGGTCCGGACCGCCGATCCGGGCTGCCGTCCGGGCCGCCGGGTCCGCGAACACATCGCCCCGCGGCTTCAGGGACCCGCGGGATTCAGGGATCCACGGATCTGCGGCACCATGAAACGCCCGGTGTCCTGAGCGCCGGGCCGCCGTGGCCGCGCCCCCTCATGGGTGCGCGGCCACGGTTTTCTCGTCTCCGGGGCCGCCCCTCGCCGTGGCCGCCCGAAGGTGCGCCGTCCGCCCCCTTGCGCTGCGCGGGCCGTGTGCTGACGAACTGTTAGGTCTCTTGACAGACCAGTGGTCTAGTCCAAACATAAGCATGTCGATCCGACCGGGATGCACTGTGGGGGTGTGACCACCGGCGGCTGAGGCACTGCCCTGCCATGCTCCGCTCCACCCCCGCTCCGTACGGCGCGCGCATCCGCACGCCGCCCGCCTCCACGCGAGTCGGTGGGCCTTCGCACGCCCGCACGCGCCCGCACCCCGCACTCCCGCACTCCTGATATCCGACCCGGTCCCGGGATCGCGGCCGACCCCACACGGCCGCCCTGCCCGGACCAACCGCACCTCCCCAACGTCCTGCCCCACCACGTCTGTTGGAGAATCCATGCGCCTTCGCAGAACAGTCCAGGCCGTGTTGACGGCCTGCGCCACGCTGGCCGCCTCGGCCGGCCTGGTCGCCGCCGGGACGAGCTCCGCCCAGGCCGCCACCCCGCTCCCCAGCCGGGTCTTCGCCCCCTACTTCGAGTCCTGGACCGGCCAGAGCCCGGCCCAGCTGGCCGCGCAGTCCGGCGCCAAGCACCTGACCATGGCGTTCCTCCAGACCGCCACCAAGGGCTCCTGCACGCCGTACTGGAACGGCGACACCTCCAAGCCGGTGTCCTCCTCCACCTTCGGCGCCGACATCGCGACCATCCGCGCCAACGGCGGGGACGTGATCCCGTCCTTCGGTGGCTACACCGCCGACAACACCGGCACCGAGCTGGCCGACAGCTGCACCGATGTCAACCAGATCGCCGCCGCGTTCGAGAACGTGATCACCACCTACGACGTCAGCCGGATCGACCTCGACATCGAGGACAACTCGCTGAACAACACCGCCGGGATCGACCGCCGCAACAAGGCGATCAAGATCGTGCAGGACTGGGCCGCCGCCAACGGGCGGAACGTCCAGTTCTCCTACACGCTGCCGACCACCACCTCCGGGCTGGCCAGCAGCGGGCTCGCGGTGCTGAAGAACGCGGTCAGCAACAACGCGCGGATCGACGTCGTCAACATGATGACCTTCGACTACTACGACAACGCCGCCCACGACATGGCGGCCGACACCCAGACCTCCGCGCAGGGCCTCTACAACCAGCTCGCCAAGCTCTACCCGTCCAAGACCCCTGCCCAGCTGTGGGGTTCGATCGGGATCATCGAGATGATCGGCGTCGACGACTTCGGCCCGGCGGAGACCTTCACCCTGGCCAACGCCAACACCGTGTACAACTGGGCGGTCTCCAAGGGCATCAACACGCTGTCCTTCTGGGCGCTCCAGCGCGACAACGGCGGCTGCCCGGGCACGGCCGGCAACGACAACTGCTCCGGGATCGCCCAGAACACCTGGGACTTCACCCACATCTTCGCGCCGTTCACCAGCGGCTCGACGGTGAGCAACGACTTCTCGGTGTCGGTGAGCCCCGACTCCGCCACGGTCGCGGCCGGTTCCTCCACCTCGGCGACCGTCGCGACGGCGGTGACGGCGGGCTCGGCGCAGAGCGTCAACCTCACGGTCAGCGGCGCTCCGGCCGGCGTCACCGCCACCGTCACCCCCGGCAGCGTGACCGCCGGCAACAGCGCCACGCTCAACATCAGCACCA